>JBBEEB010000001.1:0-1545 GCA_040880995.1 Halofilum sp. (in: g-proteobacteria)
GTCACTTCGCGAGCTTGGGAAAGCGTTCAGGATGCTCGATGATTTCATCGGAAAGGTCCACGTCCATATCCGGCCAGTAAAAATGACCGGGTGACGGCTCCTCGACGTTGAGAACCTCCTTGACCGGCTTTTCCTTGAACCACGGGAAGGACTCGTACGGCAGGAAATGTTCCGTCCCGCGGCTCAAGAGCCAGATTCCGTGATTCGAAATGTGGGACACCTCAACTCTCGAAGTGCTGTTGCCAAGCGCTGACGAGCTCATCGTAGTGACCCTCAATCAGTGTCTCGATCTCTTTCAGTTGCTTTCGGCTGTGACGGTAGTTCATGGCGAGCTCGATCTCGGGCTGCAACCAAAACTTGGATTCCCCGATCGCGGAAATGACATGAACATGGATCCGCGCTTCCTCTCGTGAGAAAAAGAAGAAGCGATACCCATTTTCCCTGAAAACCGTCGGGCTCATGGCCACCCTTTGCCGTCGCGCGCCGCCCCGCCGACTGAACACCCGCGCTCAGCCGCGCAATGCCGTGAATAGTCGGCTAAAGCATGACAAAACCAACGCCATCTCGCCATCACATACGGACCCACCGAGCCTGCCTCCGATCACGCCGCGCGGACCCGATGCGTTCGCCATGCCGCTACCTCAAAACACGACCACCGCGCCGGCCTCGGCCATCGCTGCTGCGAGCGCCTCCATCGTGCTGCGCTCCCGTCGAGTGGCCGTCTTCGATCTCGCCGCGGGCGTTCTCCGAATACTGCGTCCCAGCGTACCCAAGTCCAGGCCGCTAGCTGGCTGGCGCTCACGGCCGTTCGGCGATTCGCGCCACGTTTCGGGCGTGCTCTACTATCGTGTGGCGATTCCTTTCCTTGGTGGAGACGGTCCATGCCCGATCGCCCGATGGTGGATCTCGAGCAGGTGTCGTGCAGCTACGTCGAGGGCGAGCGGCGCCACGACATTTTGCGCGGCATCAGCGCATCGGTGCGCGCGGGCGAGACCGTCGCGCTGCTCGGCCGCAGTGGTTCCGGCAAGTCGACACTGCTCAACGTGATCAGCGGGCTGGCGGCGCCGAGCTCGGGGCGGATCTGGGTCGATGGTGAGGAGGTCACCGGCCGGGACGAGCGAGCGCGTACGCTTTTGCGTCGGCGGGCGATCGGGGTCATCTACCAGTTCTTCAATCTGATCGACACGCTCTCGGTGGCGGACAACGTGCTGTTGCCGTTGGAGCTGGCGGGGCGGCTCGATGACGGTGCGCGCTCGCGGGTGCTCGGGCTGTTGGACGAGGTCGGCTTGGGCGAGCGGCGCGAGGCGTTTCCAGACCGACTCTCCGGAGGCGAGCAGCAGCGCGTGGCGCTGGTGCGGGCGCTGGCGCATGCGCCGCCGCTGGTGCTGGCGGACGAGCCCACCGGCAATCTGGATGCGGAGACCGGTGAACAGGTGCTCACACTGCTCGATCGGCTGGTTCGCGACCGCGGGCACACGCTGATTCTGGTAACGCACAGCCTGGAGATCGCCGCGCGGGCGGATCGCGTGCTGCATCTGGAAGATG
>JBBEEB010000002.1:0-1538 GCA_040880995.1 Halofilum sp. (in: g-proteobacteria)
ACCGCGCCACCGCGCGCCCTCGTCCCGGATTCCGCTTCGCTGCATCCGGGCTACATCCCTTTCGCGACACCCTCTCCCGGGA
Organism: Halofilum sp. (in: g-proteobacteria); assembly: GCA_040880995.1. GTDB lineage: Bacteria > Pseudomonadota > Gammaproteobacteria > XJ16 > Halofilaceae > Halofilum. The sequence continues at coordinate 83 of JBBEEB010000002.1, forward strand.
GAGGGGCAGGGTGAGGGGCGGCGCGTCAGCGCGGACGAAGGCGGCAGCCGAGCGCGTCTTCCGTCCGCCGTTCGCGTACGAGGGGCTTCGGTATGAAGATGATCGGCGCCGAGCGCCGCGCTGCCGGCGCGCTCGCGGGCATCTACGCGCTGCGCATGCTGGGGCTGTTCCTGGTGCTGCCGGTGCTGGCCCTGGCCGCGCGCGACATCCCCGGCGCCACCCCGGCGCTGATCGGGTTGGCGGTCGGCATCTACGGGCTCACCCAGGCGGCCTTGCAGATCCCCTTCGGCCTGGCCTCGGACCGCCTCGGCCGCAAACGCGTGATCGCCTTCGGGCTCGTCATCTTCGCCCTGGGCAGCGTGCTCGCGGCGTTGGCCGATTCGATGGTCTGGCTGATCGTCGGCCGCGCGCTGCAGGGCGCCGGCGCCATCGCTGCGGCACTGATGGCGCTGGCGGCCGATCTGACGCGCGACGAAGTCCGCGGCCGCACGATGGCGATCATCGGCGTGGCGATCGGCGCCTCCTTCTCGCTTGCCCTGATGCTCGGGCCGCTGCTGCACGCCGGTCTCGATCTCGCCGCCTTGTTCTGGGTCGCCGCGGGCCTGGCCGGGCTTGCGCTGATTCTCCTGTTCACCATCGTGCCGACACCGAAGGCGGCTGCCTCCAGCGCGGGAACCACGCGCGCTGACCTGCGCATGGTGCTGGCCAACCGGGATCTGCTGCGCCTCGACGGCGGCATCTTCGTGCTCCACCTGGTCATGACCGGCACCTTCGTGGCCGTGCCGCTGGCGCTCTCTGGCGCCGGGTTTGGCGCTGCAAGCCAGTGGCAGGTCTACCTGCCCGTGTTCCTGGGCTCGGTCGCGCTCATGGCACCGCTGCTGATGGCCGGCGAACGCTATCGCCGCACGCGTCTGACCTTCCTCGCCTCGATCGTCCTGGTGGCGCTCGGGCAGTCGGCTCTCGGGGCCGCCGGCGGCGCCTGGCCCATGCTCGCGCTCGGCTTGCTCGTATTCTTCGTCGGCTTCAACCTGCTCGAGGCGACGCTGCCGGCGCTGATCTCACGCACGGCACCGTCCGCGCACAAGGGCGCGGCCATGGGTGCGTACTCGGCATCCCAGTTCCTTGGCGCGTTCGCCGGCGGTGTGCTCGCGGGTGTGCTCGACGGCATTGGCGGACCGCCGATCGTATTTGCCGCGATGGCGGCGCTGGCCGCCTTGTGGCTGCTTGCGGCCTTGCCCATGCGGATCCCCGACGCCGCGGTCAGTTACGTGGTCTCGCTCGAGGGGGTGCGTGGTCCGGGTGCCGACAACGCGGCGCGCGACCTGTCCGACCTGCCCGGCGTCGAGGAGGCCGTGGTCATCGAGGAAGAGGGCGTCGCCTACCTGCGCGTGGATCAGCGCCGCTTCCGCGAGGCGGACCTGCAGCGCGCCGGCTACGAGGCCGCCGAAGAGGCCGC
>JBBEEB010000003.1:0-19176 GCA_040880995.1 Halofilum sp. (in: g-proteobacteria)
ACTCACGCGCGCTCGGTCCGCAAATCGTCGGCGCCGATATGCTCCGCCGCGGCGATGCGCTGCCAGTCGGTGCGATCGAGCGCCAGCTCGACCCAGAGCGATCCATCGCCTTCGGTCTGCTCGTCGAGCACCGCACCCTCGGCGAATAGCCGCGAGCGCAGGCGCCCCTGGCGCGGGGAGACGTGCAACCAGCCATGTACGCGCTCGCCGCTGAGACACTCGGCGACCGCCTGCAGCAGTTCGTCCACCCCGACCCCGGTCTGGGCGGATATCCAGACCCGTTGCGGGCGCCCCTGGGCGTCGCGCTCGATGCGCGGCTTGCCACCGGTCCGATCGATCTTGTTGTAGACCTCGAGCCGCGGCACCTCGCTGGCACTGATCCCCTCGAGCACCGTCTCGACCTCGCCGGCACGCTGATCGCGCAACTCGTCGGCGGCGTCGATCACATGCAGTAGCAGGCTCGCATCCCGCGTCTCATCCAAGGTCGAGTGGAAGGCCTCGACCAGCTCGTGCGGCAAATCGCGTACGAAGCCGACCGTGTCGGCCAACACGGCCGGATGGCCGAACGGAAGGGGCAGACGCCGCATGGTTGGATCAAGCGTGGCGAACAGCTGATCCGCCACGTACGCATCGGGCTCGGCCAGGCGGCGAAACAGCGTGGACTTGCCGGTGTTGGTGTAACCGACCAGCGCGACTTGGGGCGCCTCGGCGGCCTGCCGGGCCCGCCTCCCCTGTTCGCGCTGCCGGTGGACGCGCTCAAGGCGCTTGCGGATCTGCTTGATGCGGCCACCGATCAGCCGGCGGTCCATCTCCAGCTGCGTCTCGCCGGGGCCGCGCAATCCGATACCGCCCTTCTGGCGCTCAAGGTGGGTCCAACCACGGATTAGGCGAGTCGACAGGTGCGTCAGCTGCGCCAACTCCACCTGGAGCTTACCCGCGAAGGAACGTGCGCGCTGCGCGAAGATGTCGAGGATCAGTCCGCTTCGGTCGAGCACGCGACAGGCGAGGCGGCGCTCGAGATTGCGCTCCTGGCCCGGGCTGAGCTCGTGGTCGACCACGACCAAGTCGGCGCCGCTGCTCTCGATGAGCGCGCGGATTTCGTCGAGCTTGCCCGACCCCACGAAGAAACGCGGGTCGGGCCGTGCCCGACTACCGGTGATCTCGCCCACGGCCGTGGCGCCGCAAGCGCGCACGAGCTCACGGAATTCGCCCAGGGATTCTTCCGACCACGCCCGGCCGACCCCGATATGCACGAGGACGGCCCGTTCGCTGTCAGTCCGCGGGCGTTCGAACAAGTCTCGTCAGCGCACCATGGCGCGGATCATGGGCCACCGCATGTCAGCTTTCTTCATCCTCTTCCATGCCGTTCACGCGGACCGGACGGGAGGGCACAATGGTGGAAATCGCGTGCTTGTAGACCATCTGGCTAACGGTGTTTTTCAACAGCACAACGAACTGGTCGAACGATTCCACCTGGCCTTGCAGCTTGATGCCGTTGACCAGGAAGATCGAAACGGGGACCCGCTCTTTGCGAAGCTGATTAAGAAAGGGTTCTTGTAGCGATTGCCCTTTTGACATTAGGCCACTCCCATTGAAATCGAAACGCCCGCTCCGGCAGACCGCCAGGGAACGAACGGAGCGCGGATTCCGGCACCCAATTCGGCATTCTAGCGGCGACGGGCACGCGTGACCACGCGCCTCGCCGCTCATCAGGGCACCGCCGTATCCGGAATATGGGGCGTTCCCGCACGGTTTCAACCGCCCCTCGCTCAGTGGCTCACACCTTGTCGTTGCCCGCCTCCCTTTCGCCGCAAATCGCTCGAACGGTTGCAGGCCTCCGGCGTCGCCTCCCTGCGCCTTCCGCACCGTTGACTCTAGGCTACCGATCGGATCTCTTCCAACCGGTCGACGTAGCGCCCGTGCTCGAGCGCAATCAGTGCTTCGCGGAATGCGAGCCCATCGAGCGGTTGCGCGAGGGTATCGGCGAGTTCGGCCACCGTGTGTTGACCGTCCACCAAGATGAGCACCTGGCGCGCCAGCAGGCTGAGACGCCCGCTACGAGCGGCGACTTCCTCACGGCCGCGAGGGGTCTTGACGAGAATGGATTCCGGGAACGGGAGCATTTTCGGGTAATCCTTGCGAATCTTCGGCCATTTGCCGGGTTACTCGAATATATGCAATACCCGTACCGAAGTTTCGATTTACGCGCCCAGTTCTAACCGCGATCCTTCTACTCGAAGGCGCGCGCGTAAGCGCCTCCACTGCGCCGCCGGCACGGCGTCCCGCGGGATGGCCCAGCGACGCACTCGCCGGCCATCGTCCAGGGCAAGCACGACGAGCCAACGACTGAGGAAGGTCGACGCAAGCAAGCAGGCCGGTTCCTCGACGCCCGGCTGCTCCCAGTAGCCGTCAGCCTGCCAGCGCAGGCATACCGCGCACCCCGTCTGGCGCCGCCATTCGCCGAGCCCGCTTACCACGAGCACGGTCATGCCGACCACGATCCAGACCGCCGGCAGCCACAGCAGCCCGCAGGCCGCCAGTCCATAGAGGCCCGACACGATCGTGCGCAGCGCCGGCGAGGCGCCGGGCTCAAGCGTCAGCGGCGTGACGTATGCGGACGATGACATCGGCCTGCTCGGGATCGCACGGCGCAGCGCGGCCGCACAACAGCGCGTAGAGCTCGGGATCGGAGTACTCGAGTAGCGCGGCGAAGGCGGCCTGGACCGGAGCAGGCGCGTGCTCGAAGTCGCGTTCGACGAAACGCGTGAGCAGCTCGTCGAGTTCCTTCATGCCACGCCGGCAGAGCCAGCGCATCCGCGTGTACTCGCTCAATGGTCGCTTCTCACGTCCGAGTCACGGCGGGCGAATTCGGCTTACTAGCCACGGCGGGATGCGAGATCCCGCTTGATCTCGCCGATGGCCTTGGCCGGATTCAGCCCTTTGGGACAGACGTCCGTGCAGTTCATGATCGTGTGGCAGCGATAGAGCTTGAAGGGATCATGCAACGCGTCCAGCCGCTCGCCGGTCGCCTCGTCGCGCGAATCGACGATCCAGCGGCGCGCCGTCAGTAGCGTGGCCGGCCCCAAGTACTTCTCCGGATTCCACCAGTAGCTCGGGCAGCTGGTGGTACAGCAGGCGCAGAGAATGCACTCGTAGAGTCCGTCCAGGCGCGCGCGCTCCTCCTCCGATTGCAGCCGCTCGCGGTCGGGCGGCGTAGGCGAGTCTGCCTTGAGCCACGGCTCGATGGAGGCGTACTGCGCGTAGAAATGCGTGAGATCCGGGACCAAATCCTTGTGCACGGGCATGTGCGGCAACGGGAAGATATTCACATCCCCCTTCACATCCGCCAGCGCGGTTGTACAAGCCAGAGTGTTACCGCCGTTGATATTCATCGCACAAGAGCCGCAGATGCCCTCGCGGCACGAGCGACGGAAGGTCAGCGTCGGATCGATCTCGTTCTTGATCATGATGATGGCGTCGAGAACCATCGCGCCGCAGCGATCCAGATCGACCTCGAAGGAATCGACGCGGGGGTTGTCGCCGGTCTCCGGATCCCAGCGGTAGATGCGCACCCGTCGCGTGCGCGCCGCGTTCGCCGGCGCCGGCCAGGTTTTGCCCTCGTGGATCTGACTGTTGCCCGGAAGCGTGAACTGCGCCATCGCTGTTCTCTCAACAGGCCGCGCGCGGCGACCGATTCTGCGGTTCGGGAAAGCTCGGGGCGGCACGCATGGATGCTTCAGCGGCGCCCGCAGGCACGGACTGCGCGCAGCGCGAGATCAAGTCGAGTTGCAGGCCATGCCGCCCTTAACAGGCACGCACGACAGAGGTCCCCTAATATACGCGCTTGCTCGGCGGAATGACCTCCACCTCATCAGTCAGCGTGTACAGATGCACCGGACGATAATCGATCCGCGTCGCGCCCGACTCGATGTTCAGCCAGCTGAGGGTGTGCTTCAACCAGTTTTCGTCGTCGCGTTCCGGATGATCCTCGCGCGCATGCCCGCCGCGCGACTCGGTCCGGTTGAGCGCGCCGTTAACGGTGGTCACCGCGCAACCGAGCAGATTCTCCAATTCCAGCGTCTCGACCAGGTCCGTGTTCCACACCAGCGAGCGGTCGGTCACCCGCACCTGGGCGAACTCGCGGTAGATCTGCCCCATTCTCTCGCTGCCTTGGCGCAGCAGCTCGTCGGTGCGGAATACCGCGGCGTTGTTCTGCATGGCGCGCTGCATACGATCCCGCAGCGTAGCGGTACTGATCTCGCCGTCGGCATGGCGCAGCCGATCGAAGCGCTCCAGCGCCGGTTCGATGGCATCGGCGGGTAATGGCGGCTGCGCGCGGCCCGGCTCGAGCACCTCAGCTGCACGCAGGGCCGCGGCGCGGCCGAACACGATGATGTCGAGCAGCGAGTTCGAGCCCAGACGGTTGGCGCCATGGACCGAGACGCAGGCGCCCTCGCCGATCGCCATCAGCCCCGGCACGACCGCATCCGGATCCCCATCCCGCAGAGTGACGACTTCGCCGTGATAGTTGGTCGGGATGCCGCCCATGTTGTAGTGCACGGTCGGCAGCACCGGGATCGGTTCGCGGGTGACATCGACACCGGAGAAGATGCGCGCGGATTCGGCGATACCGGGGAGGCGCTCCTCGATCACGTCCGCGCCCAGATGCTGCAGGTTCAGGAGCAGATGATCGCCGTCGGGCCCCACGCCGCGGCCCTCGCGGATCTCGACCGTCATCGCACGGCTGACGACATCGCGCGAGGCGAGATCCTTGGCATGGGGCGCATAGCGGCCCATGAAACGCTCACCCTCGGAATTGGTCAGGTAGCCGCCCTCGCCGCGGACCCCCTCCGTGATGAGCACCCCCGCACCGTAGATGCCGGTCGGATGGAACTGGACGAACTCCATGTCCTGCAGCGGCAGCCCGGCGCGCAGCACCATGCCGTGGCCGTCACCCGTACAGGTGTGGGCCGAGGTGCATGAGAAATACGAGCGGCCATAGCCGCCGGTCGCGAGCACGACCATCTGAGCGCGGAAGCGGTGCATGGTGCCGGTCGACAGATCCCAGGCCAGCACGCCGCGGCAGACCCCGTCCTCCATGATCAGATCGAGAGCGAAAAACTCGATGAAGAACTCGGCTCGCTCCTGCAGCGAGCGTTCATACAGCGTATGCAGAATTGCATGGCCGGTGCGGTCGGCCGCGGCGCAGGTGCGTTGGGCCGTGCCCTGGCCGTAGCGCGTGGTCATGCCGCCGAACGGGCGCTGATAGATTGTGCCGGCATCGGTACGCGAGAAGGGCACGCCGGAGTGCTCGAGCTCGATCACCGCGGGCACCGCTTCGCGGCACATGTACTCGATCGCATCCTGGTCGCCGAGCCAGTCCGAGCCCTTGACCGTGTCGTACATGTGCCAGCGCCAGTCGTCCTCGCCCATGTTGCCGAGCGCGGCGCTCATGCCCCCTTGCGCAGCGACGGTGTGACTGCGGGTAGGGAACAACTTGGTGATGCAGGCGGTGGACAGGCCGGTCTCGGCCATGCCCAGGGTCGCGCGCAGGCCGGCGCCCCCCGCACCCACGACGACGACATCGTAGGTGTGATCGACGACCGTGTAGTCGGCCCTCATGCGCACAGGCTCCGCTCAGCTACCGTAAGCGATGTGTAACACGGCGAGCACGCCGGCGAGCGCCAACAGGACTGCCGCGAACTGGAAGCCCACCACAGCAGCCGTGCGCCGCCATTCGGTCGCGATGTAGTCCTCAGCCACGGACTGAACACCCATCGCGGCGTGCCAGAAGCTCACGACGAGGGTCAGGAGGAGCAGTCCCGTATTGACCGGATGAGCCACCCAGGTGGTCACCGCGGCGTGATCGGCGGTGCCGAGCAGGGCGATCGAGAACGCGAGCCAAAGGGTCAGCGGGATCAGCGCGAGTGAAGTCAGGCGCTCGCGCCACCAGCGCCCGACTCCCTCGCCAGCAGCTCCCAGTCCCCGCGCGCGGGACAACGGCGTGCGCAGGCTCATGCCATCAGCTTCCATTGGCGGCGCTTGCCAGCACCCAGGTGAGCACCGTCAACGCCAGCGCACCCACAATGACCCCGCGCGACGTGCGGCGAGTGGTCGCGAGCTCGAATCCGAGTCCCGCATCCCAGAACAAATGCCGGATGCCGGTGCAGAGGTGGGTGTATAACGCCAGCGTAAGGGCGAACAGGATACCCTGCCCGAGCCAGCTCGTCATTGCACCGTGAAGCGCCTGATACGCCTGCTGTCCGCCGGCGGCAGCGACCAGCAATGCCACCACCCAGACACTACCGAGCACCAGCACCAGTCCAGTGATGCGGTGGGTAATCGACAGGAGCGCGTTGAGCGGCAGGCGGTAAATCTGCAGGTGTGGCGACAGCGGGCGTTCGTCGCGCTCGGCGGCCATCTCGGTCTCTCTCTGAAGCGGGGTGGTCACGGCCGTGCGACAGGCCCGAGTCCGCGTCCCCGGAAGCGCGACACAAGTCTGGACGGGGGCGCGGCGGCCAGACTAGGATCACGCCGCTCGCGGCCGCATGGGACACGCTCACGATTACTGAAAGCGCCCGCCGAACCGCCGTATTGTTGCCATTCGCGGGGATGTTGTCAAAAGACGACGCGAGGTTTGCCAGTCGCTCACGCACGCCCGACCGGGCGATGGAGGCGGGCCCACAGAGTCCCCGACGCCGTCTGCGGCACTCGGCTGGAGATCAACGCGAAACTCGGCTATGCCCTTTGCTTGGGCGCCCGCAGGCTGCATGATGCGACCTGCATATTCTTGAGGAGTGCGATAGGTCTTCCATGACGACCCAGGCCTCTAACCGCGCATCGCCCGATCCCGTATCCGCGTCCACGGGGGCGCTCGATGACAGTCTCTGTTGCTCCTTGGAAGGCACCGGTGTTCTCACCGTCAACGGCTCGGACGCCGCGAGTTTTCTGAACAGCCAGTTCAGCAGCGACATCGCGGGGCTGCATCCGGGCGAGACGGCCCTGACCTCCTATTCGGACGCACGCGGACGCGTGCTGGCGGTGCCGCGGATATTCGCCGACGCACAGGCCTATCACCTGGTATTGCCGACCGAACGCGTGCCCGCGATCGCCAAGCAACTCAACAAGTTCGTCCTGCGCGCGGACGTTCGCGTGGAGGATGCCGGCGGCGACCGCGGCGTATTGGGACTGAGCGGCCCGCGCGCCGGCGAGGTCCTGCACGAAAAGGTGGAGGCGCTGCCGCAAGCGGCCTGGCACAGCGCAACGCTGATCGCGGGCGGGCAGGTCGCGCGCCTGCCCGGCGAACGGCCGCGCTGGCTGGTGTGCGCGCCGCATGAAGCGCTCGAGGGGCTGCGCGAAAGCGTCCACGCCGCCGGCGTGGGCGACGGCGATCATATGGCCTGGCGCCTGCGCGAGATCGAAGCGGGCCTGCCCAACGTCTACGAAGCCACCGCGGAGCACTTCGTGGCTCAGATGCTCAACCTCGATCGCCTGGACGCGCTCGATTTCCGTAAGGGCTGCTACCCGGGCCAGGAGGTCATCGCGCGCACGCATTATCTCGGCCGCATCAAGAGGCGCATGCACGTCTTGCGCTACGCGGGGACGCCGGCCGATCCGGGCAGCACCGTCTACGCCGCGGAGCAAGCGGCCGGCGAGGTGGTCGACGCCGCGGCCCACCCGGAAGGCGGCAGCCTCGCCCTGGCGGTGGTCCGCCTGGAGGCCACCGAGTCCACACTGGCGGTCGGGGCACCCGGCGGTCCCGCAGCCGAGGTCATGCCCCCACCCTACGACTTGTCCGACGACGCCTGAAATGCGCCGCGTTTACACGGCCGAGAACGCCTTCGACGCCCAGCTGGTGCGCGATCGGCTCGACGAAGCCGGCATCGCGGCGAGCGTACACGGGCAGATGCTGACGGGCGCGGTTGGCGAACTCCCCACCGACGCCCGACCGAGCGTCTGGATCGAGGACGAATCCCACTACGACCACGCGCGCGAGCTCATCGAGCAATTCGAACAGGCCGACCCCAACGCCCTCCCCTGGACCTGCCCCCATTGCCGGGAAGAGAACGGCCCCGCCTTCGAAACCTGCTGGCACTGCGGTGCGCCGCAATCTTCTTCGGGAACCACGGATGAACACGGATGAACACGGATTGCGGACTGAATTAACGCGCGAAGCCGAAGGGGGTCATCGCTGGGCAGCCTGCGGCAGCACCATTGAAGGAGCACCAACTAAACGCTAGCTCTCGACCTCTTCTCCACCTTGCAATAAAACGGGCGTCGTACGTGCGCACGTTCAAATTTTGTCCATCCGTACCGATGGGTCCGACTCGCCGAGTGCACCTACATGACCATCCGTGTTTATCCGTGTTCATCCGTGGTTCCCTCAGCCATATAGCGGCGGATACGAGCGGTGATGGCATCGAGCGGGGCGGACTCGGAGTCGTACCACTCGATGGCTTCCATGCCGCGGAGCCAGGTGAGCTGGCGTTTGGCGAGCTGGCGGGTGGCGGTGATGGCGTGGTCGACCATGGTGTCGTAATCGACCTGGCCGGCGAGGTGTTCGGCTATCTGGCGGTAGCCGACCGCGCGCATGGCGGGGCAATCGGCGGTCACGCCCGGTTGCGCCAGCAGGCCCGCCACTTCGTCGAGCAGCCCGTCCGCCAGCATCTGGCGGAAGCGGCGCTCGATCCGGGCATGGAGCGTGGGGCGCTTGGCCGGCGCCAGCGCGAGATGGAGCGTGCGGTAGCCCAGCGCATCGCCCCGGTTGCGCGCATGCGTGTGATAGCTGGAGATCGGCCGGCCGCTGATGCGATAGACCTCAAGCGCGCGCTGGATGCGCTGGGGGTCGTTCGGATGGATGCGCTGCGCCGCCTCGGGATCGACCGCCGCCAACTCGGCGTGCAGCACGGCGGATCCCTGATCCTCGAGCTCTTCGGCCAACCGCGCGCGCACTTGGGCGTCCGAAGGCGGCATCGGCGCAAGTCCGCGCGTCAACGCCTGCACGTACATCATCGTGCCGCCGGCGAGCAGCGGCACCCGTCCGCGCGCGGTGATCCCGGCCATGGCCGCGAGCGCGTCCTCGCGGAAACGGCCGGCCGAATACGGCTCGGCCGGATCCGCAAGATCGAGCAGGTGATGCGGCGCACGGGCAAGGGTGACCGCATCGGGCCGCGCCGCGCCGATGTCCAGGCCCCGGTAGACCAGCGCCGAGTCGACACTGACAATCTCCAGCGGCAGGCGCTCGGCCAGTTCGACCGCCAATTCCGTCTTGCCGGAGGCGGTCGGTCCGAGCAGGAAGACTGCGGGCGGCCGCGGATCTCCGCCGGGGCGGCCCACGCTCATCGTCCGCGCAAAAACAGCCGGTCCAGATCGGCCATGGGCAGCTGCACCCAGGTCGGGCGGCCGTGATTGCACTGATTGCTGCGCTCAGTGCGTTCCATGGCACGCAACAGGCCGTCCATCTCCGCCTGCGTTAGCCGGCGGCCCGCGCGCACCGACCCATGGCAGGCCATGGTCGACAGGACACGATCGCGCTCCTCGATGAGGCGATCGCTCGCCCCCAGCGCCCGCAGGTCGGCCAGGACGTCGCGCACCAGCGCCGCTGTATCGGCGTCGGCCAGCACGGCTGGAACCTGGCGCACACTGACCTCTTCTAGCCCCGTGCGATCGATCTCGAAGCCGAGGGCCTGGAACGCCTCGGGCTGGCGCTCGGCGATCTCCGCCTCCTCCCCGCTGACCTGCAGCGCGAGCGGCACCAGCAACGGCTGCGCCTGGATCGGCGCGCTGTCATGGCTGGACTTGAGGCGCTCGTAGGTAATCCGCTCGTGCGCCGCATGCATGTCGACCAAGACCAGCCCCGCGGCGTTCTCCGCCACGATGTAGGTGTCGTGGATCTGCGCACGGGCAAAGCCCAGCGGCGGCACCGCGGCGTCGCCTCCACTGTCCGCGGGCGCCGACGAGGCACTCGCGGAGGTGCCCTCCCCCCTGACCGGCTCATGCAGAGCGGCGTAGGCGGCCATCTGCTCGGCTACGGGCAACTCCATGCCGGTCTGGCGCGCGGCCATTCCGGCCGCCGCCGGCGGCACGGCGGTGGCGGCCGGCGCGGGCGCGGCGGCCGCGCCCGCGTGCGTCCGCGCGACCGCCTCCTGCAGCGTGCGGCGCAGGAATTCATGCACGAGGCGGCTGTCGCGGAAGCGCACCTCGTGCTTGGCCGGGTGGACGTTGACGTCGACCTGGGCGGGATCGAGCGTCAGATAGAGCACGAACGCGGGATGGCGGCCGTGGTAGAGCACGTCGGCATAGGCCTGGCGTACCGCGTGCGTCACCACGCGATCGCGGATGGCGCGGCCGTTGAGAAAGGACTCCTGCTGATCGGCCTGGGCGCGGGAGAAGGTCGGCTGGGCGATCCAGCCCGACAAGGTCAGCCCCGGGCCGGTCTGGTCGATACGCAGCGCATGATCAACGAAGCCTTGGCCGAACACGGCCGCCAGGCGGCGCTGACGCGCGCCCTCATCCTCCGCACGGCGCCAGTGGCTCGCGCCGCCGCCGTTGTGGCTCAGGCGAAACTCGACGTCGAAGCGCGCCAATGCGAAACGCCGTAGCAGCCGTTCGATATGGCCAAACTCGGTGCGTTCCGTGCGCAGAAAGCGCCGCCGCGCGGGCGTGTTATGGAACAGATCGCGCACCTCGACCGTCGTGCCCGGCGGGTGGGCGGCCGGGGCCACCGTCCCGTCGGGCTCGAGCGCGTGAGCGTGCTCCGCATCCGGCAGGGCCGAGACGATGCGCAGGCGCGCCACTGAGGCGATGCTCGGCAGGGCCTCACCGCGAAACCCCAGGCTGGCGACATGCTCGAGATCATCGAGCGAGGCGATCTTGCTGGTGGCATGGCGCTCGAGCGCGCGCGGGAGATCGTCAGGTGCGACGCCCCCGCCATCGTCGCGTACGCGGATCAGGCGGGCGCCCCCCTGCTCGATCTCCACCTCGATTCGGCGCGCGCCAGCGTCTAGCGAATTCTCAACCAGCTCTTTCACGATCGAGGCCGGTCGCTCGACGACCTCGCCGGCGGCGATCTGGTTGATCAGCGATTCAGGGAGTGCGCGGATAGCCATGGCGGCCCATTATCCCGGCGCGTCGCCGCCAGCTCCAGGGGCCAGCGCGCGTGGCCGACGATCCAACCCAGAACTAAGCGAACGCGCGGCCCGGTACCCTATCCGCTCGAGGCTTGATCGCGCGCGTAGACGTGCGTACCCGGTGGCGCCCGACGTTCGAAATATTGCTGCAGGCCGTCTCGGATAGCGCGAGCCAGCTTGCGCTGATGCGCGGCCGAGGTGAGATTCCGCTCCTCCTCCGGATTGGAGATGAACGCGGTCTCGACCAGGATCGAGGGGATGTCCGGGGACTTGAGCACGGCAAAGCCAGCCTGCTGAACGCTGTGCTTGTGCAACCGGTTGACCTCCCCCAGTTCGCCCAGGATCCGTTCGCCTACGGTCAGGCTGGACTCAATGGTGGCCGTCTGCGACAGGTCGAGTAGCACCGAGGCAACCATCTCGTCCTTGTCGTCGAGCGAAACGCCGCCGATGAGGTCGGCCGAGTTCTCGCGCTCGGCCAGCCAGCGCGCGGCCTCGGAGCTGGCGCCATTGACCGACAACGCGTACACGGAGGAGCCACGTGCGCGCGCGTCCCGGAAGGCGTCCGCATGCAGTGACACGAACAGGTCCGCCTGCGCCTCACGCGCACGCACGATACGCTCGCGTAGCGGCAGGTAGACATCGCTGTCGCGTGTCATCACGGGAGTGAAGCCAGGTGTGTCATCGAGCAGATCGCGCAGGCGCCGCGCAATCTGCAGTACCACCTTGGACTCGTTGTTGCCGTTACTGCCAAGAGCGCCGGGGTCGTGGCCGCCGTGCCCCGGATCGATGGCAATGACCAGATCGCGCAGGTTCTCCGGCCCGCTGGGCTGATCCGCGCTGCCGCCCCCGTCACCGCCCTCCGGTAGGACGTCTACCACAAGGCGATGGCCATACGATCCGGCGGGCGCGAGCAGGAAGCTCCGCGCCCGCGCAGGGCGCTCGAGGTCAAGCACCACGCGCAGGTCGTCACTATTACGCACGGCGCTGCGTATACCCGCGATGTGCGAACTGGAGCCGAGCGCTTGGGGGAGGTCCGTCGTAGGGTCGACGTCCTCGATATCGATGACGATGCGGGCCGGATCGCTCAACGTAAAAACCGAGTGCTCGGCGGGCGCACCCAAATCGAACACCAGGCGTGCGCGGTCGCTGGTAACGGACGTACGCAGGTCGGTCAGCCGCGCCGCATCGGCCGCGAACGCGCCGCTCGCATAGCCGCCGAGCAGCGCAGCGGCGACGAGCAGCGTCCCCAGCCACGCTCGGTACACGACGTGGTTCCGATCCGCGCGGATGCGGACGTGTCGCACGCTAGCCTCCCTCAGGCCCCTCCCTCAGCGAGGGTCGCGTCCCCAAGTGTGCCGCTTTTCGAGAGAACGTCAAGAATTTTTTTCTGCACGCACACGGAGATAGGCGCGTTACTTAAAAAGCGATCGAAGTGGAAACCGCGATCTGCGCGGGGAAATACCCGCATGGCCCACTAGGATCGCCGCCTCAGCTCTTCCGGCAGTCCCCGCACCCGGCGCCCGTCATCGACATAGTCCAGGCACAGCGCCCAGTCGACCGGCGGCAGCCGGTCGCCACCGCGGTCGGGCCATTCGATCAGCCACACGGCATCCGCGGTCGCCAGGTCGCGCACGCCGATCAGCTCGAGTTCGTCGGGGTCCCCCAGACGGTAGAGGTCCAGGTGATGCAGCGTGCGATCGCTCAACGGATAGCTTTCGATCAGGGTGTACGTGGGGCTGCGCACCGGACCGGGATAGCCCAGGGCCCGCAGGCAGGCCCGCACGAGGGTGGTCTTGCCGGCACCCAGTGGCCCATCCAGCGTCACCACCCGCGGCGGCTTCAACAAGTTCGCGAGTTCGACGCCGAGTGCTTCCATCGCCTCGGGATCGGCGAGGAACCGCTCAGTCATTGAGCGTGGCGCGCACGGTCGGCGCGAGCGCGCTCAGGAGATCACTCGGCATGACGCCACTGACGCCGGTGGCCTCGGCGCAGCGATCGGCCGCCGCGGCATGCAGCCAGGCGCCGACCGCACCCGCCTCGGGCGGTGCCAGCCCCTGCCCCAGCAAGGCCGCGATCACCCCGGATAACACGTCGCCCATGCCGCCCACCGCCATGGCGGGACGGGCGCCCGCGATCATCCGTACCGGCCCGCCGGGCGCGCCGACCAATGTGCCGGGGCCCTTGAGCACGACCGCAGCATCGTAACGCTGCACCAGCGCGGCGAGCGCGGCGAATCGATCCTGCTGAATCTCCGTGGGACTCACGCCTGCCAAGCGGCCCGCCTCGCCCGGATGCGGCGTGAGCACGGTCTCCGGTCCAATCGGCTCGGGTTGCTCGGCGAGCACCGTGAGTGCATCCGCATCGAGTACTTGCCTCCGACACCCCCCCGCACGCACGGCCGCGAGGGCGGCGCGGCTCCACTCGCCCCGGCCGAGCCCAGGACCGGCGACCACCACATCGGCTGAGTCGATTAGCACCGGCAGTTCGCGCTCCGGCTCGACCATGCCCCGGGTCATCAATTCGGGGCGTGCCAACGCCAGCGCGGATGCGTGCTCGGGCCGCGTGGCCACGGTCACCCGTCCCGCGCCACAGCGCAGCGCGGCCTCGCCGGCCATGCGCGCCGCGCCGGCGAAACCGTAATCGCCGCCGACGATCAGCACATGTCCGTTCTGGCCTTTGTGTGTGGTGAGACGCCGCCGCGGCAGGCGACCGGCGGACCAGGCACGATTTACTGCCTGGACCGTCTCGCCGACATCCTCGTACACGGCGTCGGCGACCTCGAGGCGGTCGAGGAAGACCGGCCCCGTGTAGTCCGGCGCCGCACCGGTGTAGAGGCCACGCTTGGCTCCGATGAACATCATCGTGGCCTCGGCCGCGACCGCGTCACCGAGCACGGCGCCGGTGTCGGCCTGCAACCCGGACGGGATGTCGAGCGCGAGCACGGGCACGGGCGCCGCGTTGATGCGCGCAACCGCATCGCCGACGGCGCCGCTCACGGGCCGATCGAGGCCCGTACCCAGTAGGCCGTCGACCACCACGTCGACTTCGCCGGGTGCGAGCGCGTCGAGGCCGACGTAATCGCCGCCAGCCGCAGCCCAATCCGCCCACGCCTTGGCCGCTGCGCCCTGCAACTGCGCCGGCTCGCGCGCGAGCGCCACGCGGACCCGGTAGCCCGCGGCCCGCGCCAAAGAGGCGACCACCAGCCCGTCGCCGCCGTTATTGCCGCCGCCGCAGAAGACCGCCACGGAGCGCGCACCCGGCCAGCGCAAGCGCAACAGTCGAAACGCGGCGGCACCGGCGCGCCGCATGAGCGTGTAGCCGGCGGCTTCGGCATCGCCGCCCGCGCCCACGCGCAGATCCTCGATGGCCCGGCGATCCAGTTCGCGGACCTGCGCGGCGGTGTACAGCATGCCCGCGAGCTCACTCATGGGCGAGTCAGCGCAGCGCCGGGGCGAGCACGTCGCTCTTCAACGTATGCGTCAGCGTGGCGCCAATGCGGTCGGAGAAGCGCCGCAGCAGATCCTTGCGCGGCGTGAAGTCGACCATGCGCTCGGTCCCGATGACCTCGCGCGCGACCTGAGACGGGGTAGCGAGCTCGTCGATCAGGCCGTATTCCACGGCACGCGCCCCCGTCCAGATCAGCCCGGAGAACAGATCGACCGGTGCGTCCTCAGCGAGACGATCGCCACGCCCGCGCTCGACCGCGGACACGAATTGCTGATGGATCTCGGCGACCATGCTCTCGAGATGCGAGACATCTTGCGGGTCTTGCGGCAAGAACGGGTCGAGCAGCGCCTTGTTTTCACCCGCGGTGATGAGACGCCGCTCTACGCCGAGATTCTCAATCGCGTCGACGAACCCGAACCCGCCCATGCGCACGCCGATCGATCCCACCATGCTGGCCTGATTGGCATAGATCCGGTCGGCAGCAGCGGCGATGTAATACCCGCCCGAGGCGCACAGATCCGTCGCGACGGCGTAGACCGGGATATCCGGATGCAGCTCGCGCAGACGGCCGATGGCGTCGTACACCATGCCCGCTTGCACGGGACTGCCGCCGGGGCTGTTGATACGCAGCAGCACGCCCTGGGTGCCGGGGTCCTCGAACGCCGACTCCAGTCCCTGGATCAAGCGATCGGCGCTCGCCTCCGAGCCCGCCATGATCAGCCCGGAGACATCGACCACCGCGGTATGCACACCCCCATCGCGCTGGTCGCCGGGCGCCAGTGGTCCCACGTTGAGCACGGCGAACAGGACGACGAACAGGTACAGCAACACCAATGATTTGAACAGAATGCCCCAGCGACGGCTGCGGCGCTGCTCGGCCAGTGCGGCGGTCGCCAGCCGCGTGAGGGTTTCCCGTTCCCAGTGCTCGCCGCCCTCTCGTTCGCGGGCGTCGTCCTCGTCGTTGAGCCCCATCGTTCCTATCTCCTCACATTGCTCTCGTCGGCCGGCATGCGCCGGCTCAGTCCCTGGTGATGAGGCCAGCGCGCACCGCATCGAACTCCAGCGGTAGCGCGCTGTCGACCCGCACCCAGCCATTCGTGCCGGTAAAACCAAGGCCGCTGGCATGCAGCAGCAGGCGCGGCGCGCGACCACCTGCAAATAGCGCTCGTTCGCGCTCCCGCACCCCATACTTCGCGTCCCCGGCCACGGGGTGGCCGAGGCCGGCGGCATGGACTCGGATCTGGTGGGTGCGCCCCGTTTCGATGCGCACCTCGACCAGCGTCAGCCCGTCCACCCCGCCGATCCGCTCGAAATGGCTGCGCGCCGAACGCCCTGCCGGGTCGGCGCGCACCAAGCGCTCACCCGAGGCCGGCATGTAGCGCTGCAGGCGCGCATCGACTGTGGTGCGCGGCCCGGCCCAGTCACCCAGCAGGACGGCGTGATAGATCTTTTCGAAACCGCCGGCGCGCAGTTCGTCCTGCAGCCGCCGCAGGGCCGAACGTCCCTTGGCGATCAGCAGGCAGCCGGAGGTATCGCGATCCAAGCGGTGGACCAGTTCCGGGCGCGCGACGTCGGGCCGAAGCTCGCGCAAACCGTCGATCAGTCCGCCGCCAAGCCCGGTGCCAGCGTGGACGGCGATCCCGGCCGGCTTGTCCAGCACGAGCGCCTGCTCGTCCTCGTAGAGCGTGGCATCGCGCAGGCGCGCCAGCAGCCCCGGCGGCAGCCGACCCTCGGCGTAGCGCTCGCCATGCACCGGCGGCAGCCGAACGCGATCGCCCGCGGCCAGGCGACGGCTCGCCCGCACGCGTCCTCCATTGACGCGGACCTCGCCGCGCCGCAATAGACGGTAAACGCGCGAGCGGGGGACACCGCGTAACACCCGAAGAAGATAGTTGTCGACCCGTTGGCCGGCATCGTCCGGCTCGACCTCTACAATGCGTACTTTGGGCCGCGCTGCGGCGGTTTCAGTCATCAATCAATCGCCCGAGGTTCGCATTGCGGGCCTAGTTATGCACTGCTATAGTGCGATTGCGTTTTTTGCCCGCAATTCAAACGGATGCGCTGGCTCGGTTTGCCGCTGAAGACGGCCACCCTTGCGGGAACGATGCGCGGTCCGGCGCTAACGCCTGGTGAATGAGCGGGCATGCCGCGACCCGATTGTACCGGCCCGCCGGATCGTGCGGAACGACCCACGGACCAAGAACGACCTTATTCGAAACGGCCGCGCGGCGGTACCGACACGCGCAGGCCCGTCGAATACCTGCCGGTAGCGGCGCTTGAAGAGCGACGCGTGCCGGAATACCGGCCGATAGCCGGTGACAACGACAACGGGCGTCCGGCCGCTAAGGTCGAGCGCACGGAAATGGAACGCAACGCGCGCGCAAGCCGGCGAATTCTCCCCGCGGATTCACGCCCCCTGGCCCTCCGTCCGGCGTCTACCACGCCGCTCCGGGTCCAGCGCCAGCGCGACACGCAGTCGTGTCCGCGCCCCGCGGTCGTACGCCCGGCGCCGCGTTCAACCGGACGGTTTGACCATGAAACGAATGCTGATCAACGCGACTCAGCCGGAAGAGTTGCGCGTTGCCATCGTCGATGGGCAACGACTCGAAAATCTGGATATCGAACACGGCGCCCACGAACAGAAAAAGGCCAACGTCTACAAAGGCCTCATCACCCGCGTTGAGCCTAGCCTCGAAGCCGCCTTCGTCAACTACGGTGCCGAGCGCCACGGCTTTCTGCCCTTCAAGGAAATCGACCGCGCTTATCTCGGCGGTGACCGCAGCGACGGCGGCCGCATCCAGGTCAAGGACGCACTCAAGGAGGGCCAGGAGATCCTGGTCCAGGTCGAGAAGGAAGAGCGCGGCAACAAGGGCGCGGCGCTGACGACCTATGTCAGCCTGGCCGGGCGCTACCTGGTCCTCATGCCGAACAATCCCCGCGCTGGCGGCGTCTCGCGCCGCATCGAGGGCGACGATCGCGCCGAGGTGCGCGAGGCGATCAGCCAGCTCGAGGTACCCGAGGGCATGGGGACGATCGTGCGCACCGCCGGCGTCGGCCGCACGGCCGAGGAACTGCAATGGGACCTCGACTACCAGGTCGAGATCTGGAAGGCGATTCAGAAGGCGGCGGACGACCGCAAGGCGCCCTTCCTGGTGTACCAGGAGAGCAACGTCATCATCCGCGCGCTGCGCGATTACTTCCGCAACGACATCGGCGTCATCCAGATCGATGAGCCGGGCATCTACGAGCAGGCCCGCCAGTTCATCGAGCAGACGATGCCGCAGAATGCGCGCAAACTGAAGCTGTACGAGGACAGCGTGCCGCTGTTCTCGCGTTTCCAGATCGAGCAGCAGATCGAGACCGCCTTCGAGCGCGAGGTCTCCCTGCCCTCGGGCGGCTCCCTGGCCATCGACCACACCGAGGCGCTGATCTCCATCGACATCAACTCGGCGCGCGCCACCAAGGGCGCCGACATTGAGGAGACGGCCTACAACACCAACCTCGAGGCAGCCGACGAGATCGCGCGCCAACTGCGGCTGCGCGACATCGGCGGACTGATCGTGGTCGACTTCATCGATATGATGGGCAACCGCCACCAGCGCGAGGTCGAGAGCCGACTGCGCGAAGCCGTCAAAGTCGACCGTGCGCGGGTACAGATCGGACGCATCTCGCGATTCGGCCTGATGGAGATGTCGCGCCAGCGGCTGCAGCCGTCGCTCGGCGAGACGGCGTCGATCACCTGCCCGCGCTGCCTGGGCCATGGCACGATTCGCAGCCTCGGCTCGCTCTCGCTAACCATTCTGCGCGTGGTCAGCGAAGAGTCGATGAAGGAGGGCACCGAGCGCGTCGTCGCCAAGGTCCCGGTGCAGATCGGCACGTATCTGCTCAATGAGAAGCGCGACCAACTTCGCCGAATCGAGGACGGCAATGGCGTCCACCTGCTGATCGTCCCCGACCCCTCGCTCGAAACGCCGCACTACAAGATCGAGCGCGTACGCAAGGCCGATGCCGAGCACGAATCGAGCACACAACGCAGCTACGAGCTCGCCGGTGAGGAGGCGCCGGAGGCACTCTACGTGCCCCCGACCGAAGACACCCAGAAGCAGGCCGAGCAGCCCGCCGTGCGCGCGATTTCGCCCAGCTCGCCGGCTCCGCCCGGGCGCCAGACGGAAGCCCATGAGCAGCCCGCCGAACCGGCCAAGGGCACCACCGCACGCGGCGGCCTGCTTTCGCGCGTAACGCGTGCGCTATTCGCCGGCGCTGGGGGCGGCGAGCGGACCGAGCGGACCGAGGCCTCCTCCACGTCCGAAGAAGCTCGCAGCGGGCGCGGCGCTTCCCAGGCCTCGTCGGAACCGAGCGGCGCCAAAGAGGAATCAACCGAGGCCAGCGGCGGCAATCGCCGCCGCGGCGGACGCAACCGTCGGGGCGGCCGCGGGCGCAGCGGCAGCTCGGGTCAACAGGGGGACGCTAACCAGGATAACGAGGCCAAGCGCGGCAAGTCGGAGTCGAGCAAGTCGGGCCCCGGCAAGTCGGGTCAGGCGAAAGCGGACCCGGGCAAATCCAGCCAGACCAAGTCCGAGGGCAAGTCCGAGGGCAAGTC
>JBBEEB010000003.1:19276-49003 GCA_040880995.1 Halofilum sp. (in: g-proteobacteria)
CAAGTCCGAGGGCAAGTCCGAGGGCAAGTCGGACGTGGGCAAAGGCGGCTCCGGCAAGCGCGACGCCACGCGCGGGGGGCAGAAAAACCAGCAGAGCCAAGCGGAGCGCCAGGACGAGGAGCAGGCGACGAGCGCCCCAACCTCGGACTCCCCGGCCGAGGCGGAGGGCAGCGACGCCCCTGACCAAAGCGGCGAGAGCAAACCGCGTTCGCGCGGCCGCTCACGCCGCGGCGGTCGACGCCGCCGCGGCGGTCGACGCAGCGAGACCGAGGCCGCTAGCACCGAGGGCGCCTCGGGGGAGCAGGAAGAGACTCCGGGCGAATCCAGCGATCAACCACCCGAGCGTGCAAAGCCGGGCCCGGCAGCCGAAGCGTCTCCGGCTAGCCCCGCACAGTCCGACGCAAAGCCGGCGTCGGAGGCACCGCGGTCGGATGCAACGGAATCCGGCGCCACACCCACGGAGGCGAGTCCGAAGCCCATGCCGGTCCAA
The DNA here is from genome assembly GCA_040880995.1 of Halofilum sp. (in: g-proteobacteria). Lineage (GTDB taxonomy): Bacteria > Pseudomonadota > Gammaproteobacteria > XJ16 > Halofilaceae > Halofilum. Next base: position 19,767 of record JBBEEB010000003.1, read on the forward strand.
GAGGAACTCGCACCGGCCGAAGCGGAGCCGCATGTTCCGAGCGGCGACAGCGACCCCGAGACGCCCGCAGCAAGCGAGCCCGCGGCCGCGAAGCCAGAGGCGGAATCGACCAAGACCTCCGGCGCCGAATCGGGCTCAACGGAGGAGGCATCGGCAAGCGCGCCGGAGCAAACCGCGCCGGCCCCGACCAGCGCCGACTTCCCACTCGACCCCGTACGGGATCCGACCGAGACGGGGATCTCAGCGCGCCAGCCGAGCGACTACGGGACCAGCGTGAAATCGCTGGCCAGCCATGGCCAAGCGCGCACGCCGGATTCGAAGGAGGAGGAGAAATCGTCGAGTGAGTCCAACGACGCCGCGGATAACTCGCCGGCGGACGACTCTCCCGCCGACGACTCGCGCGAGGTCAAGGCCGGTAGCGATCGCTGATCGCCACCGGCGCGGCGCGCCCCGGCCCCTACAGGCCGTGGCGCCCACGCACGTGGGCCAAAAGCCGATCGGCGCCGCTCTCGACCAGGTCGAGGACCTCCTCGAAGCCATTGCGCGCGCCGTAGTAAGGGTCCGGGACATCCTGGCCCGCGGCCTCGGCCACATAGTCGAGCAGGCGCGCGATCTCGGCGCGGCAGTCTGGGACGGCGATGGCCTCCAGCGCGCTGAGGTTGAGGCCATCCATGGCGAGCACGTAGTCGTACGTCATCAAGTCCGCCGGATCGACCTGGCGCGCGCGCAAGTCCCCGAGTTCGTAGCCCCGCTGGGCCGCGGCCTCGCGCGCGCGCCGATCCGGCGCCTGACCGACGTGATAGCCGTGCGTGCCGGCGGAGTCGACGTCGATCCGCGCGGCAAGGCCCGCGGCCCGCACGCGCTCGCGAAACACCGCGTGCGCGGTCGGCGAACGACAGATGTTACCGGTGCAGACGAACAGAACTCGGACCGATTCGTTCGACTCGCTCATCGACGTCTCCAGTTGCGAGCCCACCGCGAGCGCGGGTTCGCGCGTACCCACCCAGCGCGACGAATAGCGGCGGGGCGAGCCGATTTGAACTACTGCACAAGGAGAGGGCATTATGCGCAACGCTTGACCCGCCCTCAAACCTTTGACTATGTTGCGCGCCTTTACAGGCTGCGGCGCGGAAGCGTGTTTCCGGCGCGCGGTCCGGCTGTCCCCTGCCCGGTCAAGCTGCCGTGGGATTGTGGCAGCGCAACCACAAGCCTAAGCCGGCATATTTCCATCCAAGGAGTCCACCCATGAGAATAGTGCTCATCGGTCAACAGGCCTTTGCCCGTGACGTGCTGAACGGCCTGATCGAGAAGGGCCACGAGATCGTTGGCGTCTTCACCGACATCCGTGATGAGAACGCCCCCGACGTACTCGCCGACACCGCGAAGGAAAAGGGCCTGACCGTCTACCGCCCCTGGTCCTTCAAGAAGCCTGAAGTCGCCGAGCAGCTGGCCGAGCTCAAGCCCGACCTGTGCGTGATGGCGTTCGTGTGGAAGATCGTCCCCAACGAGATCATCGATGCGCCCAAGCTCGGCACGATCCAGTTCCATCCGTCGCTGCTGCCGCGTCACCGCGGACCGGCCTCGATCAACTGGGCGATGCTCATGGGCGACGACCGCACCGGCATCACCATCTTCTGGCCGGACGGCGGGCTGGACACCGGCCCGATCCTGATGGAGCGCTCCTGCGCCATCGCGCCGGACGACACCGTGGGCACGCTGTACTTCAACAAGCTGTTCCCGATCGGCGTCGAGGCGATGATCGAGTCGGTCGAACTGGTCGAGCGCGACATTGCGCCGAAGATCCCCCAGGATCCGGGTTCCGACACCTACGAACCCTGGTGCAAGCCGGAGCACGTCAAGATCGACTGGAGCAAGTCCGCCAGCGAGATCTACAACGTCTGCCGCGGCGCGGACCCGGCGCCGGGCGCCAACGCCGAGATCGACGGCAAGACGGTGCAGTTCTTCGACACCAAGCCGCTGCCGGACAAGAGCGGCAAGCCTGGCGAGATCCTCGACGCCGGTGATGCCCTCGTGGTCGCCTGCGGCGAGGGCGCCATCCAGGCCGGCCGCGTTCGCGTCGACGGTGGCAAGAAGGGCAAGCCCGGCGAGATCGGCGAAGACTCGCTGAAGGTCGGCGCGACGCTGAGCTAAGGCTCGGCCCGCTCCCGGGGCGTGGCGACCCGCTCGCGCGGGCGCCTCGCCCGGCCTTGAAAATGCCCCGCTTCGGCGGGGCATTTTTGTTTGGGCCCGCGGCAGGAAGCGCCCTATCCAACTTCGCGGTGCTACGCCTTCGTCCAGCCCCCTGCCAACAATGACAGCCCGAGCAGCAGATAGAACGGCCCGAGCGGCGCGCTCGCGATAACCCCTACCGCGCCGAGCAGCAAGAGCCCTCTCCCCGAGAACCGCATCAGGTGCATGGCCAAGGGCATGGCACCCTCCTCTTTTCCTATTCGTTGTCGGAGTTGTTCTTTCTCGGAACATACCAAAAAACGCGCGGGGCGCCAGCCCTGGTCGACGGGAGACGTGCGCACTCGAGGTGGAATATTGGGTGATTACCAAGCGAGAGGAAGTGCGGGGGTGATGAGCGAAGGGGTGGGATAGGCTCGGGCCGTCCATGGCCCCGCCCTTCACGCACCCCTTCGCCGGAAACAAAAAAACCCGCTCGAAGCGGGGTTTTTTGTTTCTGGATGGCGGAGGGGGTGGGATTCGAACCCACGGAGGGCGGAACCCTCGCCGGTTTTCAAGACCGGTGCTTTCGACCACTCAGCCACCCCTCCGGGAGCGCTGAGCCTGCGCGGCGCATCCTACCCTTGCACGGCGCGTGTACGCCAGCGCAGCGCGGATACTTGCAAGTTGACGGGAGCGCCAATATATACGGACAATGACCACTGTTACGGGAGAGCCCCACGGGCGTTCCCGGAGTCCATTCGGAGGGCGTTCGATGCACGAAGACCGTACCATGCAGCACCGCGCGGAAGCAGGTGTCCTGCAGACCAACAAGGTCATCCGTAACACCTACATGCTGCTGTCGCTGACGCTGATCTTCAGCGCCATGACGGCGGGCCTCGCCATGGCGATGAACGTCGGCACCGGCGCGGGCTTCATCTGCTCCCTCGGTGCCATTGGCCTGCTGTGGTTCGTCCTGCCCAAGTACGCGGAAAGTACCGCCGGCCTCGGCATCGTATTCGGCATCACGGGCCTGCTCGGCTTCGGTGTCGGTCCGATCATCTCGGCCTATCTGACGATGTTCAGCAACGGCGCCGAGCTGGTGATGACGGCGCTGGGCGGCACCGGCGCGATCTTCCTCGGGCTGTCCGCTTACGCGCTGACCACGCGCAAGGACTTCAGCTTCCTCGGCGGCTTCCTGTTCGTCGGCATTCTGGTGGCGTTCCTGGGCGGCATCGCCGGCATGCTGCTGGGCATGCCGATGGTCAATCTGGCCGTCTCGGGGATGTTCATCCTGCTGATGTCCGGTCTGATCCTGTATCAAACCAGCGCCATCATCCATGGTGGCGAGACCAACTACATCATGGCGACGATCAGCCTGTACGTCGCGCTGTACAATCTGTTCCTCAGCCTGCTGCACATCCTCGGCGCGTTTGCCGGCGAGCGGTAAGGCCGCAGCACTTGGCAGCACTTTTCAGGCCCCGCCCCGCGCGGGGCCTTTTGCTTGGGGAAAGCGGATGAACGAAGCAATCCCGGTCTGGATGCAGGTGGTCATGGGGGGGCTGGCGCTGCTCGCGCTGTTCTACTTCGGGCCCAAGGCGGGCGAGGCGGTCAAGAACAGCCCCAAGGGCAGCGCCAAGGACTGGCTGAGCCTGCTGCTGCCGATCGGCGGCGTGGTGTTGTTCGTGATCGTGCTGATCGCCCTGGCCCAGGGCTGACGCCCCGCCCCCCCCCCGGGCTGTGGCCCCGCCCGCGGCCGGTAGCCGCGGGCGGGTCATATCAAGCCTCTTCCCGCAGCACCTCCATGCCCCCGAGATAGGGCCGCAGCGCCTCGGGAATGGCGATGCTGCCGTCGGCCTGCTGGCCGTTCTCGAGTAGCGCCACCAACGTGCGGCCCACCGCGAGCCCCGACCCGTTGAGGGTATGTAGGTACTCGGGCTTGCCCGTCTCCGGATTGCGCCAGCGCGCGCCCATGCGCCGCGCCTGGAAATCCAGGAAATTCGAGCACGACGAAATCTCGCGGAACTTCTCCTGCCCCGGTAGCCACACCTCGAGGTCGTAGGTCTTGGCCGCGGAGAAGCCGAGATCGCCGGTGCACAGGGCCACCACGCGGTACGGGAGCCCGAGCCGCTGCAGGATGGCCTCGGCATGGCCGGTGAGCTCCTCCAGGGCGTCCCAGGAACGCTGCGGCTCGACCAGTTGCACCAACTCGACCTTCTCGAACTGGTGTTGGCGAATCAGTCCGCGGGTGTCCTTGCCGTACGAGCCCGCTTCCGAGCGGAAGCACGGCGTATGCGCGGTGTACTTCAGCGGCATCTCGCCGGCCTCGACGATCGAATCGCGCGCCAGATTCGTCACCGGCACTTCGGCAGTAGGCACGAGATAGAACGGCGGATCGTCCGTAGTCTTGAACAGATCCTGCTCGAACTTGGGTAACTGCCCCGTGCCGCGCGCGCTGTCCGGGTTGACCATGTACGGCACGTAGACCTCACGGTAGCCGTGCTCGCGCGTCTGAATGTCGAGCATGAACTGGATCAGCGCCCGATGCAGGCGCGCCATCGCCCCACGCATGACCACGAAGCGCGAACCCGCGACCCGCGCTGCGGCCTCGAAGTCCATCCAGCCTTCCGGCGCCCCCAGATCCACATGGTCCTGGGGCGCGAAGTCGAAGTCCGGTAGCTCGCCCCAGCGACGGATCTCTTCGTTGTCGCCGTCGTCGTTACCTTTCGGCACGGATTCGTGCGGCACGTTGGGGATGCCCATCAGCAGCTCGTTGAGCTGCTGTTGCACGTCCGCCAGCTCCGTTTCGGCGCTGGCCAGCCGGTCGCCGAGTTCGCCCACCTCGGTGGTCAGAGGCGTGATGTCCTCGCCACGCGCCTTGGCCTGGCCGATCGCCTTGGAGCGTTCGTTGCGCTCGGCCTGCAGCGACTGCGTGCGTGTCTGCAGTTCGCGGCGCCGTTCCTCCAGCGCCCCAAACTGCGCGGTGTCTAGGTCGAAATCCCGGCGCCGCAGTCCTTCGGCGATGCCATCGAGATCCTGTCGCAGGCGTTTCGGATCCAGCATGAAGTCGATTTCTCCTTTTACTTAGTCGCGCGAAGCGGAATCGGCGTATGGCCCACTACGGCCCGAGATAACGCGCAAGCTGCACGCCCGCGACGGCGGCCAGCACGCATGCCGCCACGCTGGCGGCAATGTTCGCCGCGGCCCGCACGCCCAAGCCTTCCTCCGCGAGCACGACGGTCTCGAAGGCAAACGTGGAAAACGTGGTGAACGCACCGAGGAAGCCCACGAAGAGCCCCGCCCGCCAAACCGGCCCGAGCGCGAAGCGCTCGGCCAGCAACACGGCCAAAAGCCCCATGACGAAGGAGCCGAGCACGTTCACCGACAGCGTGCCCCAAGGGAAATCGCGCCCGAGCCAACGGTAAACGCCGGTGGACATCTGCCAGCGCGCCAATGCGCCCAAAGCACCGCCCAGCGCGATCGCGGCGCCTTCGATCATGTGCTGCCTCCGGTGGTCATTGCGCGCGGACGAATTCGCAGAATCCCTCCATGAGCGATCCCGCGCGCTTGCGCATATCTTGGTCGATCAGGCGATTCTGCTCGTCGAACCGCTCGCTCGCGTTATCGACCAGCAGCGTCCGCTCGGAATACAGCCGCGTTTTCAAGGCGCGCAACACCGGCAGCCAGGCGTACTGGGCCGAGCGCGTGCCCGCGCTACTCGGCGAAGCGCCACACAAGGCAACCGGCTTCTTGCCGAAAACGCGGCTGATGTCGCTCGGCGGACGCGTCATCCAGTCGATCGCGTTCTTGAATGGCCCGGGCACGCCTTGGTTGTACTCCGGCGTGACGAGCACCAGACCATCGGCCGCCGCGACCTGGTCCTTCAGCGTCGCGACCGCCTCGGGGATGCCCGCCTCGGTCTCGACATCGCCATCGTAGACTGGAATGCCGGCCGGCGTGGCCACGTCCGTCTGGCAATCCTCGGGGGCGAGTTCGGCCAGGGTATGGGCCAGGGCCGTGTTCCAGGATCCACGACGCAAACTGCCCGACAGAATGACGATACGCATGGTTGCCCTCCTTTGCGCCAATCGCTGAGTGCGATTGTACTATGCTGAACCCACGAGAGCCTTGCTCACTCCCGGCACCGGACGCCACGCAACCGCGCCGCTCCGGGAGAAGAAGCCACGGGATGACGTATGCGCCCTTCAACGATAGCAGCAGCGCTCCTGTTGACGACGCTGGCAACAGGTTGTGCCGGACCGCCCAAGGCGCTCGAAGGCGAGTTCTCCGCACTGCGCCCGGAGGTGGCGACCGAGAGCGATATCGGAACCCACGTGCGCTGGGGCGGGCGCCTGGTGAAGGTAGACCCCGAGCGCGAACGGACCTGCTTCGAGATACTGTCGCTGCCCTTGGGTAACAACGCCCGGCCGGACGGCGACGCCCACCCGGCGCGCCGCTTTCTGGCCTGTCGCGACGGTTTCGCCGATCCCGCGGCCTACCCGAGGGAACGGCTCGTGACCATCACCGGCGAACTGATCGGCTTCACCACACGGGAGATCGGCGAATACGAGTACCACTATCCCATCGTGCGCGCGCGGGCGACGCATCTTTGGCCGCGGCCACAGCCGCAAGCCGCCCCCTATCCCGTCATGCGACCCTGGGGGTACGACCCGTTTTGGGGCCCCTACCCCTACGCGGACCCACGCTACCGCTACTAACCGCAGTTCAGCGCCATAACCGCACTCGCGGACGCTTGAACAGCGGGATCAAAGCCATCCCGGCGACGAACCCGCCGATGTGGGCCATGAAGGCCACGCCGCCTCCGCCGCCCGCCATCATTTGCTGGAACAGCTGCAAGCCGAACCAAAACGCCAGCACGAGCCCGGCGGGCAGGCGTACCAGTTGGCTGAGGAACCCAAGCGGGATCAACACCAGCACATGCGCCTTGGGATGCAGCAAGAGGTACGCGCCGAGGACCCCACTGATGGCGCCCGAGGCACCGACCATGGGGACTTCGGAACTCGGGTCGAGCGCCGCCTGCGCGACCGCCGCCGCCAGGCCGCAGACAAGATAGAACACGATGAAGCGGCTGTGGCCCATCGAGTCCTCGACGTTGTCGGCGAAGATCCACAGATACAGCATGTTGCCGATCAAGTGCATCCAGCCGCCGTGCAGGAACATCGAGGTCACCAGCGTGGCCAGCGGCGGGACCATCTCCACCTGCGCCGGTAGCACGGCATCGCCGAATACCACGGCCGGAATCATGCCCAGCGCGAAAACGGCGAGCTGGCCCTCGCGCGGACCCAGGCTCACCTGCCACAGGAACACCGCGATACACAGCCCGAGGACCGTGTAGCTGATGAAGGGAATCCGCTGCGTGGGGTTATCGTCTTTGAGCGGCAGCATGGGGGCACCTCGCGAACCGGCGCGCAGTATGGCCGAAACCGCCCCGCGCGCAAACGCGCGCTCGATTCGGACTGGCCACGATCACTGTTTTTTTATACAGTATCCCGTATGAAGCCCACACCCGAACGCACCCAGCGCAAGGGCCGCGGCGCCCTGAGCAATCCAGACGTACGCTTCGAACCTTACGCCCGCGAGGCGGTCGATGACGGCTGGGGCAGTCTCGACGAGCCGCTGGCGGCGCTGAAAACGACCGTCGGTGAAGATCACCCACGGCGCGCGATCGCCTGGAACGACTCGCCGGACGTGCCCTTCGATCGCTCCATCAATCCCTATCGCGGCTGCGAGCACGGGTGCATTTACTGCTTTGCCCGCCCCGACCATGCCCGCATCGGCCTTTCGCCGGGCCAGGATTTCGAGTCGCGGCTGGTGCGCAAGGTCGGCGCCGCCGCACGGCTTGAGGACGAGTTGCGCAAGCCCGGCTACACTCCGGCGCCGATCACGCTGGGCGCCAACACGGATCCCTATCAGCCCATCGAGAAGCGGTTTCGGGTCACGCGCGAGATCCTCGAAGTCTTGGCGGCCTTCCGTCATCCGGTCAGCATCGTGACCAAGGGCACTTTGGTCGAGCGCGATCTCGATCTGCTCGCCGGGATGGCCGAGTGGAACGGCGCCGAGGTGATGGTCAGCCTGACCAGCCGCGATGCGCGCATCAAAAGAACGCTGGAGCCGCGTGCCGCATCGCCGATGCGCCGGCTCGAATTGGTCGAGCGGCTCTCCGCCGCGGGTGTACGCGTTGGGGCCCTGATCGCACCGGTAATCCCCGCGATCACCGATCACGAACTGGAAGACTTGGTCTTATCGGCCGCAACCGCCGGAGCGAGTTCGGCCGGCTACGTGCTGCTGCGCCTGCCGCGCGAGGTGGAATCGCTATTTCGCGAATGGCTCGAGCTGCACTACCCGGACCGCGCCGCGCACGTGCTGGATCTGCTCGCGCAAAGTCATCACGGGCGCCACTACGACTCGACCTTCGGACATCGCCAGCGCGGTAGCGGCGCCTACGCCGACATGATCGGGCAGCGCTTTCGCGCCGCCTGCCGCAAGGCCGGGATCGAGTCGGGCAGCCGCAATGCGCTATCGAGCGAACACTTCCGTGTACCGCCGCGCGCGGGCGATCAGCTAGGACTTTTCTGATGCGCGCCGCGGCGCTCTCAGGTGGGTCGTATGGGTTCGACCGCCGCTTCGACATCCAGCCGCAGTCCGAGGTCGGCCAGGGCCTGGCGAGTCGCCGGATCGCGCAGCAGCGTCAGCAGCTTTTGCACGCCGGGCCGCTCCAGGCGCGACTCGGGCACGACGAAGTCGTATTGCTCGGCCTGCACCGGCAGGAAACCGAGATCATACTTGTGCGCGACCACGTCGATGGCCATGCCCCAGTCGCCGCGGCCGCCGGCCACCGCCGCGGCCACCGCGTTGTGCGATTTCGTCTGCACGCTGTACCCGGCCGGGCGCGCATCGCCGAGCAGGCGATCGAGCAGCAACCGGGTACCACTACCCGCGTTGCGGTTAACCATGAGAATCTCGGGATCGGCGCAGACACGGGCGAGCAGCGCTTCCAGGTCGGGATCCGCGAAGCGGGAATCGTCCGGTCGATACACGATGCCCTGCATGCGGCCGTAGCCGGGAATCAGGCATAGTCCTTCCCCGAGCAGCGGCCGGTTGTATTCACCGGATTCCGGGTCCATCAGATGGATCCCCGCGATGTCGCACTCGCCGCGACGCGCCACCGCCAGACCGCCGGTGCTGCCCACGTGCATGGCCTTGAGTGCCAGCCCTTCGCGGCTCAGGCGCCCGAGCAGCAGATCGAGGCCCAGGCAGTGACTGCCGACGGCGATCAGATCCGCGGCGCGGCGGCGCTCGCCGATGCACTGCACCTCCAAGCGCGACTCGGCCTCGACCATCCCGGTCAGCGCATCGATGGTGACAAAGCCATCGGCCTGGCTGAAGGCGGTCACGGCACCCGAGCCTTTGCCCATCGGATAGGCCGCCAGTCCGTCGGCCGTATCGACCAGCCCGACCAGCAAATACTCGGTACGCCCGATCTCCGAGGGCGCGCGCACGGGCAGGCGCGCGTCCACCGTCTCGCGGCGCTCCGGCGGCCGGCCGGCCCAGTGGCCGATCACCGGCGCGACGAACTCGTGGAAGGTAAAGATCGCCGATGTTGGGAACCCTGGCAGTACTACGACGGGCCGGCCATCGCAGACCGCCAGGCAGATGGGCTTGCCCGGTTTGAGCGCCACCCCGTGGACCAGCACGCCCGGCGCGCCGGCCGAGTTGACCACGCGGTAGGAGATGTCGCCGGCGCCTTTCGAGGTACCGCCGGACAGCAGCACCATGTCGTGCTCGCGCACGGCGTTGCCGAGCGCCGCCTGGAGCGCGGATTCGTCGTCGGGGAAGATACCCAGGTGATACGCCTCGCCGCCGAGCTCGCGCACCGCAGCGGCCAGAATATGGCCGTTGGAGTCGTAGATTCGTCCGCGCTCGTACGGCTCGCCCGGGGCGAGCAGCTCGTCCCCGGTCGACAGGATCGCCACCCGGGGGCGACGCACGACCGGTACGGGGTCGAGGCCGATCGCCGCCAGCACGCCGATCTCACGCGAACCAAGCTGCTGTCCCTGGAACAGCACGGTCTCGCCCTTGGCGATATCGGCACCCGCGAAGGTGAGAAACCGTCCGGGCGCGAGGCTGCGCTGGACCAGGACTTCTTCGCCATCGGCATCCGAGTCCTCCACCAGCAGCACGGTATCGGCGCCACGCGGTAGCATGCCGCCGGTGGCGATGACCGTGGCCGTGCCCGACGCGACCGTCTCAGCCGAACCCCGTCCCGGTGTGATCACCTCGCCGTTCAGCCGCAGGCGCACCGGGGATTCCGGCGAAGCCTCGGCGATATCGGCCGAGCGCAGGGCGAAGCCGTCGACGTTGGCCCGATCGAAGCCGGGCACGTCCACCGCCGCGCTGACGTCCTCGGCCAACGTCCGCCCGAGTGCCTCATTCAGGGGGACCATTTGCGCGGTGAGCGGCGCGAGCTCCAGATGGCCCTGAAACTTTTCGTGCGCCGCCTCACGGCTCATCACCTCGAGGAACTGCGCCTGAGCGGCCGCGGCCTGCGGATCGATGTGCTCGTTCATGCTCTTCTCAGTAGCGGTCCAGGTACAGCGTCACCTCGGCGCCGGGCGCATGACCCTCGGACTCCGCCGCGATCAGCACGAAACCATCGGTGCGCGCGAGCAGGGGCAGATCGAGATCGGTGCCGCTCGGCCGTGGCTGGATCCGCTCGCCGTCGAAGGCAGCACGCACGTAGCCAAACTCGCCCAGCGCGGAAACGGCCTTGCGCGCCAACGGCGCGGAAATGATCCGATGCGGCCACTCCTCGCCGCCGGCCATGAGCCGGAGCGCGGGGCCGAGGAGCAGTTCGCCCACAGTCAGCGCCGCCAACGGCTCCGCCGGCACCAGCACGACGGGGCATTCGACCACCACACCCAACCCCGCCGCTCGCCCGGGCCGCAGCGCCAAACCGTGGGCATCGAGCCTACCCGCGCGCTCAAGGGCCTGGGGCGCGATCCCTGCTCGGCCCTCACCCGTGCCGCCGACCACCAGCACGAGATCGGACCGCGCTGCCGCGTCGCTCAGCGCCTCGGCAAGCGCATCGGCCGTGGTCGCGGCGCGGTGTCCGATCGCGGCGCCGTCGGCGGCCAGTAACGCCCACAAGAGTCGGTGCGCGACGTCCCTCTCGGAAGCGGCGAAGATCATCGTCACGACAGGGCGACGGTACACGCAGATCGTGTCCCGGCCCCCCAGCGCGCCGAGTAACGCGAGATCGCCGGCGCCCAGGACGCGCCCCGCCTCCAGCGCGGTATCGCCGGCGCCCAGCAGCTGACCCGCGCGGCACACGCCCTGACCTGCGTCGACCTCACCGAGCAACATCCAGCCACCATCCTCGGCGGTCACCTCCTCCCAGGGCGCGACCGCGTCCGAACCGGCCGGCAGCGCATCGCCGGGCTCCACGGCCGTCACGCCGCTGGCCGGCAGCGGATTGTATGGCGAGGCGCCCACGCCCTCGGCTGAGTTCACCGCCAGTCCATCGGTGGTGGCCACCGCCCGCGCCGGGTACGGACCGGCGGTCGTACAGGCCTCGCCGAGCCGCCGGCCCGACGCCTGCTCGATCGCCACGCGCTCGGTCTCGGCGATCGCGGTGCAACGCGCCAGTAGCTGCTGGCGCGCGCGATCGAAGGCGACGAGTCGGTCCATAGCAATCCCGGGAAAGGGGCGCGGATGCTGCCTTCACAAGCGAAGGCCCTTGCGATTACGGGCGCATGATACCCGCGATGCCGCGCTCACATGAACGGCATCGGCGCCGTCACAGGTAGGGGGAGAACAGCCAGCACAGCGCGTCGCGCGTGCGCACCGGCAGCGAACGCGAATCGAGCTCGTCCAGCGTGATCCGCTTGGAGCGTTGCGCCACCTCCTCGACGTGGCGCTGCACCCGGCTGCCAAAGGCGTCGCTGAATACCTCTACAGTCAGCTCGAAATTCAGGCGCAGGCTGCGCGGGTCGATGTTGGCCGAGCCGATCAGCGCGTAATGACCATCGACGGCAAACAGCTTGGTATGGACGAACGGTGCAGGCTGGTAGTACACCTCAATGCCCATCCGCAGCAGTTGCCACAACAAGTTACGCGTCGCCCAATGAACGAACGGCAGGTTGCTGCGCTCGGGCAGGAGCACCGTGATCTTCACCCCCCGCAGGGCGGCCGCCTCAAGTGCGGAGACCAGTGCGGTCGACGGAATGAAATACGGCGTCATGATATCGACGCGCTCGCGCGCGGCGCTCACGGTCGAGGCCATGATCATCGCCAGGCGATCGAGATCCTCATTCGGTCCGTCGCTAAAGGCGCGACAGATATTCGGGCCGAACACCCCGGTCTCCTCCGGCGCCGGCGGCACGGCCACCTCACCGGTACAAAAGCGCCAGTCCTCGGCGAAAATCGCCGCGACCTGCGCGATGACCGGTCCGCGCAAGCGGAACTGCAGGTCGATCACGCGGTTCGGATTGTCGAGGGCCTCGGCCAGATGGCGATCGCCGATGTTCATGCCACCGATGAAGGCCTCGCGCGCATCGACGACCAGAATCTTGCGGTGATTGCGCAGGTTGATATGGAACTGCGGCGGCCAGGGCCGCGGCCGCATGAAGCGCGCGAAGCGCACGCCCCGGCGGCGCAGTAATGTGCCGGCCAGAGGCTGCGCATAGAGTTCGCCCACGCCGTCGAGCAGCACGCGCACGTCCACGCCACGTTCCTGCGCACGTGCCAATGCATCAATGAAGCGCCGGCCCGTGCGGTTGGTCTCGAAGATATAGGTTGTGAGCCACACGCGGGTCTCGGCGGCCTCGATCGCTGCCAGCATGGCAGGAAAGGCCTCCTCGCCGTTATGCAACGGCTCGATGTCGTTGCCCTCGAGTAGCGGCCGTTGCACCAGGGTCCCGGAGATCCGGGCCAGCGGCTGCCAATCAATGGGCAGCCCCGCCGGCTCGACGATCGGCTCGGTCTCGCCGTACTCGCCGCGCTCGAATCCGACACCGAGCGAGAACGGAAAGCGGCGGCTGAGTCGTTGGGCCCGGGTCTGGACGCGGTTGACCCCGAAGACGAAGTACAGCAGGGGCCCGGCCAGCGGAAACATCAGGCAGACCGCGATCCAGCCGAACGCCGCGCGCGAATCGCGCTTGTACAGCAGGGCGTGACCCGCCCCGGCCAGGCCGAGCACAGGGACCAGCGCAAGCGCCAGTGAATACAGGACAGTCAGCATGAACGGCCGCTCCGGGCCCGCGCGGCGGGCAGCGGCGGCGCCGGGCGACACCACCGAACGGAATGGTGGTTCCCATGACAAGGAAGCGCAACACGCGCAGCCGCCAGCCCGCAGCCGGGCGCTGTTATCATGCCGCCATGAGCAAGGCCATCGACTGGAACGCGCTGGCGGAGCGTCTGCGCACCCATGCGCGCGACCTGGGCTTTCGTTCGGTAGGCATCACCGATACGGATTTGTCCGCGATCGAGCCGCAATTCGCCGAGTGGCTGGCCGAAGGCCGGCACGGCGAAATGGAGTGGATGGCACGCCACGGCAGCAAGCGCACCCGCCCAGCCGAACTCGAGCCCGGGACGATCCGGGTGATCTCCGCGACCATGGATTACTGGCCCGAGGACAGCGCCCCGGCGAAGAACGTACTGCGCTCGCCCGAGAAGGGATACATCTCGCGTTATGCCCTGGGCCGCGACTACCACAAGGTCATGCGCCCGCGCTTGCAAACACTGGCCGACCGCCTGCGTAGCGACGCTGGCGAGTTCGGCGCCCGCGCCTTCGTCGATAGTGCGCCGGTGATGGAAAAGCCGCTGGCCCAGAAGGCCGGGCTCGGCACCCAGGGCAAACACACCTGTCTGATCGATCGCGAGGCGGGCTCCTGGTTCTTCCTGGGCGAGCTGTATACCGACCTGCCCTTGCCCATCGACGCGGCCACGACCGGCGATGTCTGCGGCGGTTGCCGCGCCTGCATTAACGCCTGCCCCACCGGCGCCATTACCGGCCCCTACCAGCTCGATGCCCGCCGCTGTATCTCCTATCTCACCATCGAGCTACGCGAGTCGATCCCCGAAGAATTGCGTCCGCTGATCGGCAACCGCGTCTACGGCTGCGACGACTGCCAGCTCGTCTGTCCCTGGAATCGTCACGCAACCGACGCCAACGAGCGCGACTTCCGCGCGCGCAATGGCATGGACGAGCCCGAGCTGATCGACCTGTTCGCCTGGACCGAAGACGAGTTCCTTGAACGCTTCGCCGGCTCGCCGGTGCGCCGCATCGGCTACGAGTGCTGGCTGCGCAACGTCGCCGTGGCTCTGGGCAACGCACCGAGCACGCCCGAAGTGGTTGCGGCGCTGCGCGCGCGGGTGGAGCATCCGTCGGCGCTGGTACGCGAGCACGTCCGTTGGGCCCTATCCCGTCACCAGGCTGACTGACCCATCTTGGGCAGCCTGATCGACGTCCTCGCGCGCATGGCGGCGCTGATCGCGCTCGGTGCCGCCTGGCGCGTAGCGCAGCCGGGCGGCCTGAGCGGCGATCATGTGCGCCAGGCGCTCACGGCCGTGGTCTACTACCTGCTGTTACCGGCGATGATCGTGCGCATCCTCTGGAGCGTCGCGCTCGATCTCGATTCCGTGCGCATCGCCGTGACCGCCGCGGCGGTCGTGGTCTTCGGCGGCGGGCTCGGCTGGCTCGCGGCCCGCGCTCTGGCGCTCGGTCCGACGCGTACCGGCGCGCTGCTGCTCGCCGCGGCCTTTCCCAATGCCGTCTACATGGGGCTGCCGGCGCTCGACGCCGCCCTCGGGCCGGTGGGCCAGGCCATCGCCATCCAGTTCGATTACTTCGCCTGCACGCCCCTCCTGCTCACGGTCGGCGTGCTGCTAGCACAGGAATACGGTGCCCGCGGCCGCGGCGAAGCGCTGACGGGCGACACGCCGCTGCGCCGGCTGGGGCGGGTACCCCCGTTCTGGGCCGCCCTCGCCGGCGTGGCGCTCAACCTCGGCGGACTCCCGCTGCCGAACCTGCTCGACGGATTGCTCGGTACCCTAAGCGCGGGCGTCGTGCCACTGATGCTGTTGTCCCTGGGCATGAGCCTTTCGCTGACCACGCTCGACCGACAGACACTCACGGCGACAACACCCGTGCTGGTGATCCAGCTTGCCCTGCAGCCACTCCTCGCGCTCGCGATCGCCGAGGGCATCGGACTGACGGGCGCGCCGCGCATCGGCACTGTGCTCGAAGCGGCGATGCCCTCGATGGTGCTCGGGATCGTGCTGTGCGATCGCTACGGCCTCGATTCCCGCTTCTATTCGCTCAACGTCACCGTTTCGACGCTGCTCTCCCTGCTGACGTTGCCGCTGTGGCTGATGGTCCTCACCGACTAACCCGAACCCTGGCAACATTCAAAAACTCAGCGTAGCCGCTCCCTGTTTGATGCGTTCGTGCACCGGGCTCGCGCCCGTGATCGTGACACCCTCGAGAAGATCTTCCTGCTCGTAGCCTCTCGCCTTCACGCACGGCGTGCAGACCCAAAGATCACCGCCGCGTGCCATGAAATCGTCGACCAACGAGGACAACGGATCGAGCGGGTGGACCTGAGTCATATCGATGGCGCGTCGGCGCACGAGGTCGACCGCCGAGCTGGTCAGAAAGATCGCGACCTTAAGTCCAGCGGTGATGCCGCCATTGGCGATCGTGAATGCGACCGAGGACAGCTCGTGATCCGGACCGTGCGTGACGACCACCACGAGATCATTAACGGGCTCTGCCATAGCGTTTCTCCTGTTGCAGGTCGGTACGAATCGGCATTCCGTTCCAAAAACATGCTCGCCCCGGTGCCCTTCGGGGGTTGCGTGCAAGGACGCCGGGACTGACTCATTGGTTCCCGCCAGCGAGAACGACGCGAACGGGGAACCATTCGGCAGGCTTTTGCGTCCTTGCGCATAGCGCGACCGCCGAATGGACGGGCAATGGCACGGCTGAGCGACTCGGCGCATGATGAGTACGACGGACCCATGCCAGACGCCTCATCTCGGCGCCGGTCCGCTCCAGGAGCGGCGATGCAGGAGCCGGACAACCAGGAATCCGGACAGACGGGCGAGTCACGTCGCTTATTCGAGCGCGAGGTGGAACGCCTGATGGATCGGCTCTACGGCACGGCGCTGCGCCTGACCCGTTGCCCGGATGACGCCGAAGACGTGGTCGCCGAGGCCGTTGGCCGGGCTTGGTCCCGGCTGGGCGAACTCCGCGACCCGCAACAGTTCGAGGGCTGGCTGTTCCGCATCCTCCACAACACGTTCATCAGCGCCTGGCGCCGACGGCGCTGCCGCCAGGATCGGGAAGTCGAGCTCGACCTGAACGACGCGGAGTCCGATGCAGGAGCGTTCTCCCTGTTCGCGCAATTGCACCAGCCATTCTTGCTGTGGTGGGGGACCCCGGAGGATCGCGTCGTGGAGGCTCTGTTGCGGGAGGACATCCAGCGCGCGGTCGACGCACTACCCGACAGCTTCCGAGTACTCGTCATGCTCGTCGAGGTCGAGGGATACACTTATCGCGAAGCCGCGGACTCGCTCGGCCTACCGTTGGGGACCGTGCGCTCGCGCCTGAGCCGGGCGCGCTCGACACTACAACGAGCGCTGTGGGAACAAGCGAGAGAGGCCGGCATCGTGCAGGGCGCACCAGCTTCGACACCCGGCGCAGGGGGGACGCAGGAATGAACGCCGAGCATATCGATTGCGAGGACGTCATCGAACAGCTGTTCGCCTTCCTCGACCGCGAGCTCGACGAGGAGCGCCAACAGCGGATCGAGCGTCACCTGAACCGCTGTCGCGACTGCTTCACGCGCGCCGAGTTCGAGCGCCGGCTGCGCGCGCGCATCCGCGATGCCTCCGAGGTGAAGGCGCCGGAGCGCTTGCGCCGCCGGATTCGGGGGCTACTGAACGAATTCTGATGGACTGCCGGTATAGCCAGGCCGGCGCGGAGACCACGCCATGGTGGCCATACTCGGATATTCGCGCGAGCAGATCCGCGCGGCCGTCAAGGACATGTACACCGCCGTCGCCAAGATGCCCGCCTCGCCCTTTCACTTCCCCGTGGGCCGCGCAGCCGGCGATGCCCTCGGTTATCCCGCCAGCGAGCTCGACCGCCTGCCGCCGGCGCTGCTCGAATCGTTCGCCGGGGTGGGTTACCCGTTTCGGGCCGCGGCCGTGACCGCCGGCGACACCTGCCTCGACATAGGCGCCGGCGCCGGCAACGATAGCCTGATCGCGAGTTGGCGGGCCGGGCCCTCCGGGCGTGTCCTGGCATTGGATCTGACGCCGGCGATGACCGGCAAGCTCCGCCGGAGCGCGGCCGAGACAGGCATCGAGAACGTCCATCCGATCCAGGGCTCGGCCGAGGCCCTACCGCTGGCCGACGAATCCATCGACAGCATCACGAGCAACGGCGCACTCAATCTCATCCCCGACAAGCGCCGCGCGGTCGCCGAGATGTTCCGCGTGCTGCGTCCAGGCGGTCGACTCCAGATCGCGGACGTGGTCATTCAACAGCCGGTCACCGTGAACTGCGACAGCGACCCCCGTCTCTGGGTGGAATGCGTCGTGGGCGCGACGATCGAGGAAGACTTCCTGACCCTGTTTCGCGACGCCGGGTTTGAGGATGTCGAGATCCTGCGTCACATCGATTATTTCGCCCACAGCCCCAGTGCCCAAACCCGTGAAATCGCCGC
This sequence comes from Halofilum sp. (in: g-proteobacteria), assembly GCA_040880995.1. Classification (GTDB taxonomy): domain Bacteria; phylum Pseudomonadota; class Gammaproteobacteria; order XJ16; family Halofilaceae; genus Halofilum. The sequence goes on from JBBEEB010000003.1 coordinate 37,685, forward strand.
CAGCTTCGAGGCGCGCTCGATCGAAGTGGGCATGCATCGCGGCCCACGCGCGCCGGGAAAATTGCTGCAGTGGCTGCGCCGAATCGACCCGCGTCGCCTGGCCCTCTCGCTGTGGCGGCGCGGCTGGATGGGCGTGGCCGGGCTTACCCTGGCGCTGCTGACGTGCTACGGCATGCTCGCCGCCGTCGGCCTGCTGGCAGCGCTCGGCATTGGTCTCGCTCTGAACGAGGCGCTCTGGGCCGGAGCGATCGCCGTGTTCGCGGTCCTGACCGCGGCTTGCGTCGCCCCCGGCGCGCGGCAACACGGCGCGCGCTGGCCGCTGGCCATAGCGACCATTGGCGCGGTGACGGTGCTTTATGCCCTATTCGTGGAATACCGCGCGCTGACCGAGTTTGCCGGCTTCGTCCTGCTCGCCGCGGGGGTAGCCGGGGACCTTTCGCTCCGGCGCCGCCAACAGGTACGCATCCTCGGGCTCCCGGTAGGGAGATAAGCGCAATCGAGCACTACCTCTGCCCCCGGTCGTTCAGGCGAAAGGACGCCGTGCTAACGCCCGGGCCTTGCCCTGCTCGCGCAAGAGCCAGCGGGCCCCCTCGCCGTCTTGCGCGCGAGCGGGTATCCCTCTCAGGTCGTCGAGCACCTGTTTGCGCATGGCCAGATTCAGGTTGACGAGATCCTCGAGCAGTGGCCGCGGCAGATACACCTCGATGCCGGCGCCGCCTAGCTCGACGCGCAATTCCAGCACCTCGTATTCGGCCAGCCACACCGACTCCGCTGCACTATCGCCACATGCGGCATGGAACTCGCTCAGGACCGTCTCGGCCACCTCACGCAGCTCGCGCGGAACCTCTTCGCTCGACATACCCGTTCCTTACGCAGCGGCCGTCCACTCGCAAGCGCGGCAAGGCCTTGCATTCAAACAGTGCGGGTACGAGCAGCCCCTACTTCCCCGCTTCCCGATTGCGCGCGCGCAGGTCATTCAGGCGCTCGCGGATGCGCCCTTCCAGACCCCGATCAACGGGGTCGTAGTAGACCGTCTCGCCCATGGCGTCGGGAAAGTACGTCGCGCCCGCGGCGAAGCCGTCGGGCTCGTCGTGGGCATAGCGATAACCGGCGCCATGCCCGAGTTCGGCCATCAGCTTGGTCGGGGCGTTGCGCAGATGTGTGGGCACCTCGGCCGAACCGCTGGCGCGGGCATCGCGCATGGCCGTGTTGAACGCGCTGTAGACGGCGTTCGACTTGGCCGCGCAGGCCATGTAGATGATCGCCTGGGCGAGTGTCAGCTCGCCCTCGGGGCTACCCAGGCGCTCGTAGGTGTCCCAGGCCTGGAGCCCAAGCTGCAACGCCCGCGGATCGGCGTTGCCGATATCCTCGGAGGCGATACGGACCACGCGGCGGGCGATATACAGCGGATCGCAGCCGCCGTCGATCATGCGGCAGAACCAATAGACCGCGGCGTCCGGGTTGGAACCGCGCACGGACTTGTGTAGCGCGGAGATCTGGTCGTAGAACAGATCCCCGCCCTTGTCGAAGCGCCGCAGGCTTTCCTTCGAGACCTCCTGCAGGATCGCCTCGGTGATCTCGGCGTCGCCGCCCTCGCCCTCGGCCAGGTCGGCCGCGATCTCGAGCAACAGCAACGCCCGCCGCGCGTCGCCGTCGGCCGCCTCGGCGAGGCGGTCGCGCAGATCCTCGGCCATGCCCACTTGGCGTGCGCCCAGGCCCTGCTCGGCATCCGTCAGCGCGCGATCGATCACCCCGCGGATGTCGACCGCCGTCAGCGACTTGAGCACGTAGGTGCGCACTCGCGACAGCAGCGCGTTGTTCAGCTCGAACGAGGGGTTCTCGGTGGTCGCGCCGATGAAGAAGACGGTGCCGTCCTCGACATGCGGCAAGAAGGCATCCTGCTGCGCCTTGTTGAAGCGGTGGACCTCGTCGACGAACAGGATACTGGGGCGATTCTCGGCTTGGCGCACCTCGCGGGCACGTTCGATCGCCGCGCGGATGTCCTTGACCCCGGAGAGCACGGCCGAGACCGCGATGAACTCGGCGCCGCATTGGCCCGCGATCATGCGCGCCAGTGTGGTCTTGCCGGTACCGGGCGGCCCCCACAGAACCATCGAATGCAACCGGTCGTGCTCGATGGCCTCGCGCAGCGAGCTACCCGGTCCGAGTAGGTGCGATTGGCCCGCGAACTCGTCCAGGTTGCGCGGCCGCAGACGATCCGCCAGGGGCCGGAAATCCGGGCCCTCGTCCGCGTCGAGCAGCGAACCTTGATGATCGGCTGATGGGGTGGTCGATTTCACCATTCAACGGCGCATCCGGGCTACGATTCCGGCCGATCCGCGGGCGTCGTCACTTTGCCCTATTCCTGACGCCCGATCACGTCCACGCCCTCCGGCGGCTCGAACGTGAAGCGTTCGGGGTCGAGTTCGGGATTCATGCGCACGTCGGAAAAGCGAATCTGCGTGGCCTGATCGAAACGGTCGCGCAGTTCCATTACCCGCAGGCCGTCGTCATCCAGGCCCAGAAAGATCTGATCGAAATCGCTATCGGTGACCTGGGGCTGCAGTTCCACCCAATGCAACCCCTCGCGCTCGCCCAGATCGCGCATGTCGAACTGCTCGTCCAGCGGCGCTTCACCGGAGAGCAGCATGATCGGCGCGGTCGCCAGGGCCTGCTCGGCCTCGCGCACGGTCACCTGCTCCAGATCCGCATCGTAAATCCATAGACGCTCGCCGTCGGCTACGATGACCTGCTCGAAGGGCTCCTCATAGGTCCAGCGGAACTTGCCGGGCCGCTGCAGATAGGCCATGCCGCTGCTTTCGCGGATTGGCTCTTGCTCCTCGTCATAGCGCGTCTGATCGAACTCGGCCGAGAACGAACGCAGGTTGTCAGTGAAGTCGTTCAGGCGGTCCATGGCCTCGCCCGCCCAGGCGGGGCCGGCGATGAGCAATGCGACCAGTAGCGAAAACGTGCGGATAGCGGTCATGTGGCTCCCAGGAGTCGGCCCTACCAACGAGGGCGAAGACTCTGATTCATGCCGGCGCGGATCGGTTCCGCGCGCTCAGCTGTCGGGTGGCGCGGCCGCGATGACCTCGCGCGAACCGTTGGACTGCACCGGCGTCACCACGCCGGCGGCCTCCATATCCTCGACGATGCGCGCCGCCCGGTTGTAGCCGATCTTGAGGCGCCGCTGGACGTACGAGATCGAGGCCTTGCGGCTTTCGGTGACGATGGCCACGGCCTGGTCGTACAGGCTGTCGGCCTCGCCGCCGTCAGCGCCACCGCTCTCGCCTGGCAGCGCGGTGTCACTCCCGCTGCCTTCCTGCAGGATATCGTCGTTGTACACGGGCTGACCCGATTGCTTCAGACTCTCGACCACGTTGTGGACCTCGTGGTCATCGACGAAGGCGCCGTGGACACGTTGCGGATAGCCGCTGCCGGACGGCAGGTAGAGCATGTCGCCGTTGCCCAGCAACTGCTCGGCCCCCTGCTGGTCGAGGATGGTGCGCGAGTCGACGCGCGAGGACACCTGGAAGGCCATGCGCGTCGGGATGTTCGCCTTGATCAGGCCGGTGATCACATCCACCGAGGGCCGCTGCGTGGCGAGTATCAGGTGAATGCCGGCCGCGCGCGCCTTCTGCGCGATGCGGGCGATCAGCTCTTCGACCTTCTTGCCGACCACCATCATCATGTCGGCGAATTCGTCGATGACGACGACGATGTAGGGCATGGGCTCGAGCGTCGGCGCGGGCGCCTCCGGATCGGGCGCCAGCTCGGGCTTGTAGAAAGGGTCTTTAATCGGCTCGCCGCGGTCGATCGCCTCCTGCACCAGCTTGTTGAAGCCGCCGAGATTGCGCACACCTTGCGAGGCCATGAGCTTGTAGCGCCGCTCCATCTCGCCCACGCACCAGCGCAGGGCGTTGGCTGCCTCCTTCATGTCCGTTACGACAGGCGCCAGGAGATGCGGGATGCCCTCGTAGGCGTTGAGCTCGAGCATCTTCGGATCGATCAGGATCAGACGCACGTCCTTGGGCAACGCCTTGTACACCAGCGACAGCAACATGGCGTTGACCGCCACCGACTTGCCCGAGCCGGTGGTACCGGCGACCAGCAAATGGGGCATCTTCTGCAGGTCCGCGACGACCGGGTGGCCGCTGATGTCGTCGCCGAGTGCCAGCGCCAGTGGCGAACCCGTCTTCTCATACGCGGTCGAGCGCAGCACTGAGGACAGGCGCACCATTTGCCGCTGCTCGTTGGGAATCTCGAGGCCGACCGTGGGCTTGCCCGGGATGACCTCAACCACGCGCACGCTCACCACTGAAAGCGAGCGCGCCAGGTCCTTCGACAGGTTACTGATCGAGCTGACCTTCACGCCGGCAGCCGGCTGCAGCTCGAAACGGGTGATCACCGGACCGGGATGGACCGCGACCACCTCCGCGGTGATATTGAAGTCCTCGAGCTTGTGCTCGAGCAGGCGCGACATCGCCTCCAGCGATTCCTTGGAGTAGCCCGACTTGTCCTCGGTGGGGGCATCGAGCAAAGAGAGCGCAGGCAGTTCGCTGTCGGGCGGGGCCTCGAACAGCTGGATCTGTTTCTCCTTCTCGACGCGGCCACCCTGGGACATCTCGATCTTGGGCTCGATACGCGGCGCCTTCTTGCCGCGGCTGGCCTTCTTCTTCTGCGCCGTGGCCACGGTGCGCTCGCGCTGGCGCCGCGCGCGGCGAGCCTGCATGCGCTCGTGGATACCCATGAGCGCTCGCCGCGCCAGACTAATGCCCGCCAGGGTCAACAGCCCCAGCGACTCCATCAGCCCGAACCAGGATAGCCCGGTACACAGCGTTACTGCGGCCAGGAACAGCGCGAGCAGCAGCAAGGTGCCCCCGAGCACGCCCAGGATCGCGAGCAAATGCTCCGCCAGGAAGGCACCCAGGATGCCGCCGGCGCCGATGCCGACCGGTAACGTCCCGGCCACCGGGTCGAAGTGCAGCGCCGCCAGGCCGCAGGCCGTGAGCAGCGTGACGAGGAACCCCAGCGCGCGCAGCGCGAGGACGCGCGACCCCGTCTTGCCCGCGGCCTCCTCCGGCGGGCCGCGGAACAGCCGCCAGCCGACCCAGGCCGCGACCATGGGCAACAGGGCCGCGATGTAGCCAAGCAGGTAGAAGAAGACGTCGGCGAACCAGGCACCGGCCTGACCGCCGGCATTGCGCACGGAATCGACCGAGCCGGTGTGCGACCAGCCCGGATCGGCCGGATTGAAGGAAATGAGCGCAACCGCCAGATAGGCGGCCACGGCGAAGGCCAGGACGAGCGCCCCCTCGCGCAGCCCACGCTGGGCATGGCGCACGATCATGGACGGGCCCTGGTTCTCGCGCTCTTTCTTGGCCTGGGCCAAACCTGCTCCCTCGCGCGGATTGGCGGGCGACCGCGACGGCTGCCCGAGATAGGCATGGACCGCGCGGACCCGCGAGCCGCGCTTTACCGCCCTCGGGCCGTTTCGTAGTATGGCCAGCCTTGCGTCAGACCGCCCACCGCCGGCTTATCTCGGAGATTATACATGAGCGATTCGCGCCATTGCCGTCTACTGATCCTCGGATCTGGACCCGCAGGCTATACTGCGGCCGTCTATGCGGCGCGCGCCAACCTCGAACCCGTCCTGCTCACCGGCATCGAGCCCGGCGGACAGCTGACCACGACCACCGAGGTGGACAACTGGCCCGGCGACAACAACGACCTGCAGGGCCCGGACCTGATGGAGCGTATGCGCCAGCATGCCGAGCGCCTGGGCACCGAGCTGGTCCACGACCACGCTCACCGGGCCGACCTGTCGCAGCGTCCGTTCCGGCTCGAGGGCGATAGCGGCGTGTATACCTGCGACGCCCTGATCATCGCCACCGGCGCCAGCGCCCGCTACCTCGGGCTGGACTCGGAGGAGCACTTTCGCGGCCGCGGCGTCTCCGCCTGCGCCACCTGCGACGGCTTCTTTTACAAGAACCAGGACGTCGCCGTGGTCGGCGGCGGCAACACGGCGGCCGAGGAGGCCCTGTATCTGGCCAACCTGGCACGTCACGTCACACTCATCCACCGCCGCGACCAGCTGCGTGCCGAAGCGATGCTGCAGAACCGACTGTTCGAGCTGGAACACCGCGGCCAGCTCTCGTTCGAATGGAATAGTGAGGTCGCCGAGGTACTGGGTGACAACATGGGCGTGACCGGCGTACGCACCCGCAACCGCACCACCGACGAACACAAGGACTTGGCGGTAACCGGCATGTTCCTCGGCATCGGCCACACACCGAACACGCAGCTATTCGAGGGTCAGGTCGACATGAACGACGGCTATATCGTCGTGCGTAGCGGCTTGGCCGGCAACGCTACCGCCACCAGCGTTGCCGGCGTGTTCGCGGCCGGCGACGTGGCCGACCATGTCTACCGTCAGGCCGTGACCTCGGCCGGCACCGGCTGCATGGCCGCCCTCGACGCCGAGCGCTACCTGACTGAACTCAGCCGCAGCGAGGCGGCCTGACGAAGGGAGGACAAAAAAAGAACAGCACAGATGGACACAGATAAACTCAGATGAAATTGCCGGGGGCGGGCTACCTACCCGTCCGGCGCCAATCAGCACACCGCCCCTCGCGCCGAGGCATTGGTTGCCCTACGAGCCGGCGGGTGCGCCTCGGACGCAGTAGCCTCGGCGGCGGCGCATCGGAAATGGAGGTCACAGATGGACACGATTCGACTTAGGCTCAGTCCATAGCAGCCGAGTGCAGGCCCGGACTACGTCCGGCAAGCCACCGCGAGCGGGCATTCGCAGCGAGCCGGTCGCGCGTTCCCCGACCGACTTCGATCTGTGTTGATCTGAGTTCATCTGTGATGCTCTTTTGACTGCCCCGAGCATGCACCTGGAGCGCCACCAGAGCCTGGAGGCGATCGACGCCGGCGAGTGGAACGCGCTGGTCGGCGACTTCCCCTTTTTGCGCCACGAGTTCCTGATCGCGCTGGAACGCCACGGCGCGGTCGGCCGCGAGTTCGGCTGGATCCCCTATTACCTGATCTTGCGCGACGCGGCCGACGGGCCCATCGCCGCGGCGGCGCCGACCTTTCTCAAGACGAACTCCTATGGCGAGTTCGTGTTCGACTTCGCCTGGGCCCATGCCTACGAACGCAACGGCCTGCCCTACTATCCGAAGATGGTGGCCGCGGCGCCCTATACACCAGCGACCGGCCCACGCTTACTGGTCGCGCCGCGCCGCGACTTCCAGAGCACGGCCCACGCGCTGATCGATGCGCTGTGCCGGCACGGCGAAGAATTGCAGCTTTCGAGCGTCCACTGGCTGTTCCCGAACGAAAGAGATCAGGTGGCGCTGCAACAGCAGGGATTGCTGCTGCGCACGGACATCCAGTATCACTGGGCCAATGCCGACTATCGCGACTTCGACGACTTCCTCGACCGCTTCTCCAGCCGCAAGCGCAAGAAGGCGCGCCGCGAGCGTAGACGCGTGGCCGAGCAAGGCATCGAACTGGTCCGCCGCGGCGGGGACGAGATGGATGCGGCCGAGTGGGCGCGGGCGCACCACTTCTACGAATCGACCTTTGAGCGCAAGTGGAACGTCCCGGTGCTCACGCGTGCCTTCTTCGAGGAGATCGGCCGCACCATGGGCGAGCGCATCGTGGTGGTATTTGCGCGTCATGGCGGGCGCGATGTTGCCGGCGCGATCCTGTTTCGCGGCGGCGACACGCTCTACGGACGCTACTGGGGCTGCGATGCCGACTATCACAGCCTGCACTTCGAGGCCTGCTACTACCAGGGTATCGACTATGCCATCGCGCACGGCCTGCAACGCTTCGAACCGGGTGCCCAGGGCGAGCACAAGATTGCGCGCGGTTTCCTTCCGGTGTACACGCAGTCGGCACACTGGATTCGCCATCCCGGCTTCCGCGAGGCCATCGAGGATTATCTCCAGCGCGAGCGCGCCCTCATCGTCGAGCGATACCACGAACTGCAGGCCGAGTCGCCGTTTCGGGCCAGCGCGGAACCGCCCGAATCCGACATCTGACGTCCGCACGAATTGAACCGCGTTACGATGCCGGTCGTGCTACTGCCACCCGACGACGATAGCATTCCGTTCCCGCCGGTCGAGACCGCGGCGCAGGTACCGAACGGCCTGCTGGCGGTGGGCGGCAGCCTGCGTCCCCAGCGCCTTCTCGCCGCCTACCGCAACGGGGTCTTTCCCTGGTTCGGCGAAGGCGAGCCGATCCTCTGGTGGTCGCCCGATCCGCGCTGCGTGCTTTTCCCCGAGCGCATGCATGTCTCGCGCAGCCTCCGGCGCACGCTCAATCGCGGCCAGTTCGCCGCCACGCGCAATGCCGATTTCACCGGAGTAATCACTGGCTGCGCCGAACCCAGGGCGGGCAGCCCCGGCACCTGGATCGTGCCGGAGATGCGCACGGCCTATCTCGATCTGCACCAGCGCGGCCATGGGGTTTCCTTTGAGGTCTGGCATAACGATGAGCTCGCCGGCGGCGTATACGGGGTGCAGATCGGCCAAGTGTTCTTTGGTGAGTCGATGTTCAGCCGCCGCACGGATGCCTCCAAGGTTGCCCTGCTCCACGCCGCCCGCGACCCCGGCATCGACCTCATCGATTGCCAGCTGCCCAACCCACACCTCATGCGTCTCGGCGCCGAGAACATCGGGCGCGCACGTTTCCAGGAGCTATTGGCCGAGTTTGGCGTGAGTTGAGACACGTGCGCGTCCAACATCCAGGAGGCGGCTTGCACCAGTGCTATCATGGTTGTCGGACTCGACGTGAATTGAGAGACCCGTCATGAAGCTCGAAACGCTCGCCGTGCATGGCGGCTATACGCCGGAACCGACCTCCCACGCAGTCGCCGTACCGATCTACCAAACGACGTCGTACGCGTTCGACGATACGCAGCACGGCGCTGACCTGTTCGACCTCAAGGTCGAGGGCAACATCTATACCCGCATCATGAACCCCACCAACGCGGTGCTCGAGCAGCGCGTCGCCGCACTCGAGGGCGGCATCGGCGGGCTCGCCACGGCCTCGGGCATGGCCGCTATCACCTACGCGATCCAGACCATCGCCCGGGCCGGCCACAACATCGTCAGCACCAGCAAGCTCTACGGCGGCACCTACACCTTGTTCGCGCATGCGCTGCCCAACCTCGGCATCGACGTGCGCTTCGCCGAGCACGACGACTTCGACCGCCTCGCCTCGCTGATCGACGACCAGACGCAGGCGATGTTCTGCGAGACGGTGGGCAATCCTGCCGGCAACGTGGTCGACGTCGCACGCCTGGCCGAGATCGCGCACCAGCATGGCGTTCCGCTGATCGTCGACAACACCGTGGCCACGCCCGCGCTCTGGCGCCCTATCGAGCACGGCGCGGACATCATCGTCCACGCGCTGACCAAATACATGGGCGGACATGGCACGACCCTCGGCGGCTGCGTGGTCGATGCCGGCACCTTCCCCTGGGCCGAGCACGCCAAGCGCTACCCGCTACTGACCGAACCGGATCCGTCGTATCACGGCGTGGTGTTCACCGAGGCGGCCGGCGCCGCGGCCTACATCACCCGCTGCCGTGTCGGGCCGCTGCGCAATACCGGCGCCGCGATGTCGCCGTTCAATGCCTTCCAGATCCTCCAGGGCATCGAGACGCTCCCGCTGCGCATGGAGCGCCATTGCGACAACGCCCAGCGGGTCGCCGAGTATCTCAACGACCACCCGCGCGTCACCTGGGTCAAATTCGCCGGCCTGCCGGACAGCCCCGACCATGCGCTCGCGCGTCGCTACATGGACGGGCGCGCGGCGTCCATCCTATCGTTCGGCATCGAGGGCGGTCTCGCGGCAGGCGGCCGCTTCATCGATGCCTTGCAACTCATAACTCGCCTGGTGAACATCGGCGACGCCAAGAGCATCGCCTGCCACCCGGCGACGACCACGCACCGTCAGCTCAGCGAGGACGAACTCGTCAGCGCGGGCGTAACCCAGGACATGGTCCGCCTGTCGGTCGGCATCGAGCACATCGACGACATCATCGGGGATATCGATCAGGCCCTGAACGCCGCAGTCGCTTAGGCCGGCGTTTCACACATCACGGAGTCGCGAAATGGACGAGGATACTTTCAACACGTCGCTACGCAGTTTCCTCAAGAAGGTCGGCATCACCTCCCAGCGGGAGATCGAGAAAGCGGTCTGGGAACGCGTCGACGACGGCCGCCTCAAGGGAACCGAGTCGCTGAACGCCAGCGTCGTCCTGCAGGTACCCGAGCTTGACGTGGAAGTCACGATTGAGGACGCGCTGAAACTCGAGAAGTAGACGGATGCCCGCAACAGCGCGGGTCCGTGCGCGAACTTGTTCCACCGCGGTGCGTCGGCGCCCACGCGACGCCATGCGTTCACCGCTTAGCATTGAGGAGCGCCCATGATCGAGCCGATCCCGGTTCCGGCCCTGTCCGACAACTACGTCTGGCTGGTCAAGCAGCCCGCCGACACCGCCGTGGCCATCGTCGATCCCGGCGAAGCGGCCCCGGTACTCCAGGCGATCGACGAGGGCGGCTACGAGCCCGTGGCCATCCTCATCACGCATCATCACAAGGACCACGTGGGCGGACTCGCCGAGGTCCGCGAGCGTTTCCCCGAGCTACCGGTCTACGGTCCGGCGGGCGAGGACGTGGCCGGTGTGACGCAGCGCGTGGGCGGCGGCGATACGATCGAGATCCCGCGCCTCGACACCCGCTTTGACGTGATCGACACGCCCGGCCACACGCTGGGCCATATCAGTCTGCACGGCGGCGGCGTGCTGCTGTGCGGCGATACGCTGTTCGCCGGCGGCTGCGGGCGCGTGTTCGAGGGCACGCATGAGCAAATGGCCGCATCGCTGGCGCGCCTGGCCGGGCTGCCCGGCGACACGCTGTGCTGTTGCGGTCACGAGTACACGCTCAAGAACCTCGAATTCGCCCGCGCCGTCGAGCCCGACAACGCGGCGCTGGCCGAGCGCGAACAGGGGGCCAAGGCGACCCGGCAGATGGGCAACCCGACCGTGCCGTTCAGCCTCGCCCCCGAGTTCGAGACCAATCCGTTCCTGCGCTGCGATGCTCCGAACGTGCATGCGGCCGCCGAGCGCCATGCGGGGCGCTCGCTGGGCGATGCGGTTGAGGTGTTCGGCGTCTTGCGCGAGTGGAAGAACAACTTCTGACGGCCGAGCGCCCGGGTGAAGAAACGCCATCTCGGTCGGACTAAAGTCCGACCTACAACCGACGACACGCGTTCATCCGGTTGTAGGTCGGGCTTCAG
>JBBEEB010000004.1:0-1507 GCA_040880995.1 Halofilum sp. (in: g-proteobacteria)
GCGGCCGCAATTAAGGATTTTTTCATTTTCATCTCAACCATCCCTCGTTATTAGAGGTTTTTAACAGAAGCTTCTGTGGAACTCACGTTCTGTTGCGTGAAAACCACCGCTAGCGTCCCATCACGTTTGTTGGGAATCTGACACGCGCGACGCGCCCGCCAGTGCTATCCCCCCCGATCTGTGACGGGTTGCCGGCAGACTAATGCAAAGGGGGTCACGATTCAACAACCAAAATTGAAGAAAAATCCGGCTTCTGCTAGCGGGTTCGCATCCGGATTGTTGCGCGCGCACAACACGGGTCGGTGCCTGGACGTGAAGTGTCAGTCATTGTCACTCGTTGTTTTTATGCGACAACGTCTGGTGAGTCCACGGGCCAAGATGGGGGCGATAGAATTCACCGCTCATGAGCCCGTGCCACCCCACGATGCCGGACCCCGTCCGCAAGATCATCCATATCGACATGGACGCCTTCTATGCCTCGGTCGAGCAGCGTGACGAACCCGCGTTGCGCGGCCGGCCGGTGGCGGTCGGCGGCGCGCCCGAAGGCCGCGGCGTGGTGGCGGCCGCGAGCTACGAGGCGCGGCGCTTCGGCGTGCGTTCGGCCATGGCCTCGGCCCATGCGTTGCGGTTGTGCCCGGAGCTGGTATTCCTGCGCCCGCGGTTTGCCGCCTACCGCGCGATCTCGCAGGAAATCCGGGCGATCTTTCACGCGTTTACCGAGGTGATCGAGCCGCTGTCGCTCGACGAGGCCTATCTGGACGTGACCGGCACGAGCGCCTGCGACGGCTCGGCGACGCGCATCGCCCAAGCCATCAAGGCGCAAGTGCGCGAGCAGACGGGGCTGACCGCGTCGGCCGGGGTGTCGTACAACAAGTTCCTGGCCAAGCTCGCCTCGGACCAGGACAAGCCCGATGGGCTTTTCGTGGTGGAGCCGGACCGCGGCGCGGACTTCGTGGCGGACCTCGCCGTCACCCGCTTCCACGGCATCGGCCCGGCCACCGCGGCGCGCATGGAGGCACTCGGCATCCGGACCGGCGCCGATCTGCGCGCCTGGACCCCAACCGACCTCGCCGCGCACTTCGGGCGCGCCGGCGAGCGCTACTACGGGCTGGCGCGGGGTGTGGATGAGCGCCCCGTGGAGGCGAGCCGCATCCGCAAATCGGTCGGCCAGGAGAATACGTTCGCCCAGGACCTGACGGCGCTCGCCGACATGGACGCCGAGCTCGAGCGCCTGGCCGGCCAGGTCGCCACTCGCCTGGACGAACTCGGACGCGCGGGCCGGACGCTCACCGTAAAAGTGCGCTACGCCGATTTCTCGCTGGTCACTCGCAGCGTCACCCGCGCCCAGGGCTTCGCCCGGTTCGAGGACCTGCGCCCCGCCCTACCCGCGCTGCTACGCCGCGCCTGCCATGAAGGTGACGCCGTGCGCCTGCTCGGCGTGACCGTGTCCAACCTCGATGTACCGGCGGTGCGGCAGGGGGAGCTTTGGGGGGAGGCCTAGATCGGG
>JBBEEB010000005.1:0-1485 GCA_040880995.1 Halofilum sp. (in: g-proteobacteria)
GAGGTTGATGGCCACGACGGACTTGCCCGTTCCCGGGCCGCCTTCGACGATCAGCACCTGTTTCCCGCATTGCTGGCCGAGGTCCGCCACCTCCAGCGCGGCCTCGTACGCCAGTTTCTGGTCGTCGATCATCAGGAAGTCGCGGTTGCCCCGCATCAGCCGTGCCAGCGAATTCGCAAGGTCGCGGGAGGGGCGGATGCGGCCCTGCTCGATGCGGTAGAGCACCCGCTCGCGGTCGCCGTGGCGGACGTGCTGGCGGATGAACTGCTGCAGGCGTTCCAAGTCGTGCCGCAGGAAGACCGGGGCGCGTTCCAAGTGTTCGCGGTAGTGCGGGTCGTGGACGCCGGCCCCGTCCACACAGTTGTGTAGGTAGGCGCAGGGCTCCAGCCGGATCGCGTCCTCCTGCACGGTGGCGTTGAAATCCTCCAGCAGGGCGGCGTAGCTCCATGCCTGGTAGGACGGGTGCGTCGTCTCCCGGTGGGCGCCGCCGAGGAAGGTGCGGACAACCGCGTCCTTGCCCGTCGACTCGACGTTCTCCCATTGCTTGAGTTCGACGATCACGCACGCCTCGCGCCGGTGCTCGTCCAGCCCGGAAACGATGATGTCCACGCGCTTGGAGGTCTGCGGGATGCGGTACTCGACGGCGATCCAGGCGTCGTCCGGAATCGCACCGTCCTCGAGCACGTTCTTCATGTACTGGAGGGATTGTTTCCAGGACTGAAGCTCACTATCGCCGACACCGCCCTGCCCCCGACACCTCATCGCATCGAGGATTCGGTCCGAGATCACGTTCCGCCGGACGTCGTCGATGAACGTCGTCTTGTCGCTGCTGTAAACCAGCATGAAGCGGCCTAGAGGTCGTTGTATTTGTTGGAGCGGCCGCGCGCCCGCTCCGCGGGATACTTCCCTTCGTTCTCCTCGATCTTGTCCCTGACCGCTTCCATGAGATCAATGCCCAGGCGATCCGCCAGCAGCATCGCGTAAATCTGCACGTCCGCCAACTCCCGGCGAACCTCCCGCTGTGCTTCCGCATCGAGCGAATCCGAGGCCTCGCTGCTCAGCCACTGGAAATGCTCGACCAGCTCGCCGACTTCGCCGGTGAGCGCCATGGCCAGGTTCTTGGGGGTATGGAACTGCGACCAGTCGCGTTCGCTTGCGAAGTTGCGTAGCCGGCCCAACAACTCCTCGTATTCGTTGGTTTCGGTGGACATTCACGCGCCGCCTCAATGGTCTTGATCGCTCCATACATTACCGATCCGTCGCGGCGGCGGGAAGCCGGATCGCGCGGCTGCTGGCGGAATGGCTATCGCGCGCGATTGCCGCCATGCTGCCGGTCAATCCGCTGGAAGCTTGATCGCCAAGAGATCGAGCGGCCGGACGATCGCCGGGCATGGTTCTCGGATTGTTGGCTCCGTGCTGGATTGCGCCCACTTCGCCCGCTACGGTGCATCGTCCGCGCGTGCTTGGACAGGGCAAGAATATCAA
>JBBEEB010000006.1:0-5676 GCA_040880995.1 Halofilum sp. (in: g-proteobacteria)
GCTCGACGGTGGATCGCTTCGTCGCCTCCGGCTCCTCGCGATGACGTCATCCTTATGGATGAGCATTGCGAGCGAAGCGAAGCAATCCAGCGGCTACGGCGGGCGAGGGCGGATCCGAGAGTTTGAACTCGACGGTCGATCGATTCGTGGCGTGCGCCCCGCAATGACTTCCGATCTCGGCGTGTAGGAGCGGGCTTGCCCGCGAACCGTCGAGATTTCGCGTGGTTGCCCGGTTCGTTCGCGGCTGAAGCCGCTCCTCCAAACCACTGGCAGCGCTTGCGCCGGCTGTTCAGGCCTTCTGCCGTGCCTCGGTAACGCGCTCGTAGGCTTTGCGGATCTCGTGCGTGCGTTGTTCGGCGACCTCGCGCATGCTCTCGGGCAGGCCGCGGCTGGCGAGCTTGTCCGGGTGATGCTGGCTCATCAGGCGCCGATAGGCCTTCTTGACTTCGGCGTCGCTGGCCGAGGCATCCACGCCCAGGATGTCGTAGGCCTCCTCGAGCGATTGGCCGCTATCCGCGGCCGCGCCGGCACCGCCATGGAGCATGGCCTCGAGCCGTTGAACCTCGGCGTCGGGCAAGTCCAGGCCGCGGGCCACGTGCAGCAGCAGTTCGCGCTCTTCTTCGTGGAGCACACCATCGGCGGCGATGGCCCACAGCTGGACCTGCAGAAACACCTGCAACAGGGCGCGCTGGCCATGCACGGCCTGCTTGAGCACGGCGATCTCGGCGTCGAGATCGAAGTCGTCGGCCTTGCCGCGGTTGAATGCCGCCTTGGCGATATCGCGTTGCTCGCCGCGCAAATGGAGCCGGTCGAAGACCTGCTCGGCGGCGCGGATCTCGTTGCCGGTCACGAGGCCATCGGCCTTGCACATGGCGCCCATGACGGCGAAGGTCGATTCGACGAACTGGCCACGAACGGCCGTTACCCGTCCGAGGAGCGATCGGCGCAACAACTGGCCAACCGCGTACCCGATCGCCGCGCCGAGCAATAGGCCGGGGAAGCCGCCGACGAAGAGCCCGATCAGGCCGCCGATAATGACTGGGAAGCTCATCCGTTCAGGGTACCGCGCTGATGGAGCAAAGACGAGCCCGCCGGCGCCTCGAAGAAGGGTCTCCGAGTCGCCGGCGGGCGCTTACGGCAGTTGTTCGGCGCGCGCGGGCCTAGAATCGAAGCGACGCGGCCACGAACGGACCGTCGAACTCGAGATCGCCGGCCAGGTCGTCGTCGTCGAACTCGAGGCTGAGTTGCTGATAGCCGGCCTCGATGGATAGTAGATCGACCGGCTGCCAGCCGACCACCGCACGCACGTCCTGCATCTTGTGGTCGTCGTAGCTGATGGCTTGGATCTCGCCGGAGGCGTAGAGGCCGGTCATTGGCGCGTCGAAGCGCACCGCGGCGTAACCCATGGGGATAGTCAGCTCCACGCTGCCGTCTGCGCGTTTGGTGGAAGTTGCACGACTATCGATCTCGACGGCCGCGTCCAGATGACGGGCAGTGATGCCGAGGTCCAGCGAGACCCAATTATCCAGGGGACTGTAGTAAAACGTTGCATCGGTCATCTTGAGGTCGTACGTCGAATGTACGTCCTCATCGAATACAACCCCGTTGAATTCGTGCGATATGTGCCCGTTGGCGCTATCCGACAAGTCCACATGACGCAGGCGCAAGTTTGGGATCAGCGGAACGGGGTGCTCGAAGCCAAGCTCGAGCAGGGTAGTGTCGTTACGGTCGAAGTTGAGTTCGTCCTCAACGTCGATGTCGTCATCGCCCGAGGAGATCGTTCCGGACGGGCTGGCCCCCCATTGCCCAGCCTTACCGTAGATATCGATGCCGGGGATGACCTCGGCAAAGGCCGAAGCGGGCGCGAGTGTGAGCGCCAGTGCGGCGGGCAGCAGGGTGTTGCGCGGCGATCGCGACATGACGAGGACTCCTTGTGTGTGTTGCGGTCTCCGCCGCCGTCGATCACGGGCAACGGTCGGGCGCATAAGCCTATATGCTCGATGGGGCGGTGGTCCATGAACTCGTTCAAACAATTGTCGCCGGGCGTGGAACTGGCGATTCCCCTGTCGCGCAGGGGCGCGATGGGGTCACTCGGCCATGTCGTGCTCGGCGCCTTCACGCGGTACGGAAAAATGGCCGCGGTGCAGGGCGCTCAAAAAATTGGCGATCACTTCCCGCTCGATCGCGGCCGCCCGGTCGCGCGGGCAGAAGACCCGCGCCCGGTATTGGAGCTCGCCGGTGTGCTCGGTGCCCAGGGAGACGAATGGCTCGGGACCCTCGACGTCGACCCCGAGTCTGCAGTCGATGCTGTCGCTGAGCCGTGTGGCCTCCTCCCGGAACGGCGTGCAGATTCGCTCCAGCTCGTCCGATAGCCATTCGAGCCCGGCCTCCGGGTCGATCCCGGCTGCGACGGAGACCGTGAACCGATGCGGCACATAGCTGCGGGCGAACGGGGAGGTTTGCACCGGATGGGTCAGAAATACGCTGTTGGGCAGATTCAGATTCCGGCCGGTGTAGCCGTAGCCGTATTCGGCGGGCTCGACTTCGAGCAGCGTAGTCGACAGCAGGGTCTGATCGGTGACCTCGCCCCGCAGACCGTTGCACTCGATCCAGTCGCCCACCGAGAACAGCTTGCCGGTCGTGCGCAACAAGAATCCGGTCAAGCACATCAACAGTTCCTTGGTCGCGATGACGATGGCGACCATCACCGCGGTCAAGGAGAGTACGAGGTTCTGCAAATGGCCGCCCCACACGGCCAGCAGGGCAATGATGAACACCACGGTGATCGCCGTGCGCATCCAGAAGAGCTGGCGCCGCTGGAGCTCGTGGACGATGCGCGCGTCGCGGAGGATCCACCGGACCGCCAGTCGCCGGACAATGAACACCCCGAGGACGAGCAGGCCGCTGATGATCAGCCGGATCACGGTAGGGTCTTGGATCGCCTCGGGCATGCGAGCGGGAATTCCCTTCTGTTATGGGGCGGGTCGGCCGGAATGCTTGTCCGGGATCGGCGAGATTGCAGCACAAAGGGCGAGTCGCGGCCAGCGCGGCTTGCTCCCCGTGCTGCGCCGCCGTAGCCTCACGCTCCGGGCATTGGCCCGTGGTGGCGAACCGAGAGAGGGGGGGAGGATATGCGTCGTCGGAATTTTCTCAGGGGAGCGGGCGTCGGGGGCGCCGCGGCTGCCAGCAGCGTCTTCTCGCCGAACGTCTTTGCGCGCAATCGGCGCTTCCGTCTGGAGATGGTTACGTCCTGGCCCTCCGCGCTGGAAAACCTGTACGGCACGGCGGAGTATTTCGCCCGCCGGATCGAGGAAATGACCGACGGCGACGTACGCGCGCGTACCTATCCGGCTGGCGCGCAGGTCGGCGCGTTCGAGGTCTACGACGCCGTCTCGAGCGGGGCGTTTTCCTGCTGCCATACCGCGCCGTATTACTTCATCGGCAAATCGCCCGCGCACGGCTTCTTCACGGCCTTGCCCTTCGGCCTGACGCTGGAGGAGCACAACGCCTGGATGATCGCCGGCGGCGGCCAGGAACTCTGGGACGATCTCAGCGCGCGCGACAACCTGGTGCCCCTGCCTGGCGGCAATACCACCGCGCAGACCGGCGGTTGGTACAACCAGGAGATCAATACGCCGGATGATCTGCGTGGCCTGCGCATGCGCTTTCCGGGGCACGGCGGGCGCGTGATGTCCAAGGCCGGCGTGAGCATTCAGCAGTTGCCCGGGGGCGAGGTGTTCACCGCCATGGACCGCGGCGCACTCGATGCCGCCGAGTGGGTCGGGCCCTCGGACGACCAGACGCTCGGCATGGCTGATGTCGCGCGCTACTACTATCTGCCGAGTTGGGCCGAGCCCAGCGCGATGGTCGCGTTCTACTTCAACGCGGATATCTGGAATGAATTCCCGGCCGATATCCAGCACCAGATCCGCGCGTGCGCCCATGAAGCCAACGCGTGGATGTCGGCGCGGTATCTGGCGCGCAACCCGGTGGCGCTCGACGAGCTACGCGATAGCGGCGTCGAGGTGCGCTACTTCTCCGAGGACGTGCTCGTGACGTTGGTGCAGGGCGCGCGCGAGGTCCACGAGGAGGATATGGAGAACGAGGATTACGCGCGGATCCACGAGCAGTGGGATGCGTTCCGTGAACGCATCCAGGGGTGGAATCGCGACAGCACCTACCGCTATCGGCGGTTCCTGCATCGCGAGCAATGAATGATCAGGAACCCGGCCACTCGGGGCTTTCGTCGCCCGCTGTGAGGGGCATGACGAGTTGCACGCGCGTGCCCTGTCCTTCGATCGAGTCGATGCGCATGTGCCCGCCTAACGGGGCCAGGCGTTCGTGGAGACTGAACAGAGACACCCCCCTCGATTGTTCGAGTTTGGCCGAATCGATCGCCGTGCCGTGCCCGTGATCGCGCACGGTGAGAGCGATTGAGTCGTCGCGCACGCCGATGTGGATCAGCGCCCTGCGCGTACCCGCGTGCTTGATCACGTTGCATAGCAGTTCGCGCACGCCCTCATAGAGCAGGCCCCGAACGTCGTCATTCAGGGTGATGTTCCCGGTTTCATCGTCGCATTCGATCTGCACATCGAGAATCCCCTGGCGGTGCAACTCGTCCGCGAGCCAGTGCAACGCGGGTAGCAGACCCAGCTCGTACAAAGTCGGCGGCCGTAGGTCGGCCACAAGCTTGCGCGAGACGCCAACCGCCTCGTCGATCAGATCGCTGGCACGCGCCACCGGTTTGGATTCGCCATGGCCGCTCGCCAGTTGCAGGCGTGCGGCGATGAGCACCTGCTGCAGGTTCTCCTGAAGCTCCGCAGCCACCTCGCGCCGCGCACGATTCTCGGAATTGGTGAGCGCATTCGCGAGTTCCCGCAAACGCACCGAACGCGTGTGCTGCTCACTGTAGGCCCGCTGCAGAATGATGTTGGTGTGTTCGCGGGCCTTGAAGTCACCTGCGAGCCGAATGCCCAGGGCTGCAAAGTCGGCGGCCTGCGTGAGTAAACGCAAGTCGTCGTGGTCGAAACACTGGTCCGCGTCGTGGATGATGGCCCAGATCGTCCCGCGCGCAATGCCGTCGACATAGAACGGTAGGGTGAGGAGTTCATGGATTGCCGGTTCAGCCTCTTGCAACCCGGGATAATGGCGCTGCGGATACGCGAACAGCAGTGGCTGTCCGCGGTCCATGGCTACGCCGCAGGGGGAATCATGGCGGGGGAGCATAGCGCCGGCGTGATCGATGAACGCCCCCGCCGTTGCATGCCAGTGAAATACCTGTGTCGGCGGCGTGTGGTTCGTGCCTATTCCGTCGTCAAATTCGAGGACGCTAACGCCAGCTGATTCGATGTTTGTTTGCATGACGATAGCGGCGCAAAGCTGGCGAAGGAATCCGTCCGGGCGGGTCGCGAGCTCGTGGAGAAGATCGACGAGCACCTCGTTGTGTCGGGCTGGATCGCTCGTGCGCGACGGGGTGCTGGTGAACCGGTCTGTTACCAGTATCTCATCGATGCCACAGCGCGGACCGCAGTCAGCGTCGTCCATGTTCGAAGGACTCCATTTCGGGCAGGGAAACAGTCGTTGTTATCCGCGACTCTACTACGTAGCCAGAACCTGGTGCGTGGTAATCATACCGAATGCTTGCCGGTCAATTTATCAAAGTATCAAAGTATCAAA
>JBBEEB010000006.1:5776-8671 GCA_040880995.1 Halofilum sp. (in: g-proteobacteria)
TATCAAAGTATCAAAGTATCAAATATGGTCGTGATAACCGATTCGCAGATCATGGGTAAAGAGGTACCCAATGAACCATGGTTCATGTCGCACATGGACGTACTGGGATCTGCAACGATCGCAATGTGTTGTGCCTGGAGTGCCCCGTTGTGGCTTACGATGGCGACCGCCGTTAAGACGGTCCGCGGGATCTCGCGGAGATTGAAGCGTTCAATTCGCCGCGATCGACGGTAGCCATGTCACCAGGCTCGGGAACGCGGCCACGACCAGCAGAAGTACCAACTGGATGCCGATGAATGGGACGATGCCGCGATAGATGTCCGCCGTCGCGATCGAACTTGGCGCAGCCCCCCGTAGATAGAACAAGGCGAAGCCGAACGGAGGTGTGAGGAACGAGGTCTGCAGATTCAAGGCAATCAGCACGCCGAGCCAGAGTGGATCGACGCCGAGGTCGATCGCGACCGGCGCGATCAACGGTACGACGATGAACGTGATCTCGATGAAATCGAGAAAGAAGCCGAGCAGAAAAACCGCCAGCATGACGAAGAACACGAAACCGAGCTCACCGCCGGGCAACCCGGTCAGAAGATCCTCCACCAACCAGGTGCCGCCCATGGCGCTGAACACGGTGGCGAACGCCGTGGCGCCGATCAGGATGGTGAAGACCATGGCGGTCATGCTGGTGGCGGCCTCCGCGGCGCCGAACAGCGTCGCGCGCCCGAGCCGGCGTTTCGCCAGTGCGAGTAGCAGGGCACCCAAGGCGCCCATCGCGCCGGCCTCGGTGGGCGTGGCCACGCCGAAGAAGATCGTGCCGAGCACGGCGGCGACGAGCGCCAGCGGCGGCAGCAGGCTCATGGCGACGGCGCGCGCCAGGCTCTCTCCGGTAAATTCCGGATCGTCGCGGGGTAATGCAGGCGCCAGAGAGGGGCGGACCCACGCCGTCACCGCGATCCAGGCGACGAAAGCGAAGCTCAGTAGCAGTCCCGGCAGCAGCGCGCCCAGGAACAGGTCGCCGACGTTCACACCCATCTGATCGCCCAGGATGATCAGCACGATGCTCGGGGGGATGATCTGGCCGAGCGTTCCGGACGCGGTCACGGTGCCCGCGGCGAGGCGTGCGTCATAGCCATATTTCTGCATGACCGGCAGCGCCAGGACGGCCATGGCGACCACCGACGCGCCGACGACACCGGTGGCCGCGGCGAGCAGCGTGCCGACCGCCACCACCGAGATCGCCAGTCCCCCGCGTAGTCGTCCGAACAGCCGGCCCATGGTGCGCAGCAGTTCCTCGGCCAGGCCGGCACGTTCGAGCATCGCACCCATGAAGATGAAGAAGGGCACCGCGACGAGCGTGTAGTTGTTCATGATCGAGCCGAAGATCCGCTGCGGCAGGACGTTCAATCGAGCGCTACGGAAGATCGGATCCCAGGGAAGGGCTATACCCGCGTTGGGGAGTAAATCGCTGCACAGCAGCGTGAACGTCAGCGCCGTGCCGCCGAGTGCGAAGGCCACTGGGTAGCCGGTGAGCAACAGCATCAGCAGCGCGGGGAACATGAGCAGGGCAACGGCGTCCGTCATTCGCCTGCCCGTGCCCGGTTACACGTGCGTAGCACCGCGCAGCGTTTGACCAGCTCGCTGAGGCCCTGCAGTGCGAGTAACGCAAACGCCAGTGGGATGGCGGTCTTGATGGGATAGAGCGGCAGTCCGCCGGGATTCGGGCTCACCTCCAGGCGGGACCAGGAGCGGCTGACGTACTCCACGCTGAACCAGATCACGAGCACACAAAACGGCAGGAGCAGCAGGAGCGTGCCGATGATGTCGATCCATGCCCGCACGCGCGGGGACAGGCGCGCGTGCAGGATGTCCACACGGATGTGTCCGTCGCGTTGGAGCAGATGGGCCGCGCCGAGCAGGACAATGAGATCGAAGGCCTGGGTTTGCGCCTCGAGTAGCGCATTGCTCGACAGCTGCATGCCGACCTGGGCGCCGATGTAGCGGCCCACGACGTTGATTACCCCGAGGGCGATCAGCGCTAGTGTGACCCACGACAGGCCTCGTCCGATCGCGGCGGTCGCGCGGTCGATCCCGCGACTCATAGCGAGCAATGCTTCCATCGGGTGCGTTGATCACACTTCTTTAGGCGGCGGCATTGTAGCCCATCGTTTTGGCCGAGCGCGTGTTTCCATGAAAGCGAACGCGTTCGCAGTCGGGTCGCGGCCACCGATGCTACCGTCCGCGGCTCATGTCATGAGGAGCCTGTCCGAGAAACCTGTGCCGTAGGTGCCCGGTTTCTCGGATGGGCTCCCGGGAGGAGGCAGACGATGAAGAGAACGTTCGCCCTTGGAGCGTGCCTGCTGCTTGCGCAGCCGGTCGCTGCGCAGTCGCTCGACACGGAAGACCTCTATGGAGGGCTCGGCCTGTCCCACAACTCGGTGTCGGGCGCGGACGACGCGGTTGGCTATCAGGTGTTCGGCGGCTACGCCTTCGACATCGACGGCCTACGCCCCGGTACGCTGGCCGCCGAGGTCGGCTTCTACGAGTCCGGCGAATTCGAGCGCCACAATACTGTTGGCAACCAGCCGCGAGAGTTCGAGGCCGATGGCGTCTGGGCCAATGCCGTGCTGGGTTATCCACTGGACCCGCAATGGCGCTTGCTTGGCCGTGCCGGGCTGGATTTCGGTGATGACGATGGCTTGATGATCGGAGCCGGCGTCGGCTATCAGGCCAGCCCCGATGTGGAGCTTCGCGGCGAGATTGTCGAGCGCGACAACATCGAATCGCTACAGGCTAATGTCGTTTTCGATTTCTGACCCACGCGGGCAGTACAAAGAACGAAATCAGCACAGAATGGACGCCGCCTGAGCGATTCCCTGTGGCGGCACGGTCGAACGCGCG
>JBBEEB010000007.1:0-8355 GCA_040880995.1 Halofilum sp. (in: g-proteobacteria)
GTAGGTCGGGCTTTAGCCCGACGAAACGTGGTACCCGATTCGGTCGGGCTGAAGCCCGACCTACAGCCGCGACATGGACCTTCAGGGGTTCTTAACTGATCGACGACCTTGTTCGGCGCTAGTCGGCATCTTTGTGGCAGACGTCATCGCGAGCGTAGCGAAGCGATCCAGTGCTAGCGCTGTCGCTGTC
Source organism: Halofilum sp. (in: g-proteobacteria) (assembly GCA_040880995.1). Classification (GTDB taxonomy): domain Bacteria; phylum Pseudomonadota; class Gammaproteobacteria; order XJ16; family Halofilaceae; genus Halofilum. The sequence continues at coordinate 191 of JBBEEB010000007.1, forward strand.
GTTAACGCTTTTGCTGATTGAGGTAGTGGAAGTGCGCGGTGTCGCAGACGATGGTGCGCCACTCGACGCGCTCGTCACTGAGACTGAAGGCGGTGCGCTCGATCTCGAGAACGGGGGTCCGCTCCGTGAGGTGTAGCTGCGTGGATTCATCCTCGGTGGCCGCCCGTGCGCGGACTTTCTCTTCGACGCGCGTAACGAGAATTCCGTACGCCTGTTCGAGCAGCTGGTAGACCGAATCCGGCTGGTCTTTCCACAAACGCGCGTGCGCTTCCGGACACAATGCCTGCGAAAGGTAGCTGGTTTCGATCAGCACCGGCTGATCCTGAAGCTGGCGCAAGCGCACGATCACGGAGACGGACTCGCCGACACCGATATGCAGACCGCCAGCCGCGCGTACGTCGGCCTGGTCGGCGCGGGCGTCGAGATAGCGGGTCGGCTGCCCCGCCATGCGCTCGCCATCGTCCCGGTGGACGCAGTTGAAGCGGAAGGGTCGGTGACCGCCGGGGCCGTGGGAGGTCACGAAGGTCCCACGGCCGGGCCAGCGCGCGACCAGCCCCTCATCCACCATCTCCTTGATGGCCTTGCGCACGGTGCCGAGGCTCAGGCCGTAGCCTTGGGCGATCTCGGCCTCGCTCGGCAGACGCTTGCCGGGCTGCCACTCGCCATTCAGCACGCGGTGGATTAGATGCTTCTTGACCTGCGCGTAGAGCGGCAGGGCGGCCGGCTCGTTGCCGAACGTGGCGGCCGAGGCCGATTTGGCGTCCTGGTTCGTTGCACCCATGTACTCGTATCCCGCCCGTGTCGTGCGCCGCGCGATTCTAAAGGATGCCGGCGGGGTCGCCAGCATTTTTCATCGGCGCTTTGAATCACCGCCCGATCGGCTGCTCAGCGCTCGAACTCCATGATGTGCAGTCCGCGATGGCGGTCGATCATGTAGATCAGTCCGTCCTCGTCGAGCGCCACGTCGTTGGCCTGCGGCACGGGCTGGCCGCCGAGCGGGGCCGGGACGTAGCTGCCGATCTCCTGGGGCAGGGACGGGTTCGCCAGATCGATGATGCGCAGCCCCGCGGAGAACCAGGCCGCATACAGCAGCGAGCCGTCGATCTGCTCGGCGAACTGGTGCAACCCGAAGCGCCCGCCCTGGTCGGCATACGGCGTCTCCAGCGGGCTCACGTGGAACGTGGAGATGGAGCGGACCTCCTTCGGGTCCGTGACGTCGACCACCCAGAGGAACCCGGGCGGCTGCCCGGGCACCGTCTCGTGCTGCTCGTCGGCGATCGCCGCGATCTCGCGCCCATCCACCAGATTCGGCACCCGCATGAAGGTGTGCGTTGGTTCGGGGAAGGGAGGCTGATACGCGTATGAGCCCGCCGTTTTCGGATTGTGGATGTCGCTGATATCGATGATGCGCGCGCCCGCGTGCCAGCAGGAGGCCCATAGGCGGTCGCCGTCGCGCAACGCGTGATGCAGGCGGCAACGCTGGCCCGTCCAGGTCGGCGTTTCGCCGCCGGCGACGTGCTGACCGGGCATCCACCAGCGCGAGACCTCTTGCGGCGCGCCTGGATCGCTCACGTCATAGATGACTAAGATGTTGCCGACGTAGCCCTCCATCTCGGTGGAGATGTAGGCGTATTGATCGTCGACATCGAAGCGATGCACGCCGATCCCGCCCGTGCGGTGATGCACGAGCTCGCGCGGATTCGCGACGTCGGAAATGTCGAAAATGCGGAAGCCGCCCTCGTCGTAGCCGTGCGCCAGACCCGTGCGCAGGTCGGCCATGTCGGACTCCGCGACGCCGATCTCGTGGGCGATCTCGCCTTCGCTCGGCGCGCGGCCGAGGCGGCTCTGGAGGTCGGCCTCGACCTCGCCGATGCGCTCGCCCTTGCGGTAGAAGTGGCGATTGTCGCGCTCGACGTTCGCGTACAGCAGATTGCCGACCACGCGCACCTTGTGCGCATGCGAGTAGCCGCTCGGCGGCGGGATCTCGGCGACCACGCGCGGTTGCGCCGGATCGCGTACATCGACGATCGACGTACCGTGCGGCGGGCGCATGTGGCCGACGTAGGCATAGCCGTCGCGCACGACCACCTGGCCGCCGCCGGGGATGTCCAGACTGGCGACGTGGCGCACGTTGTGCGCCAGACCACCCGCGGCGTCTGTCTGCCGTTGAGTCATTACGAACTCCCAATCCTTGCCAGTCGCGCGTCCGGCCATCACGAACGGCGCGACCATGGAACTTGTCGGTCGGGCTAAAGCCCGACCTACATCCGATGTTTTGCCATCGGCGCGAATCCGGCCATCGCGAACAGCGCCATAAAGGAACCTGTAGGTCGGGCTTCAGCCCGACAGAAATCCCGGTACCCGCGTTCTATCCGGCTAACGCCCGCCCTATATCCGACCCACGACGATCATCGCGCGCGCATGCGGCTGAGCACGAACGGCGCGACGATCGACAGCGCCAATGCCGCCCAAAGCGCGTTCGCGACCGGCGAACTAAAGAACACCGTCATGTCATTGCCGGAGATGCGCAGGGCGCGCAGGAAATTCTGTTCCAGCAGCGGACCGAGGATGATGCCGATGAGCATCGCCACCACATGGAACCCGGTCCTGCGCATGACGTATCCGAGCACGCCGATGACCACGGCCACGCCCATATCGAACAGATAGCCGCGATACACGAATGCGCCGATGAGCGTGAAGCTGATGATGATCGGCGCCAGAAACGAGGTCGGCACCATCGCCACCCGCGACAGATACTTCGTGAGCGGCAGAATGGTGAACACCATCATCAGATAGGCGAACACCATAGTCATGAAGACGCCATAGGCGAGCTCGGGCTGTTGCTCGAACACCCGCGGCCCCAGTTGCACGCCATGGTAGGTCAGTACCACGAGCATCACGGCGGCGGTACTGCCGCCGGGCACGCCGATCACCAGCAGCGGCACCAGGCTGCCCGAGGCCACGCCGTTGTTGGCCGCCTCCGGCGCCAGCACGCCCTCGATATGGCCCTTGCCGTATTCCTCCGGCGTGCGCGAGAACGTGCGCGATTGCTGATAGGCCACGAACGAGCCGATGCTCGCGCCGGCGCCGGGAACAGCGCCGATCACCAGGCCGATCACTGACGTCCACATCACGTGCCACTTGCGGCGCAGCCCCCAACGGATGCCCTCGAAGCTCTTCTTCCAACTGCTGTCGAGCATGCGCTCGCGCCCGTCCTGGGTGACGATGCTCTTTTGCTCGAGCATCACCAAGGCCTCGGAGATCGCGAACAGCCCGACCAGTGCCGGGATTAGCGGAATGCCTTCATACAGCTCGAGAAAGCCGAAGGTCCCGCGCGGGTTCGAGTAGATGTGGTCCGCGCCGACCGCGCCCAGCAGCAGGCCGATGGCGCCGGAGAGCAGGCCCTTGAGCGTGTCCTTGGCCGCGATCACCGCGATCAGCGTCAGGCCGAACAGCATGACCACGACCATCTCCACGCTGTGCAGGTAATACGCCAGCTGCGCGAGATAGGACGTACCCATCATCGCGATCAACGCGGTGATGCTGCCGCCAATGGTCGAGGCGACAAAGGTCAGCACCAGCGCCTGCTGCGCATAGCCTTTCTGCGCGAGCGGATAGCCGTCGATCGTGGTCGCGGCCGCGCCGCCGGTGCCCGGGATGTTGAGCAGGATGGCCGGGATGCCCGAGCCCATGTGCGAAGCCACGTAGAGCGCCACCATGAAGGTGAGCGCCATGTCGACCTCCATGGCCAGCGTCACCGGCAGCAGCATGATCAGCGTGTTCTGCGCGCCGAAACCCGGAATCGCGCCGATCATGATGCCCACGGTCGTGGCGAGCAGGATCAGCCACCAGTAGTTGAGGGCCGTGAGGGCCAGATCGATGAACAGTTCACCCGTCATGGCTTATAACCCCACGTCCCCGAAGATCGAATTCAAGAAACCGCCCACGATGCCCTCGGGCAGCGAGATCCCGAGAACGATGATGAACAGCAGATGCGCCAGGCCTGTGGCGAGCAGCGGCACGAGAATTAGATGCCGCAGGTTGCGCACACCCAGCACCGCCATCGAGGCGAGCAGATAGGTGAAGCAGGCGATGAAGAACCCGACCGGGGGCAGCAGGATCACGTAGGCCACCGTCAGCGCCAGCACGGACAGGCGCCGGGCGATCGCGGTATTGGTTTCGCCGAGGAGCACCCAGATGCCGGAATCGACACCGTGCTGAATCGCGTCCTTGCACCAGCGCACGGCGAGCAGCGCCGTGAGGATGAAGATGGAGCCGGACACGAGCATGCCGCTCATGCGCGCCTCGAACGGCATGTCCCAGATCGTGGCCAGGTAGTAGATCGAGAACGCGATGCCGGCGATCGGCACGATCGCCTCGGTCCAGGTCACCGTGTCGCGCGCCGGATGCTCGGCTTCGTCCTGCGCGGACTCGGCTGACTCTTGCTTCAAGCTGTCGCTGCTCATTCCGCCATCCCATCAAAGGCGCAAACGGGCCCCGTGACCAGGGTCCGGAGACCCCGGCCAACGAGAGGTTGCCGTTGCGGGCGTTTAGCCCTTCAGCATGTCCGCGTACTTGCTCGCCAGCTCGTGGAACGACGCGGCCAGCGCGTTGCACTTCTCGGAGTCGCTGTATTCGACGAACTCCGCCGGCTTGCCGGATTTGGCGAACGCGTCCACGAGCTTGGGGTCGTCGAAGGACTCACGGATGCTGTTCTTCAACGCCTCGTAACGTTCCGGGTACTCGTCGATCGCGGATTGCTGGATCGCGAAGGCCCGGTTGCCGGTAAGTACGGGGATGTTGGTGTCGAACACCTCGTTGACGGTCGGCGCTTCCTCGGTTTCGCCCGGCATGCGGTTGTGGTCGTTGAATACCGTGAGGAAGCGAATCTGATCGGCCAGCGACAGCGAGCTGCTCATGAAGGTGGCGCAGGCATCGACCTCGCCGGTGACCGCCGCGGAACGGGCCGCGCTGCCGCCTCCGTACGGGATCAGCTGGAAGTTGGCGCCGGTGGCGTCGGCCAGCGCGAGCACACCCAGGCTCGACGGGTGGGGCAGGCGGCTGGTGGAGATGTTGATCTGGCGCTCCTGGCCGGCGTCCACCAGGTCCTGGATCGACCCGAACGGCGAGTCGTTCGCCACCCAGAGCACCGCATCGTCGGCATCGACGCCGGCGAAGTAGGTGTAGTCGTCGGGGTAGGTGTAGTTGGTGTCTTGCGTGGCGTACATGATCATCTCGGGACCGATGTTGCCGAACAGCAGGTGATGACCGTCCGCATCCCAGCGGCCGAGAAAGGTCTCATAGCCGACCTGGCCACCCGCGCCGGGGAAATAGCTGTACTCGAAGTTGGCGCCGAGATGCTTCTGCCAGACCGAGTTGAACGCGCGTGCCGTGCGATCGACACCGCCGCCTTCGCCCGTCGGAATCAGGATCTGCATGGTCTGGCTGGGGAAGCTGTCGCTGGCGAACGCGCGGGCGCCCAGCGACATGCCGACGGCGGACATGCCCGCCACGGCGCCGGTCCGACGCAGGAAATCGCGGCGCGAAAGGCCTGAGATCTTTCGGGACATGGTGAAACCCCTCCCCGGAGTCTAACTATCTGTTTATGCGAGCCCTCTTCGGGGCTGTACGCCGGCTTGCAAGGCGAAAACCCCTTGCAAGCCGGCGCGGCCGGCGCGCGGAACGGGCCAGCGGCGAAAGCGTGCCGCGCCCGCCAAGTGAATGCAACTATCTTATATAAGATATAGGAAGTAGCGCTCGAGCCCGCCGCGGGCGCCGTGTCTCCCGCCCGCCATCCGCCGCCCGGGCCGTGGCCTCCGTACGATTTGACGCATGCGGCAGTTACGAGGAGATCCGATGAACGCGACGCTCGTCAGGCGTAACAGACAATAATAGTAGGCGTTAAAGTCATAATGACAAGAATGGTTGACACGCCAGGGCGGTAGCGCCATGGTCACGACCATGACGATCCCCGTTTCGGAAGAAGTGGCCGAACTCGCCCGCGATATGGGCAAGCAGCTGCGCGAGGGTCGGCGGCGGCGCTACCCACATGACACCCAAGATGATTTCGCACGGCGCATTGGCGTCTCGCGCTACACCTATCAGAAGATGGAGCAGGGTGATCCCTCCGTGGCCCTGCGCAGCTATCTCTTCGCTGCCGTGCTGCTGGGCATCGGACACCAGTTCGCTGAGGGTCTGGCGCCGCCGCGGCGTGGGCTGTTCGACGAGAATCCCGGGTCATGAACGAGCGTCGCGGTGACTATGTCATCTACGCCGCACTGCGGGAGGGCGCGGTGGTGCCTGCGGCCCAGCTGCGGCTGGAAACCGATGCCCGCGGCCGCCATCTGCGTTCGGCTATCCGTTACCGCACTGAATGGCTCGATCATTCCGAGTGCTTTGCGCTCAATCCGGTCCACGCACCCCTGCAGACCGAGCCGCTCGAATGGCAGACGCGCGAACTCCCGGCGGTGATCGACGAAGTCATGCCGGGCGGTTGGGAACGCGCCGTGTTGGCGCGCGCCTGGCTGATGCAAGGCAAGATCGGCGATCCGCAAGATCTGCATTCGCTCTTGAGCGCGTCGCGCGCGTCGTTCCGTGTGGGCGCGCTGGAAATCCAGCCGGCGGATGCACCGATGCCGAGCCTGGAAGCTCCACTCGCGGTGGATGCGTTGGCGCAGCTGGCAGCCGATGCCGCGGAGGTCACTGGGCAGCACGAACTGGAACTCGAGGCGCTGCGGCGCTTGCAAGCAGGTTCCAGCGTCGGTGGCGCGCGCCCCAAGGTCGTCCTCCGCGACGCGAATTGGACCTACATCGCAAAGCTCACGCGCCTGGGCGATGCCTTTAATCACGCGCGGCTCGAACATGTTTGTCTCGAGCTTGCGCGTTACGCCGGCTTGTGTGTGCCGCGCAACCGAATCGTGCAGGCGGGCCGCATCGACGCGCTGCTCGTCGACCGCTTCGATGTGAGTCCGCAACAAGGGCGTTATCACCTCGTCTCTGCCAACGCGCTGCTCAAGGACGCGGACTCGCAAGCGGACCGGCTTCATCCCCGTTACGATGACCTCGTAACCTTAATCCAGCGTTACAGTGACCGGCCGCGGGAAGATCTCCAGCAGCTCTTTGGCCAGTTGCTGCTCAACGAAGCAATCAACAACACCGACGATCATCTGCGTAACTTCTCGTTCCGGAGAACGCCAGAAAGCTTCGGACTCGCGCCGGCGTACGACCTTGTCCCCAGTGACGTACGCGGCGCCTATCCTAATCTCGCCGTAGCCCACTATCCGAACCGCCCGAGTCCTGATAGCGCCAAGGCGTACGAAATTGCCAGGCTCTTCCAACTGCCTCCGCGGGAAGCCAGCCAAGTTATTGAACGGGTACAGGAGGCGTTCCACAAACTGCCCGAGATTCTCGATGACGTGGGCGTGAGCGAGGCGGATCGCCGACTGTGCGCGCGCGTGATGTGGCATCCTTCGTAGGTGTATGCGTCACTGCCTGGCCGGCGCTACACGCGAAGAATGGACTGGAAGTTGCTTGATTTTTGCGGCCACCGGCACGGATTGCTCCAATGACAACGCTCATCCCGTCCATCAATACCTGCTTGAGCCGTATGACTGCGGGCGAGCCCCGCCTCGCTCGGCGGTTCGAGAGTCACCTCGAAGACGACTACCTCTGCTGGTACGACGTGCCGGTTGGCCCGAAAGGTCAGCATCCTGACTTCGTGGTCGCTCTTCGGAATGAGGTCGCCCGGCGGATTGTCAGCGCGCATTTTCCCGGGTCGACAGCAGGACGTTCTGGACGCTGTCGGGCTCGACACTGAAGCCGCGCAGGTGGGACTGGAGATTCGGAGGAGGAACGGAGGCGAGATCCAGCGTTTAGGAAGCGGATCCTGATGGCGTATGAATGGCGCTGCTGTCTATGCGGCTACGATATTCGTCTCGATACCACTGTAATCGGACTAGAAGCGGCTCACATCATGTGGTTCCAGGCCGGCGGGCCGGACGTAGAATCGAACGGCCTCGCCCTGTGCGTGCTTCACCACAAAATCTTCGATCTGGGCGCTTTCACGATTGCACCGGACAAGCTTGAAGTCCAGTTCAGCCGCCATATGATGGGTAGCTCCGAAATTCAGTCTCGTCTTCTGGCGTATCAAGGAGCGAGTCTTCTGC
>JBBEEB010000008.1:0-5442 GCA_040880995.1 Halofilum sp. (in: g-proteobacteria)
TCGCCTCGCTGGGCCACTTCCTCGCTACGGCGCGGATTTCTCACACAGTCTCTAAAGCCCGACCTACGGTACTGCGGCCGGGACATGACTATTCCGGGATGACTTCGCGGCCTTCCACGACATTGAGCAGGGCCGGGAAGGCGAATATGGCCGCTCGGCGACCGGCCGCTGGCTGCATCACCCGAATGGTGCCGATACTCTCGAGCTGGCGCAAAAGCGTGTGCGCCGTGGGCCGCGGGATGCCATTGGCCTCGACGTCGGCGACACGGAAGATGGGGCGCGCGAACAAGGCGTCGACGAGCTGCGCGCTGTGCTGGGAATGCGTAGTATCGCGCACTTGCGCCTTGATTTGCTCGTAGAGAGCCTGGATCTGCTCCACGCGGGTGACGTTCTCACGTGCCTGTTCGATCACGGCCGTGAGAAAGAAGCGCACCCAGTCGGTCCACGCATTGTCGCGGGAGAGCGCCTGCAAACCTGCATAGTATCGGTCTCGGTGGCGCTCCAGGTATGCGCTCAAGTAGAACATCGGCTGGGAAAGCCGGCCCGCTTGCGTCAGGAACAACGGGATGAGGAGCCGCCCGACCCGCCCATTGCCGTCGCGGAACGGATGCAGCAACTCGAATTGCGCATGGGCGATCGCGGCCTGGATGATCGGATCGATGTCCGGCGATCCCAGGTAGCGCTCCCAGGCCTCAAGGCCATCGCGCAGATGCAAGGGTGACGGCGGCACGAATGTAGCCTCTTCGATCGCGCATCCCTCGGGGCCGATCCAGTTCTGATCCTTGCGGAACTCGCCCGGCGTTTGCTCCTGCCCGCGCACGCCTGTCATGAGTTCGCGGTGTAGGGCTCGCACGGTGGCCTGACGGATCGGGCGCTCGCGGATCTCCTCGCTACCGAGGCGCAGGGCGCGCCGGTAGTTGAGAACTTCCTCGATATCGCCGGCCTTACCCGGTTCGTGGGGGCGCCCAGCCTCGTGTTCGAGGACCTCCTCCATCGTGGCCTGGGTACCCTCGATGCGGGACGACAGCACGGCTTCCTGACTGGTGAGTGGCGAGAGCAGCACCGAAGGATTCACCAGTCCCTGGAGCAGCCCGTCATACCGCGCGAGCGCCGCATTGGCTTCGCCCACGAGCGACACAAGCGCGACGAGGTCGATTCCTTGAGGAGGAAGAGGGCCGGGATCGTAAGGCTTCACAGGATTTCTGCTTGTCTATCGTGCACCGCACACAACGGCATTTGCGTATCTTATACCAAGAAATCCGATAATCGAACCCTTATCGTGCGCTGCGATCCGGCGCGCAACCATGAGGCAATCGAGCAGGCGGCTAGCGGCGGCGCATGAATAACCGCAAGGGCGCGTACGTGGCATAATTCAAACGCCCCACTCAGGGGCTAGAAGGTCCGCGGCCGGCAGCGCCGGCGAAGCGGACGGAGAGCCATGCGTCTGTTCGCCTTCCGAGAGTGGCTGCGCGGTCTCAGCACCGTGATCGTACTCGCACTGGTCGCACTGGCGCTGCTCCTCGGGGCCATGCCCGCGGCGCGGGCCGATGCCGAACCGCCGACGCTCGACCTGACGCAAATGACCGAGCCGGCACGCCTGACCGGCCACGCCGAATTCCTGCGCGACGCGTCCGGAGAGCGCGCAGTCACCGAGCTTCGCGCGCGTCCGGGAGAGGCCAACTCGCCGGCGTTCCGGCCCTTGAGTTCGGCGGCCCTGTCGCCCGGCATGACCACGGACGCGTATTGGCTACGCGTGCGGCTGGTGAACGACGGTGAACGCCCGCGCGCCTGGGCGCTGCTCGCCGAGGCGGCCTACCTCGATCACGTCGATGCCTGGGTCTACGACAGCGACGGCGGCGAACGCGCGCTCAAACTCACGGATCGGCGCCCGTTCGACGAACGCGCGATGGCCTTTCGCACCCTGGGTATCGAGCACGCCACCCCGCTCGGCGGCCATAGCGATCTATATCTTCGGGTCACCTACGATCGCCTGGATACCATGCATCTGGGTTTTCAGATCGTTCCAGACGAAAGTCTGGCCGCGTTCATCGCCGGCGATTACTTTGTCTACGGACTGCTATACGGCGCGATGCTCATCCTGGCCGCCTATGCTCTGATCGTCTGGCGCCGCGCCCGCGACCGCCGATTCGGACTCTACGCCGCCTACATCCTCTGCACGGCCCTGACCTGGATGACCGTCAACGGGCACCTGCACCAGTTCGCACTGCCGAACTGGCCCGAGCTGGTGAATCAAGGGATGCACGTGGTGTTTCTCGCGCTGGCCCTCACCGCGCTACTGTTCAGCCGCAGCTTTTTGCAAACGGCCGTCATCCTGCCGCGCACCGACCGCCTGCTCGTGGCCGCAATCGCACTACTTGCGACGGGCGTGGTGCTGCGCCTGGTGGGATTCTGGACGTTCCCGCTGCTGCTGGCGCATGGCGCAATCGCGTCGCTGGTGTTGCTGTCGCTACTGGGCGTGGCCGCCTGGCGCCGCGGCATCACCTACGCGCGCTGGTTCGTGGCCGCGTGGGGGGTCTACGGCGGGATGCTGCTGCTCAACGCGCTGCACGTCTCCGGCGCCGTGTCCTGGCTGCACGCGGGGCAGATTTACCCCATCGCGCAACTCTTCAATTTGCTCGAGATCGTGATGCTCGCCATCGCGCAGGCCGACCGCATTCGCCTGCTCCAGCGCGACCAGCAGGCCGCTGAGGAACGTTACCGCGAGCTACTCGAATCGCAGAACGAGCGTCTCGAGTATCTGGTGGGCGAGCGCACCCACGAGCTGTCGGAGGCCTGGGCCCAGGCGCGGCAAGATTCCGAATCCGACGAGGCGACCGGCCTGGGCAACCGCCGATACTTACTGCGCGCCGCCGAGGGCGCGCTGGCCGAACCGAGCAGCGACCGCTACCAGGCGCTGGTCTACTTCGACCTGGACGAGTTCAAGCACATTAACGATACGCAGGGTCATCTCGCCGGCGATGCGATATTGCGAGCGTTCGCCCGCGCGCTGGTGGCGGCGGTACGCGACGGCGACCTGACCGCGCGCTTCGGCGGCGACGAGTTCGTCGTTCTGCTCACCGATCTGCCGAGCGTCGACGAGGCCCGCCGGGTGGTCGAGCGCGTCAGCGAGCGCTTCCGCGCTGCGACCATTGAGGATGGCGGTTGGCCCGGCCCGCATACGGTCTCGGCTGGCGTCGCGATTCGCCCGCCGCTGGCTACCACCGGCTTGCACACACTGCTCACACGTGCGGACCAGGCGCTTTACACGGCCAAGGCGCGTGGACGCGATTGCCTGGTGATCGATGAAGACGAACATGAGGCCTCGGCCGCGACACCAGCGCCGGCATGCTAACCCGACCGCGGGAAGGAAGGTCTGATCAATACAGCGCGATGACGAGCCCCCTGGGGCCGTGGGCGCCGATCTGAATGGTCTGCTCGATATCGGCCGAGCGGGAGGGGCCGGTAATCCAGTTCACCGTGCGCGGCATCGCGCCTGCCGCCCGCACCCGCGCCCAGGCGTCCTCGTAGCCGCCGACGAGATCCTCCGCGGCTAGGGACACCACATGCCACTCGGGCAGGAAGCCGAGCGTGACGGGACTCTCCGGCCCGGAGCGCAGAACGGCGGTCCCCGTTTCGGCCACACCGCAGAGGGCACGACTGATGCAGATGCGGTCGTCCGCGGCCGCCTCCCGCACCTCGGTGTACACACCGGCAGTAGCCCAATCGAGCCTGGTCAGCGCCCCGTCGGGGGCCACGGCGACCTCCGGATCCCAGCCTTGCTCGGCGCAGAGGCGCGCCACCAGTTCCGGCAGCGCGGCCGTGCTCGCGAGTGCCTCGACTCGCGCGCCAGCCTTTTCGGCCATGGCCACGAAGCGTTCGCGGATCTCGGCGGCCGTACCGCCGGCGCGCGCGGGCATCGGGCCGGCGGGGTGGGCGCGCAGGCGCTCCGCGACCGCATCTGGGTCGTGGCCCGCTCGGCGTGCGCGGATCCGGCCGAGAATCGTGTCACGCGCGCTCATGGGAATCCGACCCGGAGGCCGCCGTGCGCGCCGCGTCCTGCGCGCCGCTGCGGGCGCGCCAGAGTTCGCTGAAGGTGCGCCCGGCCGGTGCCGGCAGATCGCGGCCGGCCGTCCACCCACGGCCCAGGGGTACCCGGCGCAAGCGACCGTGCCCATGTGCGAGCCAACGCAAGGCACGCGCCTGCAGGCACGCGAGCTGGCGATACACAAGCGGCCGCCGGGCCAGCCAAGCCCAGGCACCGAGGCCCCAGCGCGCGGCGGCCGAGTCCGCTCCGGCGTCGTGGGCCCGCTCGCGCCATCGCCGCATCAGGTCCGGTAACGGTATCTGCACGGGACAGACCTCCGCGCAGCGGCCGCAGAAAGTGCTGGCGTTGGGTAGGTCCGCGGACCGCTCGATACCGACCATTTGCGGTGTCAGTACGGCGCCCATGGGCCCCGGGTAGACCCAGCCGTAGGCGTGCCCCCCCACGGCGCCATAGACTGGGCAGTGATTCATGCAGGCGCCGCAGCGGATACAACGCAGCATGGATTCGAAGTCGCCGCCGAGCATGTCCGAGCGGCCGTTATCGAGCAGCACGACATGGAATTCCTCGGGGCCGTCGAGGTCCTCGGCACGCCGTGGACCGGTCGAAAAAGTCGTGTAGACGCTCAGGTCCTGGCCCGTCGCGGAGCGCGCCAGCAGGCGCAGCAGCGTACTCGCGTCCTCGAGCGTGGGCACGATCTTGTCGATGCCGGCGACGACGACGTGGACGCGCGGCAGGCATTGCGTCAAATCGCCATTGCCCTCGTTGGTGACGATGACGGTGCTACCGGTCTCGGCGATACAGAAGTTGGCGCCGGTGATGCCGACGTCGGCCTCGAGAAAGCGTTGACGCAGGGCATGGCGCGCCTCCCCCTGCAGCTCGGCATGACCATCCGAGTGCGTCGAGAATTCGGGGCCGTGGTGCGCGTCGAACGCCGCGCGGATCTGGTCGCGCCGTAGATGGATGGCGGGGGCGATGATGTGGCTCGGCTTGTCCCCGCGTAGCTGCAGGATGTACTCGCCGAGATCGGTCTCGACCGGCTCGAAGCCGAGCCCCTGCAGATGATCGTTGAGCCCGATCTCCTCGGTGGCCATGGACTTGCCCTTGGTCACCGTGCGCGCGCCGGCGGCGCGACAAATGCCGGCGACCGCCTCGCGCGCTTCGCCGGCATCGCGCGCCCAATGCACCTGACCGCCGCTGGCGCTCACCTGCTGCTCGAAGCGCTCGAGGTATTCATCGAGATAGGCGACCGCGTGACTGCGAATGGCCGTGCCGTGCTCGCGCACGGCCTCCCACTCCGGTAGCCGCGCGATCGCATCGGCACGCTTGCCCGGAAAACCACGCTGGACGTTTTCCAACGCCTTCTGCAACGGCGCGTCCGTCAGCGCCTCCCGCGCCGC
>JBBEEB010000008.1:5542-11315 GCA_040880995.1 Halofilum sp. (in: g-proteobacteria)
GGACGTTTTCCAACGCCTTCTGCAACGGCGCGTCCGTCAGCGCCTCCCGCGCCGCGGATCGGAATAGTTGAGTACGTACTTCCATGACTAAAAAGCAGGAACCACGAATGGACACGAATGGACACGAATGGGGGCGTGGAAGCCCAGAGCGCGTTGCAGCTGCGCTGAACGGCGTGCGCCTCGGTAGGCGCATCGGGATAGGGCATCACAGATGAACACAGATAAACTCAGATGTGGCGAGCTGATGCCGTGCTGCCGAGTGCCAGTGCTTTCCATCTTATCTGTGTCCATCTGTGTTCATCTGTGAAGGCACTTATTGCACCTTACGCGGATCAGCGCGCTCAGCGTAGCTCTGACCAACCCGAGCGCCGCAGCCTATTCGTGTTTATTGGTGTCCATTCGTGGTTCCCGCTCCAGCTCGCCGAGGGCGGGCTCATCGGTCATGCCGGCGAGAACCTCGGCGACGTGGCGGGCGCGGACGGGCTGGCCTTCGCGTGACAGGCGGCCGGCGATGTTGAGCAGGCAGCCGAGGTCGCCGGCGAGAACGGTGTCGGCGCCCGACTCGACGAGGTGGCGGCACTTGTCCGAGACCATGCGCGTCGAGATCTCGGGATACTTCACGCAGAAGGTGCCGCCGAAGCCGCAGCAGTCGGAGCCGCCGGCCGATTCGGACAGCGTCAGACCTTCCACCTGCTTGAGTAACCGCCGTGGTTGATCGTACACGCCCAGTTCGCGCAACCCGGAGCAGCCGTCGTGGTAGGTGACGGTTCCCTCGAAAGCTTGAGCGTCGAGATGCACACCTCGCTCATCGAGGAACTCGGTGAGCTCGCGCGTGCGCCCGGCCAGCTCCAGCGCCTGTGCATGCCGCTCGCCGTCGCGCTCGGCATCGAACAGTGCCGGGTAGTGGCGCCGCAGCATGCCGGCGCAAGAGCCGGACGGGACGACCACGTAGTCGCAGTCGGCGAAGGCCTCGATCACGCGTTCGGCGAGCGCTCGGGCATTGGCGCGATCACCGCTGTTGTACGCCGGCTGGCCGCAGCAAGTCTGCTCCGGAAACACCACCTCGCCGCCGGCCCGCTCGATCAGGTCCACGGCCGCGAATCCAGCCTGGGGGCGGAACAGATCGATCAGGCAGGTAACCAGCAGGCCCACCCGGGGGGGCCGTGGGGCCGCTTCTTCTATTTCCATGTTCCCGAGTGTATCGGTCCTGCGGAACTCCGCCACCCGCGGCGATCGCCGAGCCTTCGGCTTGCAGCGCGGTTACCGCAGGCTCGCCTCGCCCTCGGCATCGAACAACAGCGCATGCGCGTCACCGCCGGTCGCCTCTCGAGCGACGCGCCAACCCGAAGGGATGGCCGGCCGCAGGCCATGGGCGGCGACCTCCAAATACACGCGCGCGCCGGGCGCGAGCCAACCGCCGGTGAGACGCTCGAGCGTGTCGGCGGCCAGTTCGGGCTGCTGGAACGGCGGATCGATGAAGACGAGATCGAAGGGCTCGGGGTCGCGAGTGAGATAACGCGCGGCACGGGCATGGACCACGCGCAGATGCTCGGCGGCGAGTCCGCGCCCATTGGCGGCCAGGGCCGCGGCCACCTCGCGCGAGGCCTCGACGAGCACCACCTCGGCCGCGCCCCGCGATGCCGCCTCGAAACCCAGGGCGCCCGAACCAGCGAACAGATCGAGACAGCGCGCACCCTCGAGATCGCCGCTCAACCAGTTGAACAAGGTCTCGCGGCGGCGGTCGCTGGTCGGCCGAAGCCCGGGCGCCGCTGGGAAATGAATGCGCCGCCCGCGCCACGCGCCCCCGATGATGCGCACGCCATTGCCACGACGCTTGGGCATGCGCGAGTCGGCTTACGGCTGAGCGTCGCGGGCGCGGTTACCGCCGACGATCACCCGCACCAACGGCTGATCGCCGACGACCTCGGCGAAGGCCACTCGGGCGGCCTCGGCATCCACTTCCGCGATGCGGTCGCGATATTGCTGCAGGTAGTTAGTCGGCAACTCATAGAAACCGATCATCGACAGGTACCCGGTCAGCTCGGAATTGGAATCGACCTCAAGCGGAAAACCGCCGGTGATGTTGGACACGGCATCGTCCACTTCAGCCGCGCTCGGTCCCTCCTGGACGAAGCGCTTGAGCTGCGCGTTCACCACCTCCAGTGCCTCGCCGGTCTGATCGCCGCGGGTCTGTAACTGAACCCGGAAGGGACCGCGGGCGCTCATGGGGCTAAAGCCACTGCTGATGCCATAGACCAGGCCCCGCTCCTCGCGCACCTCGCTCATCAGGCGCGAGCTGAACCCGCCGCCGCCGAGCACGTGATTGGCCACGACCAGCGCGGGCCAGCGATCGCCGCCGCGCGCCACCGCCGGACGACCGATCAGAACGTGCGCCTGATTCGAAGGGAAGTCCTCACGTACGGTTTCGTCCGCTTCGGGATCCGGCACCCGCGGTAGCGCGGAAGCCGGCTCACCCTGCGGCAGGGATTCGGTCAACGTACGCGCAAGGCGCTCCGCCTCGGCGCGGGACAGATCGCCGACGATCGCGAGATTGGCGTTCGCCGCCGCGTAATACCGCTCGTGGAAGGCACGAATATCGTCCCGCGTGATGGCATCGAGACTCTCCTCCGTGCCCAGTGGCTCGTGGCCGTAGGGGTGATCGCCGTAGACGGTACGCCAGAACGCGCGGCTGGCCAGGGCGCCGGGCGACTGAGCCTTGCGTGCGAGCGACGTGCGCTGCTGCCCGATCAGGCGCTCGACCTCGCCGGGCGGGAAAGTGGGGTTCGCCGCGAGATCCGCCACGGTGCGCGCGACTGGCCAGAGATGCGCCTCGTCACTGAGACTGCGGAACTCGACCCAACCCATGTCGCGGGCGGCGCCCGTGGAGACCTCGGCCCCCTCGCGTTCGTAGGCCTCGGCCAGGGCGTCGCCATTGAGCGACTCGGTCCCTGACATCAGGAGATTACTGGTGAGACGCGCGACGCCCGGATGTTCGCCATCTCGCGCGGCACCCGCGGCGAAGGTCATGCGCACATCCACCGCCGGGATCTCGTGAGTCTCGACGAACAGCACCCGCGCACCAGCCGGCGTGGACCATTGCTGAACCTCGGGCGCCGCGTGGACCGCCGCTGGCGCGGCGCACAGCATGAGCGCCGCGGTCAGTGTCCTGGCTCGCAACTTCGAACTTGCGAGCCAGGACACGAGGAGACTTCGCTTGTCAGTGGCCAATGGCGTCGCCTCCTGGGCTTGCAGGGTCTGAAGCCGGCGCCGGCGGTGCCGAACCGGACTCCACGCTGGTCGGCACCAGCTCTGCCACAGTCAGACGCTCGTCGGTCAGGTATTTCTCGGCGACCCGGCGAACGTCGTCGGCCGTGACCGCCTCAATGCCCTCGCGGTAGGCATCATAAGCGTCCTGACCCACACCGATCGTCTCCAGTAGGCCGATGCGCATAGCCTGATAGAACATCGAGTCGCGCTGGAATACTTCGCTGGCGCGGACGTTCGTCTTGACGCGTTCAAGCTCCTCGGCGCCGATCTCGCCGTCTTTCAGGCGCTCGACCTGCTCGCGTAGCGCCTGCTCGAGGTCCTCGACGCTGCGTTCCTGCGCCGGGGCCCCCGCCATCATCAGCAGTTCGTCCGTGCGCGACAGCATCGAGTAGCCCGCTCCGGCGCTCGAGGCTACGGCGCTGCCGCGCACGAGTTCGCGCTCGATACGCGCGCTGCGCCCGCCATCGAGCACCTCCACGAGTACGTCGAGGGCATAGGCATCGGTGGGGTCCTCGGCGGTCACCAGCGAAGGCACCCGCCAGCCCATCGCGAGATACGGCACGTTTGCCGGCGCCTGGACTTCGATGCGCGCCTCGCCGCGCGGCTCGACCTCTCCCCGGGGCGGACGCGGCGGCAGTTCCGTCGGCGCCTTGTCGCCGAAATACTGCTGGGCGAGCGTGTGCACCCGCTGCGGATCGACGTCCCCCACCACGACCAGCGCGGCGTTGTTTGGTGCGTACCACTGACCGTACCAAGTCGCGACCTGGTCGAGCGACATCGATTCGAGGTCCGCCGGCCAGCCGATGACCGGATTGCGCGCCGTCGACGACGGGAAGGCCGTGGCCCGCAAGCGCTCCTGCGTCAATGCGTGCGGATTGTCCTCGACGCGCTGGGCACGCTCTTCCAGCACCACGCTTCGCTCGCGCTCGAACTCGGTCTGATCGAGCGCGAGGTCGCTCATGCGATCGGCCTCGAGGCGGAAAAGCAGCTCCAGGTGTTCGGCCGCGATCTGCTGGTAGTAGCCCGTATAACCGCGGCCAGTGAAGGCATTGTGCTCACCCCCATGCCGCTGGACGATCTCGGCGAACTCGCCGGGCTCCAGATCGTCCGTGCCCTTGAACATCATGTGTTCGAGGACATGCGAGATCCCGGTCACTCCCCGGTGCTCGTCTACGCTGCCGATGCCGTACCAGACCTGCGAGACCACCACCGGTGCGCGCGGATCGACGCGCACCAGGACCTTCATGCCGTTATCCAGCTCGAACTGGCTCACCTCGGCCGATTGGCCGGCCACGGACGGTCCGGCGACAGCCAGTGCGACCACGAAAAGCGCTGCGCGCATGCGTCCCATCATTGGTTCAGCTCGATTCCTCGGGTCACGGGTGCCTGATAGCATAGCCGGTCCGCGCAGCGTACCCCATTCGTCGCCGTGCGGGCATGAGTGCCACGTGAACGCGCAGTAATCCGCGCCGGCTGCACCGGTGCCCACCGACCCATCGGAGATCCCTCGAATGCGCCGCTTGTTCGGGCTGTTCAAACGCGACAAGGAAGCCGACGACACGGAGCCGGCGAGCGAGGATACGGCGCCGGGAGCGGGAGCCGAAGCCGAGCCCGAACACCAGACAGAGGCTGAGCCGGAAGAGGAGGCCGCCCTCGCTGGCGGGCTCGCCAAGACGCGCTCGCGCATGGGGGGTGGATTGCGTGCGCTGTTCGGGGGCCGCGCGCTCGACGACGAGCTACTCGAACAGATCGAGGAAGAACTGCTGCTGGCGGACGTCGGCATCGATGCCACGCAGTCCATCCTCGAGACGCTGCGCACGGAGGCCAAGCGCGCGCGCGATGCCGACGAGGTCCGGCAGGTACTGCGGCGCACTCTGATCGACATGCTCTCGCCGGCGGAACGCCCGGCGAACGAGCCCGCCGCCGGCAATCCCTGGGTCATGCTGGTGGTCGGCGTCAACGGCTCGGGCAAGACCACCACCATCGGCAAGCTGGCGCATCGGCTACAGGAAGCCGGGCATTCGGTGCTGCTGGCCGCCGGCGACACCTTCCGCGCCGCCGCCGTCGAGCAGTTGCAGGGCTGGGGCGAGCGCGTCGGCGCGCCGGTGATCTCGCAGCATGCCGGCGCCGATTCCGCAGCGGTGATTCACGATGCGCTGCATCGCGCACAGGCCCGTGGCATCGACGTGGTCCTCGCCGACACGGCCGGGCGCCTGCACACCCAGTCCAACCTGATGGAGGAGTTGCGCAAGGTCCGCCGCGTCATCGCGCGCTTCGACGAAACCGCGCCGCACGAGACGCTACTCGTGCTCGACGGCGGTTCGGGGCAAAATGCCCTGGTACAGGCACGCGAGTTCGGCCAGGCCGTGGACGTCACCGGCCTCGCCCTGACCAAGCTCGACGGCACGGCCAAGGGCGGCGTGGCCTTCGCCATCGCCCGCGAGACCGGCCTGCCAATCCGCTTCGTCGGCGTCGGCGAGACGCCCGAGGACCTGCGCCCCTTCGA
>JBBEEB010000008.1:11415-45571 GCA_040880995.1 Halofilum sp. (in: g-proteobacteria)
AGGACGCCATCGCGGAGTTGAGCCTGACGCTGCCCGCGGGCGAGATGGCCTTTCTCACCGGCCACTCCGGCGCCGGCAAGTCGACACTCCTGAAGCTGCTCGCGCGCATCGAGCGCGTGACGCGCGGCACCTTGCTGGTGGACAACGTCAATCTCGCCACCCTGCCGCGCCGGCGCGTGCCCTGGCTGCGCCGGCGCATGGGCATCGTCTTCCAGAACCATCAACTGCTCTATGACCGCACGGTGTTCGATAACGTCGCGCTGCCGCTGGTCGTGGCCGGCTACGGTTCAGGCGAGCTGCGCCGGCGCACGCGGGCCGCGCTCGACAAGGTGGGTCTCGCCGACAAGGAGCGGCGCATGCCGATCACACTCTCGGGCGGCGAGCAGCAGCGCGTCGGCATCGCCCGCGCCGTAGTCCACCGGCCCACACTGCTGATCGCCGACGAGCCGACTGGCAATCTGGACCCGGAGTTGTCGCGCGAGATCATGGAACTCTTCGTCGCGTTCAACCGCGTGGGCGTCACTGTGCTGGTGGCAACGCACGATATCGCCCTGACTGAAGCCTTTGGGCTACCCGTGCTGACACTGGCCGACGGACGCCTGGTGCGCGACGACTTTGCCGGGAGGGACCTTGGCACGCCGGCCTGAGCGCCCGCGCACTGGGGCCTGCGGGCGCACCTGGGCGCTTGGCTGCAGGAGCACCCACGCGCGGCCTTGGGCAGCCTCGGGCGGCTCTGGCGCAACCCGGGAGCCAGCGGTATGACCGTGGCGGTGATTGCCATCGCCCTCGCACTTCCGGGCGCGTTGTGGATCCTGTTGCAGAACGCTGAGCGCGTGGGGGGCGGCCTGGAAACCGGCACCCGCATCTCCGTGTATCTCGGGCCCACCCTCGAGAACGCCGCGATCGACCGCGCAACCGAAGCGATCGATGCCCGCGACGGCGTCCGTATCGTGCAACGCATCACGCCCGACGAGGCGCTGGCGGAGTTTCGCGATCTTGCCGGGTTCGAGCGGGCACTCGAGTCGCTCGAGCGCAATCCGTTGCCGGCTGTCGTGGTGGTCGAAGGGGCGGCGGGCACGCCGGAAACGGCCGAGGCCCTGGGCGCGCTGGCTCAGGACCTGGAATCAATCGACGGGGTGGACCGCGCACGCGTGGATCTCGCATGGGTGGAGCGGCTATACGCGCTACTGGCCTTGGTCGAACGCGCGCTCACCCTGCTCGGCGTACTGCTGGCCGTCGGCGTCCTGCTGATCGTGGGCAATACGATCCGGCTCGACATCCTCAACCGGCGCGCCGAGATCGAAGTCAGCAAGCTCATCGGCGGCAGCGATGCCTTCATCCGCCGCCCGTTCCTGTACGGGGGCGCCTGGTACGGCCTGCTCGGATCGGTGCTCGCTTGCTTGCTCCTGGCGCTTGCCAGCGCGATGCTCGCTGGCCCCGCCGCCGAGCTCGCCGCCGCCTACGGCAGCCCGTTTCGCTTCCAGGGGCTGGGCCTGGGCGAAGCCGGCGTGTTCCTGCTCGGGGGGACGGCGCTTGGCCTTGGGGGCTCCTGGCTTGCCGTCGGGCGCCACTTGCGCAGCATTGAGCCGGGCTAGCAGCCTGTCGGACTTAGGGCATCGTAGCGAGGCTTGAATCCGTTCCGAACGCCCCTATATTTACTTGGCGGGATTCCGCCCGGGACCCCGGGGAACTTCTCCGGTGTCTCACGGTCTCGGTCATAAATTGTTAGAATATCGGTAACTTTCCGCACCAAGCTAGCGAGGACGCTTGAATGAGCACGGCGCTGCTTACCAGTTCACAACGGAACCTGCCCGCGGTCACGGGGGACCTGAACGCCTACATCCAGGCGGTCAATGCCCTGCCCGTGCTGGATTTCGACGAGGAGCAGCAGCTTGCCCGACGTCTACGCGATGACAGCGATCTACAGGCGGCGCAGCAGCTGATCCTCTCGCAGTTGCGCTTCGTGGTGCATATCGCGCGCGGCTACACGGGCTATGGTCTCCCGATGGCCGACTTGATCCAGGAAGGCAACATCGGACTCATGAAGGCCGTGCGGCGATTCGATCCGGACGTCGGTGTCCGTTTGATCTCGTTCGCCGTCCACTGGATTCGCGCGGAAATCCACGAGTACGTCATCCGTAACTGGCGCATCGTCAAAGTGGCCTCCACCAAGGCCCAGCGCAAACTGTTCTTCAAGCTGCGCTCGGCGAAGCAACGTCTCGGCTGGTTCACGCACGATGAAGTCCAGGCGGTCGCCGCCGATCTTGGCGTCGAACCGCGGACCGTCCTGGAGATGGAATCGCGGCTCGCCGGTCAGGACACTTCGTATGACGCGCCCGCCGACGCCGGTGAGGACGAGCAGTTCTCGCCCTCGTCCTGGCTCGAAAAGGGCGACGCCGACCCGGCACAGGTGGTCGAGCAGAGCGATGCCAGTGCCCATGCACACGAACAGCTGCAGGACGCACTGACGCATCTGGACGAGCGCAGCCGCGAGATCCTGCGGGCACGCTGGCTGGCCGAAGACCGCACGACGCTGCAGGAACTCGCCGATCACTACGGCGTGTCCGCCGAGCGGATCCGGCAGCTCGAGGCGAATGCGATGAAGAAGATGCGCAAATCGATGGTGCTCGACGCCTGAGCATCGCGCAGTGCGCACCTGAAACGCCCGGCTCCGGCCGGGCGTTTTTGTTTGGGTGTCACGCCCGCGGGTTCACCGGCAGTAATTGACCCAGATCAAAGCCGGACGCCTGCCCGCTCCGTATGCTGCCCGGTATTGCTAACGATATCGGGCTCCGCCAGGAAGGGCTGGAGTACGAACGTTCAGCACGCGGGCCCGGCACTGAAGCCATTGCCCCGGACCAAGGACCAGGTCGCCGAAGCGCAGGACATGGACATAGTCGATCTGCATCGCATCCATCGCGCTCCGACGCGCGCCAGCCTTCTTGCTCCGCTGCGTGCCTGCGCACGCCGGTTCTTGCCGTCCTCATCGAATGCTCGTATCACCGCACGGCTGGGTCGCGCGCACCTGCGCGGTCCGGATGCGAGCCCATGGCTCTGGTCAGGAGTGATGGCTCGGCAACTTGGCGCCCGTTATGCGGGCGCAACTCCATGGAAATCGGAGGGAGAAGTGTTATGGATGACCTGCAACGCGCCAACGACGAAGCCCACACACTCATTGAAGCGCATTACCTCGAAGCCCTCGAAGCCGTGCTCGACCACCGCGTGGATGATGCCCGCCAGGCATTCTCGGAGTTCGACGCCGTCGTCACGGCCCACTTGCGCGAGGAACAGGAACACCTGATGCCCCGGCTGTCGGCGTTCGAGGATTCCGTGGCCCGCGCACTCGGCAGCGGCGGATTCGCCGGTCGCCGTCGCCTTCAGCGGCGTCTGGCACGTACACGCCATATCCTCGCGCGGCTCAATCCCGACAGTCCGCGTCTGGCGGAAGATATCCTCGATGCGCTGGAGATGATGTGGCTCGTGCGTCATGCGCTGCACGATCATCGAACGCGCGAGCGGCAGGTGCTTTACCCGCGTCTGGCCGCGCGCCTGCCGGCCGAGGAGCGCTCGGCCGCCGGCGAGCGCCTCACCGCCTTGTGCCAGCGCAATACGGCGGGTGCCGCCGCGCAGGCTACCGCCTAGTGTCCTACCTCCAACCTCGTCGGATTTTTCGGCGACGTATGGGGGCGACTGGCAGGCGCGCCGTTCAGCGAGCGCAACTCGCTGGACATGAGGGGGTCCGAGAAGCGAATTCTCGGACCCCCTTTATGATCAAACCCCGAATGGCATTTGGTCAGAGATTCCCTGAACGGGCCAGGACGTGGCCGCCCGTTCTACGTCCCCCCATTAGCTACTGGCGCAACAGCCCTTCGAGGCGGGAGAGGTCGTTGATCATGCGAAACCGACCGCCCACCTCGGCCACCTCCTGGCGCCACGAATCCAGTCGGTCGAGATAGCGCTGCGGATCGACCTGATCGGGACGTAGCTTGGCCACGTTCAGCGCGACCACGTCGGTATTCTTCAGCGGCAGCTCGAAGTCGCGACGGTGGCCCGGCGGCAGCTCTTCCTTGAGATCGGAGAAGATGAGTATATGGCGCTCACCGGCGTCCGTTTCCTCGAGCCACTCGCCCGCCTGCAGCAGTCCGCCGCGGATGTCGGTGTAAGGCGCCGACTCCAGGTCATCGAAGAACGCGGTCATGGTGCGCCGGAAGCCGCGTTTCTGCTCGTTGGCTTTCGAAGGCTGACCGTCGAACGTCGTACGCTCGACGATGTCCTCCTCGCTGAAGCTCGCGCTGTCGATTCGGGCCACGGCAAGCGAATCGCCGGTATCCAGCGAACCGAGCAGGTAGTTGACGATCGCGTTGGCGCGGTCGATCTCCTCGGTGTACGTGCCGGAGGTGTCCAGGAGCAGATAAACCGCGGTATTGCGGTTGGCATCCGCGCAACCGGCGCTCGCCGCCGCGATGCCGGCGAGCGTCAGCGCGGCGAGGGCGTTCTTTGCCGCTTGCATCATTCCCCCGCGCCGCGCGAACGGCCGTTGGGTAACGCCCCGCGGGTCGCACGCTCGATGGCCAGGGGCAGGAAAATCACGAAGTCGTATAACTGGATCAGCACACGGGCCGCAGCGCGGCTGGCGGCAGCGCCCACCCGCAGGAAGGTCGCCAAGGTGCGCAGGAAGCCGATCGCCACCACGCCGACGACCGTGCGTGCGGCATGGATGAACGACTCCAGCGGCACGGCGACGAACACCAACACGAACGGCAGGATGAAGCCGAGCAGCATCTGGCCGATGGCCGGGATCATACGCAACGCGGCCTCATTGGCCGGTCCACCCTCGCCCGAGCCACCTGCGGCACTCTCGCCGGCGCTCGACAACATCTGGATCAGGTGCTGCTGATCGGCTGCCAGCATGTCCCGCATGTAGGCGAGGGCCGATTCCACGCCGGCGAGCAGGAACAGGAAGGTAAAGGCCGCCCAGGCCATGGCGCGGCGCTTGCGATCGTCCAGGGCACCGATCACCGGGAACAGCCGCGTGATGCGCAGCGATTCCATCAGGAACAGGCCCATGGTGATCTCAACCATGATGATCACCAGCGCGGCCACGTCCGCCGTCTGCATTGGCCCGATGTACGAGTTGCCGCCGACCATCTCCGACATCGGCAGGGCGATGAGGTGAAAGTTGATGATCGCCCCGAAGGTGGCGATCACCAGCACCAAGCCAGCGATCAGGAACTGCGTCAACGAAGACGAGGACAACGTGCGGACGGTGGCGTCCTCGCCAGCGCGGATTTTCTCGTAGCGTTCCATGTGCGAGTCGATCTTGGCCGCGCGCGCCTCCAGGCCCATGATCTGACCGGAGACGTCATGCAGCTTGGCGCTCAGCTTGCGCCAAGAGGGCAGCATGCGCTTGAGTAGATCGTGGCGCTTGCGGCTTTCCTTGCGGTACTCGCCCAAGGCGCGTTGGCTCGATTTCTCCAGCGTGCCACGGATGTCCTCGAGCACGCGGGCGACCGTGGGGTCGCGGGTCTCGATTCGCGCCAGGGCCTCGACCGCCTCGGTCCAGGGAGGCGGTGTCGGGGGTTCCTGGGTGGATGACCGGTAGTCCTCGTCGATCTGCGTGATGATCTGCGACAACTCGCGCTGGAGCGCGGGGTAGCCGGACAGGTCGCGGTTGACCATCGTGGCCACGCGCTCGAACTCGCGTTCAATGTCGCGCTCGGCCGACTCCGCCGCCATGCCCAGCAGCACCTCACGGTTGCGCCGCGCCAACAAGGCCTCGCCGCGCCGTAGGGCATGGGCCGCCGTCCGCAAGCCACGCTCGGCAAGCCGGCCCGTGGCCGTGAACAACTCATGCGCGGGCTGGCGCGCCAGATACAGGGCCGTGACCAGCAAAATCAGCCAAATGGCGCCGGACAAGGCTGGGTTGTCCGCCCAGACCGTCAGTAGATCGTTGAAGCTCATGCTGGGAACCTTTGCGGCGTGCCGCTCCGGTGGAGCGACTCATTGTTATGACAACAGCATACGCCAGCCGCCGCTTGCGGTCCGTGAATTGCGTCACGTGGGCCCCGAGGCCGGGATCAGGTGACGGCGGCGTGGATCAGGGGCAAGTAGTGGTCGAGTAGCAGCGCCGCAAACAGGGCCATCAGGTAGGTGATCGAGAACAGGAAAGTGCGGATGGCCCTGCCTTCCTCGTTGTGACGCCACAGGCGCCAGGCGTGGTGCAGGAACCGGCCGCCAAAGATCAGCGCCGCGATCAGATACACCCACCCGCTCATGCCCACGAGATAGGGGAGCAGGGTTACCACCACGAGCAGAATCGTGTACAGCCAGATATGCAGCCGGGTCAGCGACTCGCCATGCGTGACCGGCAGCATCGGGATGTCGACGCCGGCATACTCGTCACGCTTGTGTAACGCCAGGGCCCAGAAGTGCGGCGGCGTCCATACGAAGACGATCAGGCACAGCAGCAGTGCGTGCGGGTGCAGCTCGCCGGTCACCGCGGTCCAGCCAAGCACCGGGGGCATGGCGCCAGCGAGACCGCCGATCACGATGTTCTGCGGCGTGGCCCGCTTGAGGAACAGCGTATAGATCACGCCGTACCCGATCAGCGCGCCGAACGTCAGTATGGCCGTCAGCGGGTTCACCCCCGCAGCGAGGATGAACATACCCAGGGCAGCGAGCGCGGAGGCGAAGATGAGGCTTCGCCGGTCGTCGAGGGTGCCGGTCGGTAGCGGGCGCCGGTCGGTCCGGCGCATGCGGGCGTCGGCCTCGCGGTCGACCACCTGATTGAGTGCGGCCGCGGCGGCCGAGGCCAGCGTGATGCCGAGCGTCCCGAGGACGAACGGCCACAACGGCACGAGTCCGGGCACCGCGAGCAGCATGCCGACGATCGCCGTGAATACGATCAGCGCGACAACCTTGGGCTTGCAGAGCTCCAAGTACGCACGCCAGTTACCCAACTCGGGGACGGTGCGGATCAGCGCGTTAGGCACGGTGGATTCAGCGCGCATCGGGAGTCGATCGGGTCAGCAGGCGCAGGAGTGCGACCAGCGATAAAAGCAGTATCGCGGCACCGCCATTATGAGCGGTCGCCACCGGCAACGGAAGCCGCCAGATCACGGCGCTCACGCCGAGCGCCAGTTGCACGGCCAACAAGGCCAGCACGCAGGCGCCCGCGATCTGCAGTCCGCGCGCGCGTCCGGGCCACATGCAGACCAGGGCCAAAGCGCCGATGGTTAGGCTGGCGACGATCGCGCCAATGCGATGGCTGAGATGGATGGCGGTACGCGCGTCGCCGGACAGCACCCCGCCCTCGTAGTCGATCCCGAGGCCATGCCAGGGCACAAAGGCGCTGTCGAAATCGGTGTCGGGCCACCACTGGCCCTGACAGGTCGGGAAGTCCGGGCAGGCCAACGCGGCGTAGTTGGTGCTCGTCCAACCACCCAGCACGATCTGTCCGACGAGTACCACGAGCCCTAGCGCCACGAACCCGCGCAGCACCCGCGGATGCGCCAGATAGGGCAGGCGCTGAACGTGCGACAAGGTAAGCCATGCAAGTAGCGCCAACACGGTAAGCCCGCCGAGTAGGTGCGCCAGCACGATCAGCGGCTTGAGCAGCAGGGTCACCGTCCACATCCCGAGCAGGGCCTGGAAGGTCACCAGCGCGAGCAACACCGTGGGTAGCACGACGGGCGTTCCCCGTCGACGCCGCACCCAGGCGGCGATGGCCATCGCCGCCACGAGCACTCCAAGCGCGCCGGCGACATAGCGGTGCGCCATTTCTTTCCAGGCCTTGGCGGTTTCGACGGGCCGGTCCGGAAATGCCGCGTTCGCACGCTGGATCTGGGTGCTGCCCTCGGGCGCGCCCAGCTGCCCGTAACATCCGGGCCAATCAGGGCAGCCAAGTCCGGCGTCGGACAGACGCACCCATGCGCCGAGCACCACCACGATCAGCGTCAGCACGGTGGCCCAACCGGCCAGTCGACAGATGAGGGGGTCGCGGGACATGAGTTCAGCCGACCCGCGAGGCCTTCAGCAGATGCTCGAGGTCGTCGAGAATCCCGCTTGGCTCCGCTGCGGGCGAGAAGCGCATCATCAGGTTGCCCAGCGGGTCGATCAACAGCACCGTGCCGGCTGGTGTTGGCGGCAGTTGCCGCTCCAGTTCGCCCCCATCCGGTTGGGTCAGCACCGTCAAGCGCGGATGTTCATCGAGCACCGAGGCGAGCCCGCCTGTTGCGCGTCCCTCGGACGCGACCGCCACCCGGCGTACGCGAATCCGATCCTCGTTGAGGGCGTCATGAATCTGTCGGGTGTCATACAGGCGCTCGCGACAGCGATCGCCGCACTCACTTTTGACGGGATGCAGCATCGTCCAGTGACCCCGCAGATCGTCCAGCGTGTAGCTTTCGCCGTTGCCGCGGGGGGCTTCAAAGGCTTCGAGCGGCTGCGCCGGCTCGATCAGATCACCGTTCATGCCGCCCCGCGGCACGGTCTCCGGCGCGATCGCGAACCACGCGCTCGCTACCAGCAGCGGCCCGGCGAATACGGCCACGATGAGGAGCAGGCGGCGGCGCCCGGCGGCGACGGCCTCGTTCGAGCTAGTTGCCATTCGTTGTCTTCCCCCGTCCGCGCCAAGTCAACACCACGGCGATCACCAGGACCGTCAGCGCAAGCGCGAACCACTGGACGGCGTACCCGTAGTGCCGCTCGGGCCCAAACGGTGGCGTGAGCGGTCGCGGGGTCAGCGCCCAGGGCTGCTCGCCCTCCGCTCGTATCACTGCCGGTACCAAAGTGCGGCCCAATGCCTCTGAAAAGGCCGCATAATCGACCCGCGTCGCCGTTCGCGGCCAGCCCTCCGACTCCGTGACCGCGCGTCCGAGCGCGATCCCGGGTTGTGGCCGCCAGAGGCGGCCGGTCACGGTGAGCGGCCCGGTCTCATCGAGCGCCACCCGCCCTTGCGGCTCGCGCTGAGGGCCGGCCGGAACCCAGCCGCGATCGACCAGCACGGTGCGCCCGTCGTCGAGACGCAGCGGCGCCAGAACGTCATAGCCCACACGGCCGTCGAGCATCCGATTATCGAGCAGGAATTGCCGCGGGCTGAGGAAATGCCCACGCGCATGGACCCGGCGGTATTCGAGTTCGGCGAGCGCTTCCTCGGCATACGGCAGCTCAATGGCCCGCCGTTGAGCTCCCTGCTCGATGGCGTCGAACAAGGCTTGTTTCTCGCTCGCTCGCTGCAACTGCCAAGTGCCGAGGGTCGAAAACAAGGCCATCGCGAGCGCCGCGGCCACCAGCGGCAGCCAAGTCGGACGCCGGCGAGCCATTATCGTCCCCGTCTCCGCCGAAGCGCACGACCTCGGGCCGGACCGGGCGGCTGCGTTACACTAGAGAAGGTCTGATTCATCCCTTGTGGCCGCAATGAATGGATCGGAGCTTCCAGCCACTGCCACCCGAACCGGAGCCCCGAGATGCTCACGAATGTCGTCGTCGTCGCGCTGTTGTTGGTGATTATTGGTAGCCTGGCCTCGGGTCTGTACTTCGTCCTGCACGACGGTTCCGGTTCGACTCGTGCGGTCAAGGCCTTGAGCTGGCGCATCGGGCTTTCCGTGGCCGCGTTCGTGCTGCTTCTGGTGGCCGCATGGGCGGGCTGGATCGAACCGAACGCGGTGCGCGGTGGGTAATCGGGCGCGATCTTGCGCGAGGCCGGGAGCGGACGCTGCTCCGTCATCCGGCCTCGCGCGATGGCGTCAGATCCAATAGACGAAGACGAACAGGCCCAGCCAGACGACGTCCACGAAGTGCCAATACCAGGCCACCGCTTCGAACGCGAAGTGATTGTGCGGGCTGAAGTGGCCCCACATTGCGCGCAAGCTAATCACCAGCAGCATGATGGCACCGATGGTCACGTGGAAACCATGGAACCCCGTCAGCATGTAGAAAGTGGAGCCGTAGATCCCGCTCCCGAGCGTCAGGTTCAGATGCGCCCAGGCTTCGTAGTACTCAAGCCCCTGGAAGTACACGAAGATGAAGCCGAGCACCCAGGTCGCGGTCAGCCAGGAACACAGGGCGACGCGGCGATTGAGCTTCAGCGCCCAGTGCGCGAACGTGAGGGTCACGCCCGAGGTCAGCAGGATGGCGGTATTGAGCGCGGGCACGCCCCAGGCGGGCACCGTCTCGAAGGCGCCCCCGAGGCCCTCCGGCCCACCCGTTGGCCAGGCGGCCTGAAACGCGCTATGCAAAACGGAATGCGTGGCCGCGCCAGAGCCCTCGCCGCCGAGCCACGGAATTGAGTACACACGCGCATAAAAAAGCGCGCCGAAAAAGGCGGCGAAGAACATGACCTCGGAGAAGATGAACCAGCCCATTCCCATGCGGAACGAGCGGTCTTCCCAATCGCTGTAATAGCCGCCCTCGGATTCGCGTACGACCGTACCGAACCAGCCGACCATCATGCCGATGAGCAGGGCGAAGCCGACCAGCGAAACGATCGCGCCGCCGCCAGAGCCATTGAGATAGCTGGCTAATCCGCCGACCAGTGCCGTCAGGGCGATGGAGCCGAGAATCGGCCAATGCGTCTCGTGCGGGACGTAGTAGTGGCGGGAGGCGGCAGCTGTCATCGTGGTATTCCTCTCGTGCGTTCTAGGCTCGCGAGCCAAGCTTGATTCACGCCGGCGGTTGGGCGACCGTCACCAGGATGAACCCGATGTAGATGGCAACCGCGACCAACGCCAGGGCGATAGCCGTCCATACGACTCGGCGACGTTGGCGCGGTCTCCGTCCACTGTCCGTCATCGGGGCGCCTAATCCAGTTGAATCGAATCCAATGGACGCCCGCGCGCCGAGCCGGCGTGCGGGCGTCGCCGTCACTTCACCTCGGGCTGCGTCTCGAACGAGTGGTACGGCGCCGGCGACGGCAGCGTCCACTCCAGCCCTTCGGCGCCTTCCCAGACCTGCGGGGTGGCTTTCTCGCCGCCGCGCACGCACTTGATCACCAGCCAGGCGAAGATCAGCTGGGAGAAGCCGAAACCAAATGCGCCGATGGTCGAAATCTGGTTGAACTCGATGAACTGCAGCGAGTAGTCCGGGATACGGCGCGGCATGCCGGCCAGGCCCAGGAAGTGCTGCGGGAAGAACAGCACGTTGACGAAGATCGTCGACAGCCAGAAGTGCCATTGGCCGAGGCGCTCGTCGTACATATGGCCGGTCCACTTGGGCAGCCAGTAGTAGGCCGCGGCAATGATCGCGAACACCGCGCCCGGTACCAGCACATAGTGGAAGTGCGCCACCACGAAGTAGGTGTCGTGATACTGGATGTCCGCCGGCACGATGGCGAGCATCAGACCGGAGAACCCGCCGATCGTGAACAGCACCACGAAGGCGATGGCGAACAGCATCGGCGTCTCGAATGTGATCGAGCCCTGCCACATGGTCGCGACCCAGTTGAACACCTTCACCCCCGTGGGCACCGCGATGAGCATGGTGGCGAACATGAAGAACAGCTGGCCGGCCAGCGGCATCCCCACCGTGAACATGTGGTGCGACCACACGATAAACGACAGGAAGGCGATCGAGGCGGTGGCATAGACCATCGAGCTGTAGCCAAACAGCGGCTTGCGCGAGAACGTCGGGATGATCTGCGAGATGATCCCGAACGCCGGCAGGATCATGATGTAGACCTCGGGGTGCCCGAAGAACCAGAAGATGTGCTGGTACATGACCGGGTCACCGCCACCAGTCGCGCTAAAGAAGGTGGTGCCGAAGAACTTGTCGGTCAGCAGCATGGTCACCGCGCCGGCGAGCACGGGCATGACCGCGATCAGCAGGTAGGCGGTGATCAGCCAGGTCCACACGAACAGCGGCATCTTCATCAGCGTCATGCCCGGCGCGCGCAGATTGAAGATCGTCGCGATGATGTTGATCGCGCCCATCACCGAGGAGATGCCCATCAGGTGGATGGCGAAGATCGCGAACGGCAGTGCGGCGCCGGTCTGCAGCGACAGCGGCGGATAGAGCGTCCAGCCGGACGCCGGTGCGCCGCCGGCCATGAACAGCGTCGACAGCAGCATCGCGAAGGCGAACGGAAGAATCCAGAAACTCCAGTTGTTCATGCGCGGCAACGCCATGTCCGGCGCGCCCACCATCATCGGGATCAACCAGTTGGCGAGCCCGACGAACGCCGGCATAACCGCGCCGAAGATCATGACCAGCGCATGCATGGTCGTCATCTGATTGAAGAAATGCGGATCGAGCAGCTGCAGGCCCGGCTGGAACAGCTCGGTGCGGATCAACAGCGCCATGAACCCGCCGACGAAGAACATCGTCAGCGAGAAGAACAGGTACAGCGTACCGATGTCCTTGTGGTTGGTCGTGAACAGCCACCGTTTGAGGCCCGACTGCGGGCCATGATGGTCGTCGTGGTGGTGTTCGATGTCGGTGCTCGTCGCGGTCATGATGGACTCCGGGAGATCTCCAGCCCTTATCTAACGGGGCTTACTGGCGCGTTGCCGCGAGTAGGGCGCCGCCGTCCTCGACCGACGCCTGCGCCTGCTGTTTCTGTTCTTCGAGCCATGCGTCGAATTCGTCCTGGGGCAACGCCTCCACGACGATCGGCATGAAGCCGTGACCGCGGCCGCAGAGCTCGGCGCACTGGCCGGTGTACACACCCGGCTCCTCGATCTGGATCCAGTTCGTGTTGACGTAACCGGGGATGGCGTCTTTCTTGACCGAGAGGTCGGGCACCCACCACGAGTGAATCACGTCGCCCGAGGTGTGGTGCAGGCGTACCTTAGCGCCGACAGGCAGCACCAAACGATTGTCAACCTCGAGCAGATAGTCTTCGCCCTTCGGCGCCTCGTCGAGGATCGCCTGGCGCGACGTGCTGAGGAAGCTATAGAAATCGACGTCCTCGTCGACGTACTCGTAGTGCCAGTTCCACTGATAGCCGGTTATCGTGACCGTCAAATCGGAGCCGCTGTTGTCCTCCATTTTGATCAGCGTCTGCGCGGCCGGGATGGCCATGCCGACGAGAATCAGGAACGGCACGAGGGTCCAGGAGACCTCGGCGGCCATGCTCTCGTGCCATTGGGCGGCAACGGAGCCCTTGGACTTGCGGAAGCGGATCAGCGAGATGAGGATCGCACCGAACACGACCACGCCGATGATGGTGCAGATCCAGAAGATCAGCATGTGCAGGTCGTAGGTTTCCCGACTCAGGGGTGTCACGCCTTGCGGCATGTTCAAACCCCAGGCGGCGTGCGCGGAGGCGGATCCGCCGAGCGCGAGGCCGACTACGGCGGCAAGCTTGGCAATGAAGGGCCGCATACCCAAGTTCTCCAGCAGACTCTTGTAATCCGGTCCGGCGGTGACCGGTGGTGGCGGGGATGCCCGTCCACTTCGCCGCGCAGCGGTCCGGCGAGCAGACTCAACTCGGCCGGTCCGTATCAGGGCGTGGGACCAGGGCCGCATTCGATGCTAATCACCGTTCCCGGGGCCGTGGTCCAGCCGGTAATCCTATCGCAGCCCGACGATCGCCTCAATCCTGAGCGCTCACGAACGCGGCCTCCGACCGATGGATTCGATCGGGATGTGCTGCTCACGGGCATCGCCGCGCGGTGCCCGCGGCGTATCGGCGCCCCAGGCGTGACCGTACGCGAGCTCCCAGGTTGCAAGCACATTGCCATCCTCGGCGAACGTCGGGTAGGCCCGTTCGAGCTGCGCCAGGACGCCACGCCCGAGCAAGCCGCGCGGGCGATCGTGCGCCGCGTTGCGCGCGCCGATCGCCTGAAGCTCGCGCATCAGGCTACGCACGTCGCTATACGAGCGGCACGTGCGATCCACATCCATGACGGGGTCTTTGAAGCCCGCCTGGAGGACCGCGTCGCCCACGTCATGCATATCGGGGAATTCGTGTACGTGCATGCGACGATCCACCGCGGACCACGCCGCGCGCAGTTCGGTCAGCGTGTCCGGGCCGAAGGTCGAGAACATCAGCACGCCGTCGGGGCGCAATACCCGCCGTAGCTCGATGAATAACGCCGGCAGATCCTCGATCCATTGGAAGGCCAGGTTCGAGAACAGAACGTCGACACTTGCATCGGCCAGCGGCAGACGCCGGATATCGGCGCATAGCGTCAGCGGGCGGCGCCGCGGCCAGCGCCCGCGGCCGGCGCGCCGCGCCATGCCCGGAGCGAAATCGACGCCGATCACCTCGGCCGAACGGTACATCCCGAGGAGCTGGCGCGTCGGATAGCCCGTACCGCAGCCCAGGTCCACCACGCGCTCGGGGGTGACACGTACCGTCGCCAGACGCTCGAGCAACTCGTCGCCGACCGCGCGCTGGAATTCCGCCGCGGCATCGTAGGATGGCGCAGCGCGATTGAATGCGCGCTGCACGGCGCCGGCATCGAGGTCGTGCGTGGCGGTGTCGTTCAAACCATGAGCTCCTGTTCGAGAACGGCCTGCGCGGCCAGAAACGCGTCCGGATGCGAAGCGAAGGGGGCATGACCGGCACCGGCGATCCGCTCCACGAGCACGCCCGCTGCGCCGAGCGATGGCTCGACCGCCACCGGCACCAGTGGATCGGCCTCACCCATGATCGCTGCGACCTGACAGGATAACGCGCCCAGAGCTCCACGTAGATCAGTGGTCGCCAGTATTCGCAGGCCCGCCCGAAGACTAGCGCCCTCGGGGACCCCATCGATTGCCGCCGCCGCGCGCAGTGCGCGCAGGGCCGGCCGTGCCCGCGCACTCCCCGCCAGCTGTAGCTGGAGGAAACGCGCGTGAACGCCTGCGGGATCGCGCTCCGCCGCTCGGGCAAAATCGACGAGCGTCGCCGCGTGGATGCCTGGCCAATCCCCGAACGCGGGGAAACACGGCGACGCCGCGACGAGCGTTACGCCCGCGACCGCTTGCGGCCGCTGCCGAGCGGCCGCGAGGGCGACCAGTCCACCCAGCGACCAGCCGAGCCACCACGCTGGTTGCGGCACCGCGTCCAGCACCGACGCCGCGATCGCGTCGAGATCGTCGCCGCAGCGATCC
Source organism: Halofilum sp. (in: g-proteobacteria) (assembly GCA_040880995.1). Lineage (GTDB taxonomy): Bacteria > Pseudomonadota > Gammaproteobacteria > XJ16 > Halofilaceae > Halofilum. The sequence goes on from JBBEEB010000008.1 coordinate 26,452, forward strand.
GGGCGGCTCTCACCGCACCCGGGGAGATCCACGCGCACGACGCGGTGGCGCGCAGCAAGCCCGTCGAGCACGGGATCGAAGACGTGCCGGCCGAAGCCCCAGCCGTGCACCGCGACCAGCGGCGCCCCCGCCCCGCGCGCGTCCATGGCCAGCGTCTGCATCACGGGCGGCAATGTCGCGGCCGGCGAGCGGCGGTTACAATCCGCCACCTACTGCCGTAGCGGAGTTTCGCGTGGACGCCGACCCCGTTGTGCTCTTCCTGCTGATCGCCACCGGCTACCTGCTCGGCTCGATCTCGTCCGCGGTGCTCGTCTGCCGCGCCCTCGGGCGCACCGACCCGCGCACGGATGGATCGCGCAACCCGGGCGCCACGAATGTCCTGCGTCTGGCCGGGCGCGACGCGGCTGCACTCACCCTCGCCGGCGACGTCCTCAAGGGCGTGCTCGCGGTACTGCTCGCCCGCGCCATCAGCGACGATCCGCTCATCTGGGCGCTCGCGGGCGCGGGGGCGTTCTACGGCCATCTCTATCCCGTGTTTTTCGGCTTTCGCGGGGGCAAGGGCGTCGCCACCGCGCTGGGCGCCTTGGCCATCGCCACGCCCTGGGCGGGACTACTGACCGCGGCTACTTGGCTGATCGTCGTCGGCGTGACGCGCATCTCGGCACTCGGCGCGCTCACGGCCTTTGCACTAGCACCGCTATATGTCGCCCTTACCCACCAAGACGCGGCGCTGGTGCTCGTGACCGCGGCGGTCGCGCTCACCCTGCTCTGGCGCCATCGCGAGAATATCCGCAACCTCATGGCGGGAACCGAGACCTGAGCACCGAGGAGCGACGCCCTCAAGTCGCGGGAGCCGCGATCGGCGGCAAGTCCGCGAGCGGCCAACGCGGCCTCGCCGCGATGCGTCTCGGCGAGACCTCACCCGCCACTAGGCGACAGGCACCGGCGTAGGCGATCATGGCACCGTTATCGGTGCAGAACTCAAGCCGCGGGAAATGGAGGCTCACGTCATCGAGTACACCGAGCGCCTCGCGTAGGCGCCGATTCGCACCCACGCCCCCCGCGACCACCAGCCGATTCATCCCCGATTGCTCCAGCGCGCGGCGGCACTTGCACACCAGGGTGTCGACGACCGCCTCCTCGAAGCCGCGCGCGAGATCCGCGCGCAACGTCTCGGTCAGGGGCTCACCCGCCTCGACCACGGCGTGACGCACGGCCGTCTTCAGGCCGCTGAAGCTGAAATCGAGCCCGGGTCGATCGGTCATCGGCCGGGGAAAGCGGTATACGTCGGGACGCCCCTGCTCGGCCGCGCGCGCCAGGGCCGGCCCACCCGGATAGCCCAGCCCGAGCAGCTGCGCGGTCTTGTCGAAGGCCTCTCCCGCGGCGTCGTCCACGGTGTCGCCGAGCAAGTGGTATTGCCCCGGCGCTTCGACGGCGACCAGTTGGGTATGACCGCCGGACACCAACAACGCCACGAACGGAAAGCCCGGCGGATCGGGCTCGAGCATCGGCGCCAGCAGGTGCGCCTCCATGTGGTGAACCGCGATCGCAGGCAGATCCCGGGCCCAGGCATAGCCCTGGGCAAAAGCCGCCCCCACCAGCAGGGCCCCGGCCAGTCCCGGGCCGGCGGTGTAAGCGACCCCATCGATGTCGCCGCGACCGAGCCCGGCTTGATCGAGCACGCGCTCGGTCAGCGGCAGCAAGCGGCGAACATGGTCGCGCGAGGCCAGCTCGGGTACGACACCGCCATATTCGGCATGCACGGTGACTTGGCTATGCAGCGCATGCGCGCGCAGCCCGGCCCCCGTGTCGTACAGCGCTACGCCGGTCTCGTCGCAAGACGTCTCAATGCCGAGGACACGCATACAGTTACCCGGGGCCAACAGTGAACGAACGGGGATTACGCGCGAGCCGAACAGACCGGGGCATTGCCTGCGGCCACGCACATGCTAAACTTGCACGCTTTCGTCCCCGGAGGACGGCGGCGCCTGTGTGCGTTTTCGGCCGGCCGCCCGGGTCCATGCAGTCGAACGGATGATCCGGATTCATGCCATCGGTACGCGTACGCGACAATGAGCCTTTCGAGGTCGCGCTGCGGCGCTTCAAGCGCTCCTGCGAGAAGGCGGGCATTCTGACAGAGACTCGCCGCCGCGAGTACTACGAGAAGCCGACCCAGGAGCGCAAGCGCAAGCGGGCGGCTGCGGTGAAGCGGCACCAGAAGAAGCTCGCCAAGGAGCAGCAGCGCCGCGTCCGCCTGTACTGACAGGCGCCATCGCTCGGACGAACCGCGGTGCCTGACACCCCCATCAAGGACCAGCTCGCCGCCGAGATCAAGACGGCGATGCGAGCCGGTGACAAGGCGCGCCTCGGCACGCTGCGGATGATGCACGCCGCCATCCGCCAGCGTGAGATCGACGAGCAGGTCGAACTCGATGATGCCCGCGTCATCGAGGTGCTCGACCGCATGGCCAAACAGCATCGCGAGTCGGCCACGCAGTATCGCGAAGCCGGGCGCGCCGACCTCACCGACCACGAGGAAGCCGAACTCGCGGTGCTGGGCGAATTTCTGCCCGAGCCCCTCGACGAAGCGACGCTCGATACGCTGATCGACGAGGCCATCGCCGAATCCGGCGCCAGCTCCATGAAAGACATGGGCGGCGTGATGGCGACACTCAAGCCGCAGGTGCAAGGCCGTGCCGACATGAGCGCGGTCTCCGCGCGCGTGAAGGCGCGGCTCGCCGACGCCGGCTGAGTCCATGCCCGAACTGGCCAACGATCGCCTGCTGAAGGCGCTGGCGCGCGAACCCCTCGACCGCCCCCCCGTCTGGCTCATGCGGCAGGCCGGACGCTATCTGCCCGAATATCGCGCAGTGCGCGAACACGCCGGCTCGTTTCTCGATCTTTGCCAGAACCCCGAGCTGGCGTGTCAGGTCACTTTGCAGCCGGTCGATCGCTTCGATCTCGACGCGGCCATCATCTTCTCCGACATCCTGACCATCCCGCACGCGATGGGCCTGGGGCTACATTTCGTCACGGGCGAGGGCCCCCGCTTCGAGCGCCCGCTACGGGACGCCCGTGCGATCAATGCCCTGCGCGTGCCCGATCCCGATGCCGAGCTGGGCTACGTGATGGCCGCGCTGCGCACCACCCGCCAAGCGCTGGCGGGCCGGGTGCCGCTGATCGGCTTTGGCGGCAGTCCCTGGACCCTGGCGACCTACATGGTCGAGGGCGGCAGCTCGCGCGACTTCGCCACCATCAAAGCCCTGCTCTACGACCAGCCGCATGCGCTTCACTCCCTGTTGAGCACGCTGGCCGACGCGGTCACCGCCTATCTCAACGCACAGATCGCCGCCGGCGCGCAGGCCCTTCAGATTTTTGACACCTGGGGCGGCGCGCTCGCACACGACGCCTATCGCGCCTTTTCGCTGGACTACATGGCGCGCATCGTCGCCGGCCTGGACCGCACGGCCGAGGGTCGGCGCGTACCGGTCATCCTGTTCACCAAGGGCGGGGGACAATGGCTGGAGGAGATGGCGGCGACCGGCTGCGACGGACTCGGCCTCGACTGGACCACCGATTTGGCAGCGGCCCGCGAGCGCGTCGGCGACCGGGTCGCACTGCAGGGCAACCTGGACCCGGCCGTGCTCCATGCCGGCCCGGACGCGGTCCGGCGTGAGACGCGCCGGGTGCTGGCCGCCGCCGACGGGGCGCCGGGACACGTATTCAATCTCGGCCACGGCATCCAGCCGCAAACCGACCCCGAGCATGTCGCAGCCATGATCGACGAAGTGCGCGCGACGGACTCGCCCGAAATCGGGTAAGCGCGCGCTCAGCGCTCCCCTTCCGTCAGCGGCCCCTCGGCCGCCAAGAGTTCCACCACTTGAGCACGACCCATCCGGGCCATGGGCTTGCCGTCGACCGGTGAGCGCGGGGCCTCACGCGAGCCCTCGGCCGGGAAGACAATCAGGCGCACAGGCTGATCGGCAACGCCGATGCGATACATCGGCAGCTCGACCTCGCGGTCGCCGCCGAAGCGTCCCACCCAGCCGGCGAGTTCCCAGCGCAGACCGCGATCATAGAGAAAGCTGGCGACCGCCTCGGGCGGCTCGGCGAATACATGCAGGGTGACCTCGGCCTCACGCGCAGCCGTGCCGCGCAGCACCGAGCCGACCAGTCGCGGCGCGAAGGGTTCCAACAGGTCCATGACATCGAGCGCCACCCGGCGCATGCGCGCCAGCCATACGGGCTGCTCGTCCGCCTGAAACAGGGCCTGATAGGCGCGCAGTTCGGCCTCAATCTCGTCGTTGCGCGGCATCACCTGACGTCCATGCACGCCCAAGCGATCCGCCGCACGAGCCTTCGCCTCCGCGAAGCCGGGGACGCCCTCCTCCGCCATCAGCCGTGCCGCCACCTGCGCGACTTCCAATCGAGCACGACCCGCGCCTCCGCGGGCGTGCTCCGCAACCGATTCGGATCGGCGTCTGCGACGCTGAGACAAAGCGCCCCCCGCATTTGATGGACGACTCCCTCTCATCGCAGACACACCGCGCCTGGAGGTGATCGCTCAGAGGATAGGCGACGGCGCCTGGGAAGGCGCGCCTACCCGTCACAGCCTGCCGCTGACCGTCGCCAGCCGCTCGCTGAAACGAACGAAGACAGGACGCTAGAACAACGGCTCGGAGCTACCCTCGCCATCACCGCCGGAATCCCGTCGGCGCCGGGCCGTCGACGTGGGCTCGGGTGCATTATCGCTTCGGAATATCTCGAAGACGGCATTGTCGTCTCCAGGGCCGGCGTACTCACCCGTCTCCGGGTCGATCCGCACCGTGACCATGCCCGACGGCAGATCCGGCCAGGCCTCCGGTGTATCGGCCAGCGCCACGCGCATGAAGTCGATCCACATGGGTAGCGCCGCGCGCGCGCCGGTCTCGTACGGCCCCAGCGACTCCAGCTCGTCGTAGCCGACCCAGGCGGTCGCGACCACCGAGTCGTTGAAGCCGGAGAACCACGCATCCTGCTGATCGTCGGTCGTACCGGTCTTGCCGCCGATGTCGTCGCGGTCGAGCACGCGCGTACCGCGGGCGGTCCCGCGCCGCGCCACGTCGCGCAGCATACTGCGCACGATATAGGCATCCTGTTCCGGCAACACGCGTTCGGCGAAGCGCGGCTCGGGAACCTGTTCCTCGTCCGGCACCCCGACCTCGGCCAATTCCTCGGGGCGGCCTTCGTCCTCGATACGCGTCTCTTCCGCCGACTGTACGCGCGCGCCCTCGGAGTCTTGCTCCGCGGCCTCCCGCTCGAGCGCCTCGCGCGCCTCGCAGGGTTCGGGACAGGCGCGGGCAGGATTGGCCCGGTAGACGACTTCCTCACCGCCGTCGGCGATCCGCGTCACCAGATAAGGCTCCACGCGGAACCCGCCGTTGGCGAACGTAGCGTAGCCCGTAGCCACCTGAAGCGGCGTCAGTGCGGCGCTGCCGAGCGCCAGCGTCAGGTCCTGCGGCAACTGCTCGCGCGGAAAACCGAAGCGCTGCAGGTAGTCCACCGTATAGGGGATGCCGATTTCCAGGAGCACGCGGATTGACACGAGGTTGCGCGAGTAGACTAGTCCCTCGCGCAGCCGCGTCGGCCCGAAGATGCGCCCGCTATAGTTCTCCGGACGCCAGGTATCCTCGAGCGCCGGGTCGTCGAACACCACCGGCGCGTCGTTGACCAGCGTGGCCGGCGTGAAGCCCTTATTGAGCGCTGCGGCATAAACGAAAGGCTTGAAATTCGATCCGGGCTGGCGCCGCGCCTGGGTCACGCGGTTGAACTTGCTGCGATCGAAATCGAACCCACCGGCGAGGGCGCGAATACCCCCCGCATCGGGATCGAGATCAACCAGTGCCCCTTCGACGCCCGGCGCCTGCGCCAGGCGCACGCCCGCACCGTCACCAGCGGGCGGGGCGACGTGGACGATGTCACCCGCGGCAAGCACATCGCTCGGGGCCTCCGGCTGGTCGCCGGTTCGCCGCCCATCCAGGCGGGGAGCGGCCCAGGCCATGCTCTCCATGGTGATCGGATCCAGGCGCCGACCGGTGCGGTATACCACCGCCCGCTCGTCCTCGTCCTGCACCGCCACCACGACGGCCGGCTCCAGGTGGCCCACGCCCTCATGGCGCCCGAGTACCATGTCGAGCTGTTCCAGATCGAGCATGCCCGCGTCCAGCTGGACGGCAGCGGACTCGGATTCGGCTTCACTTTCCTCCACGCCGCCTACGGTCTCGACCATGCGCTCGAGATCCTTCAGCACCGGAATCCGACGGGCGTCGATGAATGCCAGACGTCCCCCGTAGCCGTGACGCGCCTCATAGGCGATCAATGCATCGCGCAGCGAACGGGTCGCGGCCCGCTGCTCCTCCGCGTCCACAGTGGTGTAGACCCGATAGCCCTGGGTGTAGACGTCGTCGCCGAAATGCTCGATCGCCTCAAGGCGAGCCATCTCCGCGACATAGGGCGCATGCAGCTCGACCGGCGCGCTGTGCGAGGTGGCGGTGATCGGCGCGGCCAAGGCCGCGCGCAGCGTCTCCTCATCGATCATGTCATTGACGTGCATGCGCCGCAGCACGTAATTACGCCGCTGCCGCGCACGCTCCGGATTGGCCACCGGATTGCTGTAGGAGGGCGCGGTCGGCAGGCCCGCGATCACGGCGGTCTCCGCCAGGGTCAGTTCGGCGACCGGCTTGCCGTAGTACACCTGCGCGGCGGCCCCGACCCCGTAGGCGCGCTGGCCCAGATAGATCTTGTTGAGATACAGCTCAAGCACCTCGTCCTTGCTCAGATCACGCTCGATCTTCAGCGCCAACAGGATCTCGTTGAGCTTGCGCAGATAGGTCTTTTCCCGCGACAGGAAGAAGTTGCGCGCCACCTGCATGGTGATGGTGCTGCCGCCCTGCCCCTTCTCGCCGGTCACCGCCAGATTCCATGCCGCGCGCACGATGCCCATCCAATCGACCCCGGGATGCTCGTAGAAGCGGTCGTCCTCGGCTGCGATGAATGCGTTGCGCATCTGCTCCGGCACATCCGAGATCGTCAGCGGCATGCGGCGCTGCGTACCGAACACACCCATCAACTCGCCGCTGGCCGCATACACCCGCAGCGGCTCCTGCATCTGCACATCGCGCAGCTCCTCGGTCGGAGGTAGTTGCGGTTCGAGATAGAGATAGAGCCCGCCGGCGAGCAATGCCGCTGCCGTGATCCCGGCGAACACCATCGCCATCAGCCACTTGGTGGCGCGCAGGGCAAGTCGGCGAAATGAGGTCATAGAAAGAGGCGCGTCATGGTAAAGTTCGAGCGCGAACGACCGAGTATAAAGACTCGCCGCAGGCTGCGCGAGCACGCGGTCCGCCATTTGCGCAACGGCCCACAGGTCGCCTGCGCCGATTCGGGAACGCGGTCACAACGCTGGACGTCGCCGTCGCAATAATGTAGAACTTTGAAAAACTTGCGGGCGTTCGTTAAACCGACAACTACGAACCGAGCGCAGCGGAGGGTCGGGCCCTGGGCCCCGTGCCAGCATAATTACGTGTTCCCCTTGAAAAGCAAAAAAACACCGACTCTCGGCGTCGACATCAGTTCGACTTCGGTCAAGCTGCTCGAGATCAGTCGGAGCGGCAAGGGCTTCTGCGTGGAAAGCCATGCGGTCGAGCCCCTGCCGCTCGAGGCGGTCACCGAGAAGGAGATCCAGGACGTCGATGCCGTCGGTCAGACCTTGCGCAAGGCCTTGAAGAGAGCGGGCAGCAAGACGAAATCGGCCGCCATAGCGGTGCCGGGCTCGGCCGTGATCACAAAGATTATCTCCATGCCCGCGATCCTCTCCGAGGACGACATGGAACAACAGATCCAGCTCGAGGCGGATCAGTACATCCCCTATCCGCTCGAAGAGATCAACCTCGACTTCGAGGTCATCGGGCCGACCGCGGGTGACGACGAATCGCTCGACGTCTTGCTGGCGGCGTCGAAGAGCGAGAATGTCGAAATGCGCACCGCCGCACTCGAACTGGCGGGGCTCACTCCGGCCGCGGTGGATGTCGAGCCCTACGCCATCGAACACCTGTGCCGGGCACTCCCCGGCGGTCTGCCCGATGAGGGCATCGACCGCACGGTAGCGATCATGGATATCGGCGCGACACTGACGACCTTGAACGTCATCCACGACCGCACGCTGATCTACACGCGCGAGCAGCAATTCGGCGGCAAGGAGCTGACCGACGAGATCATGCGGCGCTTCGATCTTTCCTACGAGGAGGCGGGACGCGGCAAGAAATTCGGCGGCCTACCCGACAACTACGAGGCCGACGTGCTCGAGCCATTCAAGATCAACATGGCGCACCAGGTGAGCCGTTTCCTCCAGTTCTTTTTCTCCTCGAGCGATTACGACGGCGTAGACCAGATCATGCTGGCCGGCGGGTGCGCGCTCATCCCGGGCATCGACGAATTCATCGAATCGCACATCGGCACGCCCACGGTAGTGATGAATCCACTCGCACAGATGAGCTTCGGCCCGGGAACTAACCGCCAACGACTTGAGGCCGACGCGCCTTCGTTTCTGATCGCCTGCGGGCTGGCCGTGCGAGGGTCCTTGTAGTGCCCCGCATCAATCTGCTGCCGTGGCGCGAGGAACGGCGCCGCCAGCTCATCCAGGAATTCGCGCGCCAGACCGTGCTCGTCGTGATGCTCGGCACGGCGATCGGCGGCTACGCCTGGTATCACGTCGACGGCCTGATCGAAAACCAGCGCGACCGAAACGACTACTTGCGGGACGAGATCGCCCTCCTCCAGAAGGACATCGAGGAGATCGAGGAACTCGAGTCGACCAAGGACCAGTTGCTGGCGCGGATGAATGTAATCCAGCGGTTACAGACGCGACGGCCGCAGATCGTGCATCTGTTCTTCGAACTCGCCGACACCCTACCCGAGGGCGTCCATCTGACCGGCGTGCAGCAGAGCGGCGACGACCTGACCGTGCGCGGCCGCGCCGTATCGAAAGCGCAGGTGTCCGCGTACATGCGCAACCTCAATGCTTCCCAGTGGCTGCAGAATCCGCGCCTTGAGGTGATCGAGACCGATGGGTCCGACCGGGTCAATTCCTTCACCCTCCATTTGGCACAGACCACGCCAAACGAGGGGGAGCAGTCCTGATGGACGTCAACGAGGCGATCGCCAAGCTCAACAACCTCGACATCCAGGATCTCAAGAAGATCGGGACGGCGCCCAAGCCGGTCCAGGTGTTCATCCTGGTACTCCTGTTCGCGGCCATCCTCGGGGCCGCCGGCTGGTTCCTGGTCAAGCCCGCCTTCGACGAGCTCGAGGCGGCCGAGGCAACTGAGGAAGACTTGCGCAGCGATCTTCGGATCAAGCAGAGCAAGGCCGCCATGCTGGACGCCTATCGCGAGCAACTGACCGAGATGGAAGAGTCGTTCGGCGCCATGCTGCGCCAACTGCCCGACGAGACCGACATGGAGAGCCTGCTGATCGATCTGTCGCAGACGTCCCTGGCGGCCGGTCTGGAGGTCAACTACTTCAGACCGGGCAGCGAACAACGGCGGGAGTTCTACGCCGAGTATCCCATCCAGTTGCGCGCGAGCGGCGGCTTTCACGAGTTCGGCGACTTCGTCTCGGGGCTGGCCGCCCTGCCGCGGATCGTAACGCTGCATGACATTTCGATCTCGCCCGGTGGCGGCGAACTCAACATGACCGTCACGGCCCGGACCTACCGCTATCTCGACGAGGACGGGGACTGATGACGGCCTCGCGCGCAAGGCCCAAGGCCGCACTACTGTGCGCGGGTGCATTGCTGCTTGGCGGCTGCGCCGAGGACATGAGCGACCTGCGTCAGTTCGTCGAGGAGATCAAGGCACGCCCCGGCGGAGAAGTCCAGCCGCTACCGGAGTTCGAGGAGTACGAGGGGTTTACCTACGACGAGACCGATTTACGCAATCCGTTCCGACCGCGGGCGGACTTCTCCGATGGTGAGGACGAATCGTCGGACGAGGAGAGCTCCGGCCTGACTCCCGACCGGGAACGGCGCAAGGAACCGCTCGAGCAATATCCGCTCGACAGCCTGGGCATGGTGGGGACGCTGACCCAGAACGGTCAGCGGCGCGGGCTGGTTCGCGACCCCGACGGTGTGGTGCACCGCGTGGTACCGGACAATTATCTAGGCCAGAACCACGGCCGCATCACGGCCGTGGAACCCGACCGAATTCGCATCGTCGAGATCGTACGCGACGGCCAGGGCGGCTGGATGGAGCGGGATGCCAGTCTGGCCATGAGCAATGAAGAATAAGGACCGGAGAACACCATGACCCGAAACCGCCGCTTGCGCCCGCTCCCCCGCACCTGGCTGGGCGCGCTGCTGCTCGCCGCCTGCTCAACCGCGGGTGCGGCCAACCAGGCCGATACGGGCAATGCGCTGGAGGCGGTCGACTACTCCGTGCTCCCCGGCGAACGCATTGAGCTGCGCTTCGACTTCTCCGAGCCCGTGGCGGAACCGCGCAGTTTCACCATCCAGGATCCCGCGCGGATCGCGCTCGACTTCGCCAACACGCGCAATGCCACGGGTCAGCGGCGCGTCGAACTCGACGTCGGCGCGGCCCAATCGCTGCACATCGCGGAGGCGAGCGACCGCACGCGCATCGTGCTCAACCTCAGCGAGAGCACGCGACACTCCACCCAGATCGACGGCAACACACTCGTGATGACACTTGGCGCGAGCGACAGCGGCGACCGCACGCAGGCTGCCGAGAGCGGTGAACCGTTCGCGGGCACACAGGCGGACGCGGCGGATTCCGATCACCGCGCGGTCACCGGCGTCGATTTTCGCCGTGGCGAGGATGGACAGGGCCGCATCCGGATCGAGCTCGCGGACCCGAACACACCGGTCGACATCCAGCGACGCGGGAACGACGTATTGGTGGAACTCCCCGATACCCGCATACCGGAGTCACTGCGCGAGCGGCTCGACGTGCTCGACTTCGCCACGCCGGTGCAACACATCGATGTGCGTCAACGCGGTAGTGACGGCGAGATCCGCATCACACCGCGGATCGCCGACTACGAGCAGCTGGCCTACCAGTCCGATAACGCGGTGACCATCGAAGTCCGAGAACCCGTCGAGGACGATCGCGAGCGCCAGGAGCCGACCTACACGGGCGAACGACTGTCGCTCAATTTCCAGCAGATCGAAGTGCGTGCCGTGCTGCAGCTACTCGCCGACTTCACTGGGCTGAACATCGTGGTCAGCGACAGCGTCGGGGGAAGCATTACGCTGAGACTGAAGAATGTGCCGTGGGACCAGGCGCTGGACATCGTCCTGCGCACTCAGGGCCTGGACAAGCGGCGCAATGGCAACGTGATGTTCATTGCCCCGAGCCAGGAACTCGCCGCTCGTGAGCAGGCCGAACTGGAGGCGCGCCAGCAACAGTCCGAGCTGGCCCCGCTACGCACCGAGTACATCCAGGTGAACTACGCCAAGGCCTCGGAACTGGCCAGCGTGGTCCAATCCCAGGACGTCAGCCTGCTCTCGGACCGCGCCAGCGTGACCGTGGATCAGCGGACGAACACCCTGCTGGTGCGGGGCACGGCCGAGAACCTCGAACAGGTACGGCGGCTGGTTTCGCGCCTCGATGTCCCCGTGCGGCAGGTGCTGATCGAGTCGCGCATCGTGGTCGCCACCAACAACTTCAGCGAGGAGTTGGGCGTATCCTTTGGGCCGGAGGCCGTCGGAGATACGGTCAACTTCAACAACCCTGGCGACAGCTCGTTCAACGTGAATCTGCCAGCCAGCAGCGCCAGCGGTTCGTTCGGCGTGGCCGTGGGCAATCTCTCGGACGGCACCCTGGTTGGCCTCGAGCTGTCTGCCATGCAGGCTGAGGGACGCGGCGAGGTGATCTCCAGCCCGCGCGTGATCACAGCGGATCAGAACGAGGCCGAGATCCGACAGGGTGTCCAGATTCCCTACCGCGAAGCCAGCTCGAGCGGGGCGGCCACGGTGTCGTTCCAGGACGCGGTGCTATCCCTGACGGTTACCCCGCAGATTACTCCGGACGATCGCATCGTCATGGATCTGGCCGTCACCAACGACCAGATCGGGGCGGAGATCCTCGATGGCATTCCCACGGTCGACACCCGCGAGGTCACGACCCGGGTTCTGGTCGAAAATGGCGAGACCGTGGTGCTCGGCGGCATCTACGAGGAGACGCAGAACGAGAGCGTCAACCGGGTCCCGTTCTTTGGCGATCTCCCGATCGTCGGAACGCTATTCCGCCACCGCGTCGAGGAACGCGACAAGAGCGAGCTGCTCGTCTTCGTTACGCCCAAGATCGTCCGCTCGGCTTCCTCGGCGGAATAGACCGATGACGGCTGGGGCAACGAGTACCCGGCGCGTGTTCCTCGTCGGGCCCATGGGTGCGGGGAAGACCACCACCGGGCGCCAGCTCGCGCGCGCGCTCGGGCTTGAGTTCGTCGATTGCGACCGCGAACTCGAGGCCCGCTCCGGCGTCGACATCCCCACCATCTTCGACTTCGAAGGCGAGGCAGGCTTTCGCCAGCGTGAGCGCGCGCTGGTCGAGGAGCTGACCCACCGGGACGGCATCGTACTGGCGACCGGCGGCGGCGTCGTGCTCGATGCCGACAATCGACGCGATCTGGCCGGGCGCGGACTGGTGATTTATCTCGCCACGCCCGTCGAGGACCAGCTGCGCCGCACCCGCGAAGATCGACAGCGCCCCCTACTGCAAGATGGAGACCGTCACGCTACACTGGCGCGGTTGCAGGACGAACGCGACCCGCTGTACCGCGAGGTCGCCGATATCGTCGTCGACACGGCCGGCGGACGCCGGCGCAAGATCATCGACCGCATACTGGCGGATCTGGCCGAGCACGACTGAACGCCACTCCGCCCCCGGGCCCGATTCCATGACCGCGAGCACCGTCACCGTCGAGCTGGGCGAGCGCCGCTATCCCATCGAGATCGGGCGCGGTCTGTTACACCGCGAGGGCAGCCTCTCCAGCTGGATCGCGGGCGACAGCGCGCTGCTGATCACCAATAGTACCGTCGCGCCGCTATACCGAGACGCGACGCGCGCCGCCATCGGCGCCGACACACGCATCGTCGAATGCGTACTGCCGGATGGCGAGCGCTACAAGAACCTCGACACGCTCGCGCAGGCGTTCGACGCCGCGGTGGACGGCCACTGCGACCGCCAGACCACCGTGGTCGCGCTCGGCGGGGGCGTGGTCGGAGACATGGCCGGCTTTGCCGCCGCAATCTATCAGCGTGGTGTGCCCTTCATCCAGGTCCCGACGACACTGCTCGCGCAGGTCGATTCCTCGGTGGGCGGCAAGACCGGCGTCAATCATCCGCGCGGCAAGAACATGATCGGCGCGTTCCACCAGCCGGTGGCGGTGCTCGCCGATACCGCGGTACTGGATACGCTCGACGACCGGCAGCTTTGTGCGGGACTGGCCGAGGTCATCAAGTACGGGCTGATCGGCGACCGGTCGTTCTTCGACTGGCTCGAGGCGCACATGGCCGAGCTGCTGCAGCGCGACCCCGAGGCTCTGGCCTGGGCCATCGAACAGTCCTGCCGCAACAAGGCCGCCGTAGTGGCCGCGGACGAGTTCGAGCAGGATCGGCGCGCATTGCTGAATCTTGGCCACACGTTCGGTCACGCGATCGAAGCGGCGACCGGCTACGAAAGCTGGCTCCATGGCGAGGCGATCGCCGCGGGCATGTGCATGGCGGCACGCCTCTCGCAACGCCTCGGCTGGCTTGCCGAGGCCGAGCGCGAGCGCGCCGAGGCCATCTTCGTCGCGGCCGGTCTACCGACGCAGCCGCCCCCAATCGAGCCCGAGCGCATGTTGGCGCTGATGGCCGGAGACAAGAAGGTGCGTGACGGACGCATCCGCTTGGTCCTGCTTGATGCGATCGGCCGCGCCCGCGTCACGGCCGAATACCCACCGGAGGCCCTCGCGGCCGAACTGTCCGCCGCTGCCGCGGCCACCGCCTAAGTGGCCGTGCTCGAGCGCACCTCATCGGCGCTTCGCGGGCTTGTCGGGCGCCTCCGACCGGCCGACGGAGGCGCGGCGCCGAGCGCGGCTGCCGCCCCCAGTCGCACCCTCACAGTCGAGGCGCTACAGGCACTGGGGCTGCAACGGCAACCCTTCCGCGACGACGCCGGGGCCGACGAGCTATTCGCCGACGAGGCGATCGAGATGAATCTCAATACCCTCGCGGAGCAGTTGCGCAGCGGCATGATGCTGCCCTTGCTCAAGGGCGAACCCGGCAGCGGCAAGACCTCGTTGCTCATCCAGCTCATGGCACGCGCGCAGCAGGAAAGCCAGTTCTTCGTTTGCCGAGCGCAGCCGGAACTCACCGCCGACCGCATCATCGTCGACATGTTGCGCGTGATCGCCCGCCCGGTGCCGGCCGACGCCGGCGAGTGCTTTCGCCAGCTCGCCCGCCGCCTGCGCACCCTGGTGGAGCAAGGACCTCCCGCCGCCCTGGTCATCGACGATGCCCATCTACTGAGCGATCGCGATCTCGGCCATGTCCTGGTCGCCTACGACAGCCTGCGCAAGGTCCTGCGTGGCCGGTTCCGTCTGGTACTCGCCGCCGACCCCTCGATCGAGTTGCGCCTGCCACAGCTGCGATCGGAACAACTCGACGCGGGCCAGGTGATTGCAGCCAGTCTCCGCCCGCTCGGTCGCGCCCGCCTCGGGCCCTATCTCGCCTGGCGCCTGGAAACCGCCGGAGCGCACCCCCGTGACCTGCCACTGACCGAGGAAATGCTCGACCGCATCGCCGCCGCCAGCGACGACCTCCCCCGCAGTGTCGAAACCGCCGCCACCGCAGAACTCAACGCGCATTACGAACGCTAGTGGGCCATGCGATGGGCCAATGAAGAACCACTGAATGCACACAAGATGAACACGAGATCGGTGCCACTGCTGCCAGGCCTATAAAAAAGTCAGGCGCGATTGCTGTTGCGGAACTCACCGCCCCTGCATATTTGGTGTCCATCTTGTGTTCATTTAGTGGTTCTAACGCGCAGCGCTCGCAACCGCTTGGGTACGCGCCCGGGGCGCCCTATACTGCGCGGACTTCATTCGCCCGATCACGCCCGTGAGGCCGCCATGGCGGGGCGTATCCCCCAGGCTTTCATCGATGATCTGCTGACGCGCGTCGACATCGTCGACGTGATCGATGCCCGTGTGCCTTTGAAGAAACAGGGCGCCAACCAGGTCGCCTGCTGTCCCTTCCACGACGAGAAGACACCCTCGTTCTCGGTCAGTCCGACCAAGCAGTTCTATTACTGCTTTGGCTGCGGCGCGAGCGGCACCGCCCTCGGCTTCGTCATGGAGTACGAGCGCATCGGCTTCGTCGAGGCCGTCGAAACGCTGGCCGAATCAATCGGCGTGGAGATCCCACGCGAAGGCGGCGGCGGGGCGCGCGACGGTGAGATCGAGCGCGATTACGCCCTGCTCGCCGAGGCCGAACGCTTCTATCGGCAGCAGCTGCGCGCCAACCCGCAGGCGATCGCCTACTTCAAGGAACGCGGCGTTTCCGGCGAGACTGCCGCGCGCTTCGGTCTGGGTTTCGCCCCGGCGGGTTGGCAGCACCTGATCGAGCACCTCGGCGAGCGCGGCCGCGACGATCTACTGCGCAGCGGACTGGTCAACCAGCACGAGGAATCCGGCCGGCTGTACGATCGCTTCCGCGGACGCGTCATGTTCCCCATCCGCGACCGGCGCGGACGCGCGATTGCCTTCGGCGGGCGCGTGCTCGACGACGGCTCACCCAAGTACCTCAACTCGCCCGAGACCTCGCTGTTCCACAAGGGCCGCGAACTCTACGGGCTCTACGAGGCCCGCCGCGCGCGAAGCTCGCCACCGCGGCTGCTCGTGGTCGAAGGCTACATGGACGTGGTCATGCTGGCCGAACATGGCATCGACTACGCCGTGGCCACGCTCGGCACGAGCATGTCCGAACGCCACGTCGAGCACCTGTTCTCGGTCGTGGGCGAAGCGGTTTTCTGCTTCGATGGCGACGAGGCCGGGCGTCAGGCCGCTTGGCGCGCCCTCAGCAATACCCTGCCGGCCCTCAGCGATGGGCGCGAGTCTCGCTTTCTGTTCCTGCCCGACGGCGAGGACCCCGACAGCCTGGTCCGCCGGGAAGGCCGAGAGGCTTTCGAGCAGCGCCTCGAGCACGCTCGGCCGCTGGCCGATTTCCTCATCGACCGGCTCAAGCACGACGTCGACACCACCTCGATGGGGGGGCGCGCGCGCCTGGCCGCGGAGGCCGGACCGCTGCTGACGCGGATGCCCGCCGGCGTCTATCACGATCTGTTGGTCGAACGCCTCGCTACCGAGGTCGGGCTGCCGCCGGATCGTCTTCGGGCGGACCTGACGGGCAAGGGGACCCAGGCGCCCAGCGCCGCCCGCCCGGTCACCCCGAGACGCAGAAGAGGATCGACCGTGCGCATGACGCCCATGCGCACCGCCATCGCGCTGCTACTGCAGCAACCCAGTCTGGCGGGACGGCTCCCGGCGGACCACCCCGCGCTGGCCGGCGACCAGCCCGGTAGCGCGGTCCTCGCCGACTTGCACGGCCGAGCGACGGCCGATCCGGCGATCACGACGGCGCGCCTGCTCGAGGGCTGGCGCGACACGTCGGAACAGGTCTACCTCGAGCGCCTGGCCGCTTACCCGTTCGCCACCGACGCCGATGCCGAACGCGACGCGGGCCTGGTCCGCGAGTTCGATGACACCGTGGCAAGGCTAACCGAACAGGGGCAGCGCGCACGGCGATCGGCCCTCCTCGACGCCGCTCGCGAACGGGCCCTCTCGGACGCCGAAAAGCGCGAGCTGCTGCGGCTCATGGGACATTCCACAGGGTGCTAAGGAGGGGGGTCGACTGGACATTTGAGGGCATAAGCTGGAGAATGACCAATTGCATTTCAAACACAGAGCCGGCCCATCCGGGCCCGACCGGTCCCCGGCTGTCGGCACGGGAGGATGAAAAATACCGATGAGCAACGACTACCTTTTTACCTCGGAATCCGTTTCCGAAGGCCATCCGGACAAGATGGCCGACAAGATCTCCGACGCTGTCCTCGACGCCATCCTTGAGCAGGATCCGGAGGCCCGCGTGGCCTGCGAGAGCATGCTGAAGACCGGCTTCGTCGTGATCGCCGGCGAGATCACCACGACCGCTCAGGTCGAGTTCGAACAGCTCGTGCGCGACACCGTGAACGAGATCGGCTACAACCACTCGGATCTCGGCTTCGACGGCAGCACCTGCGCCGTGCTCAATGCGCTCGGCAAGCAGTCGCCCGACATCGCTCAGGGCGTCAGCCGCTCCAAGCCTGAAGATCAGGGTGCGGGCGACCAGGGCCTCATGTTCGGCTACGCCAACAACGAGACCGACGCCCTCATGCCGGCGCCGATCCACTACGCTCACAAGCTCGTGCGGCGTCAGGCGGAAGTGCGCAAGTCCGGCAAGCTCGATTGGCTCGCCCCCGACGCCAAGAGCCAGGTAACCTTCCGTTACCAGGGCAACACGCCCGTCGGCATCGATGCCGTCGTGCTCTCCACCCAGCACAGTCCCAGTGTGTCCCAGAAGGACCTTCACGAGGGCGTGATGGAAGAGATCATCAAGCCGATCCTGCCGGCCGAATGGCTCAAGGAGACGCCGAAGGACAAGATCCACATCAACCCGACCGGCAAATTCGTCGTCGGCGGGCCCGTGGGCGACTGCGGCGTGACCGGGCGCAAGATCATCGTCGATACCTACGGCGGCATGGCCCGTCACGGCGGCGGTGCCTTCTCCGGCAAGGACCCGTCCAAGGTTGACCGTTCGGCCGCTTACGCGGGCCGCTACGTCGCCAAGAACATCGTGGCCGCCGGTCTGGCCGAGCGCTGTGAGATTCAGATCTCCTACGCCATCGGCGTCGCCGAGCCGACCTCGATCAGTGTCGATACCTTCGGCACGGGCAAGATCGAAGACCGCAAGATCGAGGGCCTCGTCCGCGAACACTTCGACCTGCGTCCGTATGCGTTGACGCGCATGCTTGACCTGCTGCGTCCGATCTACAAGCAGACCGCCGCGTACGGCCACTTCGGCCGTGACGACGTGGAGCTGCCCTGGGAGCGGACCGATCGTGCCGAGGCCCTGAAGGCTGCGGTCAAGTAAACGCGGTTTCCTTTTAGAAGGAGACCCGCTCGGGGCTTTGCCCGGAGCGAAAGTAGCAAAACCCGCCCCGAGGAGCGCTGCAACGGGTTCGGCGGCCGCCATGCGCGGCCGACCGGAACTCGCTAGGCTCGGGGCCGGGACCTTCCATGAACAACGGCGCTCGTCGAACGTTGGAGTTTGACACGATGAACGCTGTCCCTGATTCAGCCCTATCCGAAAGTGCGATTGCCGATCCGTCGCTGGCCGACTGGGGTCGCCGCGAGATGGCGATCGCCGAGACCGAAATGCCGGGTCTGATGGCCCTGCGCGAGGAGTATGCCGGTCAGAAGCCGCTGAAAGGCGCCCGCATCGCCGGCTCCTTGCACATGACCATTCAGACCGCCGTGCTGATCGAGACGCTGACCGAGCTCGGCGCCGACGTCCGCTGGGCATCCTGCAACGTCTTCTCGACGCAGGACCACGCCGCCGCGGCCATCGCCGCCAGCGGTGTCCCGGTATTCGCCTATAAGGGCGAGAGCCTTGACGAGTACTGGGAATACTGCCACCGCATCATGGAGTTCGACGGCGGCCAGCATCCGACGATGATCCTCGATGATGGCGGCGACGCGACGCTGCTGGCGATGCTCGGCGCCGACGCGGAGAAGGATCCGTCGATCCTCGAAAACCCGACCTCCGATGAGGAGCGCTCGGCCTTCGCTTCGATCAAGAAGCGCTTGAAGGATAAGCCCGGCTACTATGGCGAGCTCAAGAAGGCCATCGGTGGCGTCAGCGAGGAGACCACCACGGGCGTCGCCCGCCTCTACAAGATGGAGCGCGAAGGCACGCTGACCTTCCCCGCCATCAACGTCAACGACTCGGTCACCAAGAGCAAGTTCGACAACCTCTACG
>JBBEEB010000009.1:0-8019 GCA_040880995.1 Halofilum sp. (in: g-proteobacteria)
TAGACGAATCGACGTTCGACGGTTCGCCGCGGGGGCGGGTTCTTGTGCAGGCGGCGGTACTTGGCGGCCTGTTTGCGTGCGGTTGCGGCCTTCTTCAATTCGGCACGCGCTTCATCCCGTAGGGATTTCGCCGAGGCTTGGGCTTCATTGGCGCGCGCCTCGGCTTCGGCAAGGGCGCTATCTGCCGCTGTGGCGCGGTCGCGGGCGGCCTGAGCCTGGTCTTCAGCGGCTTCGGCTTGGGCGCGCGCATCGTCGGCCATCCGCGCGCGGTGATCGGCCAGGGCCTCGTACGTAGCAGCGAGGCGTTCGTAGATCCGTTGCTGGAAGCTCCACCAGCCGCCGCGCGTTGCCTCGGCAAGTTCCTGGTAGTGGTCTGCACGCTCGGCGAACTGCTGGCTGGCCTGTTCGCTGCGAGTAGCCCACTTGCGGTGGTGCTCGGCGGCCCATTCGGCGGCACGCGCTTGGGTGTGGGCGCTGTCGCGTTCGAGTCGCGCCTTGACCGCGTCACGCTTCGCCTGGACGGCTTCCGCAATCGCGGCCCGTGCTTCGGAGCGGATTTCGCGCGCACGGTCCCGCGCTTTCTCCGATAGTGCGCTCGCCTCTTCCGAGAGTTGCGCGTAGTCCGGCCGTGGCATGCGGGCGTGCTTGTACACGCGCTGGCCCAGAGCGTTGTAATGGTAGGTCGCCGTGTCACCGCCATTGACCGCGGCGAGACGGCCTCGCGCGTTGTAGTCGTAGACGTGGTCGCCATCGGCGGTCATGTTGCCCGCGGCATCGTAGCTGTAGTCCCTGCCCTCGGCGCCGGTCGACGCAAGCAGACGGTTGCTCCCGCTGGCGATGGTGTAGTCCGTGGTCTCACCGTCGGCCTCGAGCGAGAGTCGGTTGCCGTTGGGGTCGTAGGCATAGCGGCGGCCCCAGTCGACGCCGTCGGCCTCGGTCAATTGATCGACGGCATCGTAACCGTAGGTGTTGACCACGTTCGGGCCGCTGATGCCGGTGATCTGGCCGTCGGCGCTGTAGGCGAGCGCGCGCGGACCGTTGGGCATGCTGTGGGCCACCAACCGCCCATCGCGGTCGTAGTGGCGTTCGTGGACGTCGCCGTCGCCCCATGTCCAGCCGGCGATCGGTCCGTACGGCGCGTAGTGCGCATTTTCGATGAGGGGGTTGCCGTTCACGGCGATACCGGTGACGCGCTCGGCCTCGTGTTGGTATTCGATGCGCGCGCCTGAGGGATAGACCGTCGCAATCCGCCGTCCCGCAGCGTCGTATTCGTGAACGGTGTTCAACTCGTGGTCGCCGGTCTTCTGGCGGCGCTCGAGGATGTCGCCATGGCGGTTGTAATGCCATGCGGTGACGCCGCTGTCCTCAATGAGGCGCGCGAGTCGGCCGGTGCCGTTCGATGCGCTATCCCATTCGTAGTCCACGCGATTCCCATCGCTGTACAGCGCGGAGGTCCGACGGTTGAGCGCGTCGTAGGCGTAGCTCGTGATCTGCCCCCTCGCATCGGTCTTCGTGCTGACATTGCCGGCACGGTCGTACTGATACGTGGTCGTGCCGGCATCGGGGCTATCGACGCGCGTGCGGTGGCCGAAGCCGTCGTAGGTGTAACGGGTGGTGTTGCCGTTAGGATCGGTCACCGCGGTAATGCGGTCGGCTGCGTCGTAGGCGAAGTGCGTATTTCCGCCCAAAGCGTCCGTCTGACGGATGAGGCGGTCCAGGGCATCGAACGCGCGCTGCGTAGTGTTGCCGCTCGGGGTCGTCGTGCGGGTGCGGTTGCCGTTGTCGTCGTATTGGTGGTGCGTGGCTTGGCCCTGGGCGCCGATTTGCTCGACCAAGCGGCCGAGGTCGTCGAAGGCCTGCTGCTGTTCGCGCACCACCTCACCGCTTGCATCGGTGACATGCCGGGCCGTGCGGTTGCCCTGGGAGTCCAGGGCGAACGCGATGCGGTGGCCCTGCTGGTTTTCGATTGCCGTTACGCGGCCGGCGGCATCGTACGTGTATGCCAGCGACGCGCCCGTCGGACGGATGACGCTGATCAGATTGCCGGCAGGGTCGTAATCCATCCGGGTACTGCGCCCACCCTTGTCGACTTCGACCAGGCGGCCACTGACGTCATAGCGCAGCCGCGTAGTCAGGCCGTTGGGGTCGACGATCTCGCGCGGGCGGCCATACGCATCGTGGTCGCCAATGCGGGAAACATGGCCGAGCGCATTGGTCACGCGAGTGCGGTTACCCTCTGCATCGTAGGCAAAGCGCGTGACATCGGTGACATCCGTACGCGGGCCGTCGACCGATGCGAGCTGACCCGGTACGCCGTCGTAGGTCGGATGGTAGGAGTGGCTCGTGATCGCCCGCTGGCCGCTGATGGTATCGACCACGGTCTCGGTCCGCACGCGCCCGTGATCGTCGTAGGTGTATTCGGTACGCCGGCTGGCCTCGATGGTCGCCGTGCGCAGCCGGCGCTCGCTGTCCCACTCGGTGTCGATCGTGCGCTCGGCAACGGTCCCGGCCGCTTCGGTGCGCTGCGTCTGCAACCCGGAATTGTTGTACTGGTATTTGGTGATGTTGCCGTTGCGGTCCACTTTGCGGGTGACCAGACCCTGCTCGTTGTACTCGTACTCGGCCCCCTGCGAGCAGCTGCTGCAGGACCCGCCCGCGATGCTCGTGGCAAGTTTTCGGCCCTGAACGGTCGTCAGATCGTAGGTGTGCTCGCCGCCATCGGCCTCGGTCACGCGAACCTGATCGCCGTCGAGATAGTCAAGCTCCACGCGCTCGGCGCCGCCGGCATGTTCGCTCAGGACCGCGCGGCCTTCGTCGTCGTACCTCCAGGTGGAGCGCTCGCCATTGGCATCGGTGATGCCGGTCAGGTAATCGGGCGGCGCACCGAACTCGCCGTAGTGATAGCGGCGGGTGGCACCGCTGGGATCGGAGGTGGACGTGAGCCGGCCCTCGCCGTCATACGCATAACTGTACGTCTCGCCAGCAGGGTCGAGCACGCGCACGAGACGGCCCGCGCTGTCGTGGTCGAACGTGAGCGTGCGACCGAAGTCGTCCTCGACCGTCGCGATGCGATCCTCGCCATCGCGCTCGATCCACTGGGTGTAACCGCCACGGCCGACGATACGTAGCAGATTGCCGTCGGCGTCGTAGTACTCACGCACACCGCCTTCGGTGCGATAGCGCCACTCGCTGCCGTTCCAGTGCAACGGATACTCGCTCGTTCCGACCGCGGGTATGTCGTCCGGGGTCTCGACGGCATGTTCGGCGAGTGCGTACTCGCCAGTCCGGTAGAAGGTCAGCGTTTGCCCGTCGGGGCGGATCAAAGCAAGCGTGTCATCTTGGGTACGCAAGTCGCCGTTGTCGTCGTAGTACGCGAAGCCGTCCACGGCCACGCGCCGTTGCCACGTGTGGCGCCAAATCGGCCCGGGCGCATCGATCCGCTGGCTGTTGTAGTGACGGACGAGAGGGTCGGCGAACGGACTCCAGCCGGCAATATCGACCTCGCGTTGATACTTGTTGCCCGTGCCGATATGGATCGGGTTGCCAGCCGCCAGGCTAGGGGGCGCATCTTCCCCTCCATTACAGGTGGACGGGTCGCCGGCGTTGGTTGCTTCGGTGACCTCTTCCTCGCTCGGGCCGGGATCCTCTACGCAGAGTCCTTCGTTATCAGCCGCGGTGCCATCCGGGCATTCTCCATAATGGAAATGCCAGTACTTGGCGTTGTGCATCGCCCCACACATGAAGTCCTTGGACGTGTAATAACGATGCCCATCTTCGGCACGGCCAGTAGCCAACTCCCCGCCGGTATAAGGACGAGTAGTGCAGTATCCCTCTTCGTAGGTTCTACAAGCGTCCGCGGCAGCTTCCGCCGTGGAATAGTGGAAAACGTCTTGTACTCCACACCACGAAAAGTCTTGGGACTTTGCCTGCAACGGAGTCGATAGAAGGGCGAGAAGCATGACCGTACGAAAAAATAAGGGCCACGCTGCGTTCTCGCGCACGTAGGCGTGGCGACCGGGGAAAAGAGTAGCCGGCATGATTACCGCTCCTTTTTATTGTTCTCGTACTTCCATTAGGCAGGGAACCGGGCATATCACGACGACGGTTTCCCCGCGAACTCAGGCGGCTTTTAACGGAAGCGAATCGCGAGATGCAAGCCTTCAATAACGAAACCGCATGGGAATGCGGTTTTCAGTGATTGGATGCGCGTTCGCGCTTGTAGGTCTCGACTGACAAGCTTTATCGACGATCCATTCACCCAGAGTTGCACTGGGATCAGAGTGATGATTGGCGAGCGCGTCGGATTGTGGTCACGGGTATGCGTGCGGTCCCCCGCGGTACTCAGGAGTTATAGGTTCGGCTCAATCGCGGGCGGACGTCATTCGGAACAGTACGCGATCGATTTGGGGAAGAAGTTGGGCGGCGGGAGTACGCAACGTGGCCCACGCGAATGCGGCACCGGCGGTATTGGCCGCGAGGTCGCTGAGCTCATAGAGGCGGTACGGAATGAGGTGCGCCTGGAGCAGTTCAATCACCGCGCCGAACACAATGAAGGCGAGGGCAACGCCCACCTGCATCAGGCGACCGGTATAGAGCTGGCCGAACCAGAAGGTGAGGACGAAATAGGTGCTGGCATGGAGCCAGTCGTCTCCGGCGATGAAGGCCCAGGCCGGTGGCGAGGAATGCAGGGAGTTATAGGCCGTGGACGCGACCAGGGCGTAGCCGATCGCCAGCCACAGGAGTCGGAACCGCAGCGCGGCCCCGGGGGCAGACGCCCCCGGGGACTGGCTGGACATTAGCTGCCGAGCACGCGCTGGGCGGCCGTGGTCGCGGCGCCCTTCTCGATGGGCGCGTTCATGTCGCCGAGCACGGCCTCCAGTGCGTTGAGGCACAGGATGATGTTCTCGGCGCGGGCGCTGTGGCCCATGGTGCCGATACGCCAGACCTTGCCGGCGAAGTCGCCGAGGCCTGCGCCGATCTCGAGGTTGAACTCGCCCAGCAGCTTGTTGCGCACGGCGGCCTCGTCCACGCCCTCGGGTGCCCAGACCGAGTTGAGCTGGGGCAGCCGGGCGTCCTTGTCGACCACGAACGACAGGCCCATGGCCTCCAGGCCATCCCGCAGCGCCTCGTGCATCTTCTGGTGCCGCGCCCAGGCGTTCTCCAGGCCCTCTTCCTGCAGCATGCGCAGTGCTTCGTGCAGGCCATAGAGTGCGTTGATCGGCGCGGTGTGGTGATAGGCGCGCTTGGACGAGCCGTCGCCACCCCAGTAGCCCATCATCAGGTTCAGATCGAGGAACCAGCTCTGCACGCGCGTCTTGCGGTTCTGCACCACCTCGACGGCGCGATCGGAGAAGCTGACCGGCGACAGGCCGGGGATCGCGGAGAGGCACTTCTGCGTGCCCGAATAGATCGCGTCGATGCCCCAGTCGTCGACCTCGAGCTGAATGCCGCCGAGCGCGGTGACCGCGTCGACCAGCGTCAGGCAGTCGTGCTTGCGCGCGATCTCGCACAGCTGCTTGGCGTCGGAGCGCGCGCCGGTGGAGGTCTCGGCGAACACGAACGCCAAGATCTTGGCCTCGGGATGAGCCTTGAGCGTGTCCTCGACCTTCTGCGGATCGACCGGCTTGCCCCACGCATCCTCGACCATCACGACCTCGGCGCCGCAACGCTCGGCCACTTCCTTCATGCGGCTGCCGAACACACCGTTACGGCAGATCACCACGGTGTCACCCGGCTCGACCAGGTTGAAGTATGTGATCTCCATACCGGCGGAGCCGGGCGCGGACACCGGCAGCGTCAGCCGGTTCTTGGTGCGGAAGGCGTACTGCAGCATCTGCTGCAGCTCGTCCATCAGGCCGACGAACAGCGGATCGAGGTGACCGATGGTCGGCCGGCCCAGGGCCTCGAGCTGGCGCGCCGGCACGTCCGAGGGGCCCGGCCCCATCAGGATCCGGGGCGGCGGGCAGAAAGATTCGGTTGTCATGGCCGTTATCTCAACAGGTTTCGAATAAAGCGGAACGCGGCAGTATAGAGGCGCTGTCCGCCCCATCCAAGCAACCGGGCCCCAGACGGCGGCGGCGGGGCGCGTCAGCCGCCGTACACGGCCAGCAGCACCACCCCAAGCGCCACGCGGTAAATCACGAACGGCGTCATGCCCACACGCTCGATGAAGCGCAGGAACAGGTGGATGCAGAGCCATGCGCTCAAGCCGGACAGCGCCGTCGCGGCGAGCAGGGTGCCCCAGGGCACGGGGGCGGAGGCCGTGATCAGCTGGGCGGTCTGGTACAGGCCACTGAGCGCAATCACCGGGATTGCCAGCAGGAAGGCGAAGCGGGAGGCCGCACGCCGGTCCAGTCCGATGGCCAAGCCCGCCGTAATGGTGATGCCCGAGCGCGAAGTGCCGGGGATCAACGCCAAGACCTGCGCCAGACCCACGCCAAGCGCACCGCGCCAACCCAGCGAGCCCTCCTCGCGAACGCGCGGACCATGGCGGTCGGCGAGCCACAACACGATGCCGAAGACGATACTGGCCCAGGCGATCACCGTGGGCGTGCGCAGATAGGTTTCGATCGGATCGGCGAACGCGAGCCCGACGATGCAAACGGGGATGGTCGCCAGCACGATCAGCCAGGCGAGCCGCCCGTCGGGGCCCGCCGGGCGGCCGGCCAGCGGCGCGGCGCCGCCGCGGATCAGCCGCACCACCTCAGCTCGAAAGTAGCCGATCACGGCCGCCAGCGAGCCGACGTGGACCGCCACGTCGAAGGCCAGCCCTTGGTCGGTCCAACCCGTGAGCACCGGTAGCAGGATCAGATGCGCGGAACTTGAGATCGGAAGGAACTCGGTCAGCCCCTGCACGATCGCCAGGGCGATCACCTGTAACCAATCCATCCGGAGCTCCCGCGAGACACCCGCCGGGGACCCGGCGCGGGCGGGATTCTAGCAGGCGAGGTATTGCACGGCTGTGAATGCACGCGCACAGCCATGGCCCACAGGCCGGTGGGCCGCCACAGAGGCCCGGGCGGACAAGCAGATCGGTTCGCGACTCGGGCCGATTCGAAGGTACGGACGCCTACGCCGGGAGCGCGATCCCTGCTAGATTGGCGGCATGGAATCCGAAGTCCTGAGCGTAAACGCCATCGCACTGCCCTGGGAGCGTATCGATACCGTGCTGCTCGACATGGACGGCACGCTGATCGATCTGTACTTCGACAACCACTTCTTCCTGGAGCACCTGCCCCGCCGCTGGGGCGAGGCCCACGGGCTGGCGCTGGCCGAGGCGCAGGCGGAGCTCCACCGCCGCGCCGCCCGCGTGGCCGGCACACTCGATTGGTACTGCCTGGATTTCTGGGCGCGTGAGTTGGAGATCGACATCCTCGCGCTGAAGGCGGAGATCGGCCATCTGGTGAACTGGCGGCCCCACGCCCCGGCGTTTCTGCAGGCGCTGGCGGCCGGCGGCAAGCGGCGCGTGCTGGCGACCAACGCGCATCCCGGCAGCATCGGCTTCAAGTTCGAGCGCGTGGCCCTGGCAGACCGCTTCGACGCGCGCTATAGCGCCCACGAGCTGGGCGCGCCCAAGGAACACGCCGCGTTCTGGGATCGGCTGCAAGAGCGGGAGGGGTTCGATCCCGAACGGACCTTGTTCGTGGATGACAACGCCGAGGTCCTGGCCTCCGCGCGCGCCTGGGGCATCGGCCAGCTACTCGGGATCCAGCGCCCGGACAGCCGCCGCCCGCCGAACGAGCTCCACGGCGTCACCGCCGTCCACGACTTCGACGCCGTCGTGCCGCCTCCGGCGGACCAGGGGCGATAGAACCACTAAATAAACACCAGATAGACACAGAATAAATGCGCGCGGTGAGTGCCTGCCTTAGCCAGGCACCAACCGAGATGAGATCTGCCGGCTTCTCAGCCCCCCGACGGATCGCTCATTTTGTGTTTATCTCGTGTTTATTTAGTGGTTCTAGAGCTGGCCGCTCTGGCGCAGGACGAAGTCGCCGTTGTCGTTGCGGCGGGCGAGCA
>JBBEEB010000010.1:0-1379 GCA_040880995.1 Halofilum sp. (in: g-proteobacteria)
TGTCGGTGACACGTGATCTGTCCGTGGTTTGTAACAAGTGATCTGTCCGGTTTAATGGCCACCCTTGGCATTGAGGTGTGGGCGCATGAGACGGACGGAGGTGTTGCAAGGGATCCGGGAGATGAAGTTCGAGGAAATCAGAGATCGCTTTGTCGGCGGTCGTTTGAGTTCGGCGGAAGCGGCCGAATGGCTTGGGGTAACGGAGCGGACGTTCCGCCGCCATCGTGCTCGGTTTGAGTCGGAAGGTCCTTCAGGTCTTTTGGACCGTCGTCTGGGCAAAGTGAGCCCGCATCGGATCGGCGCGGATGAAGTGGATCGGGTGGTATCGCTGTATCGGGATCGTTATGGCGGATGGACGGTGAAGCACTTCCATGAGCGGGCTCGCGAGAAGCATGGTCTGACGGCCAGCTATGGCTGGACGAAAAGTGTTTTGCAGGCCTCGGGTTTGGTTCGTCCGGCGGCGAGGCGTTCAGCCCACCGCAAGAAGCGAGCGCGCAAGCCGGTCCCGGGAATGATGTTGCACCAGGACGGCTCTCGCCACCTTTGGGTAGCGGATCTGGGGCGGCAGATAGATCTGATCGTGACGCTGGATGATGCGACCAGTACGATCTATTCGGCGTTTCTGGTGGATGAGGAGGGAACGGCTTCCAGCTTCAGGGGTGTTCAGCAAACCATTCTTGGCCACGGCTTGTTCTGTTCCCTCTACACCGACCGGGGAAGCCATTATTTCTACACGCCCAAGGCCGGAGAAGCGGTCGATAAAACCCGCCTGACCCAATTTGGCCGCGCCCTGAAGCAGTTGGGGATCCGCCATATTCCGGCTTATTCGCCGGAAGCGCGAGGCCGGTCGGAGCGCATGTTCGCGACCCTGCAAGACCGTCTGGTGAAGGAACTGGCCGATGCCGGGATAACAACGATCGAGGCGGCGAACCGGTTTATCGAAGACACCTATCTGCCGGCACACAACCACCGCTTTGCCGTTGAGGCAACCGAGCCAGGCACCGCACTGTTGCCGTGGGCGGGCGCCGATCTTTCGGAGGTTCTCTGCCTGCAGGACGACCGCATCGTCGGCAATGACAACACCGTCAGCTATGGCAAGCTCAAACTCCAGATCGAACCCAGCCCATGGCGGGCGCATTTCGTAAAGACGACCGTTCAGGTTCGGCGCTATGCCGACGATACAATCGCGATCTTCTACGGGCCGCGATGCATCGGGCGCTATTGTCCGGATGGCACATTAATCGGCCACCAGGAGCAGGCGGCGTGACACGCTTCCACGCCGCCGATCCGGTCCGGGGGCATGCCCCCGGACCGGATCGTGAACGAAGCGGACAATTGACGTGTTACAAAAGCCGGACAACTTAGCTTGTTACCGACAG
>JBBEEB010000011.1:0-6337 GCA_040880995.1 Halofilum sp. (in: g-proteobacteria)
CCGTACAACTTAGATGACATGCATCGCTCGGGATATAGCTCAAGTGCCCGAGCCAAAGCCCTATGACGACCGTAACCGAGTGCAGGGCAAGACGCATAGCCAAGCGGTTCGAGCGCTTGGGCGATACGTCGTACCGGTCATGTGGCAGATTGTTGAAGAACGAGCGACGGGAGGATCGCGCGGGGGAGTCTGTTCTTACCCTACTTTACAGGTAGGATGAGATTCTCATACGTTGCAGTCGAGCCCTTACGGTTCGATCGTGAGGGGAGTGTTTTCTCCCCTTGATGGGGAAGTTGATGAGCGGTCGCGATACCGGCTTCCAGCGTTGGCTGGCCCGTTGGTGGCAACAGATCAGAGCGAGATGGCCCGAAGCCCGGGATGAGCGTGCTCGCGACGATCTCGAGGTCGTGCGCCGCCGGTACCAGGAAAGCGAACAGCGCTTCCGGGGTCTGCTGGAGAGCCTGCCCAAGGTGGCGGTTCAGGGCTATGACCGCGACCGCCGAGTAATCTACTGGAACGAGGCCAGCACCCGGCTTTATGGCTATGCCGCCGACGAGGCTCAAGGGCAGTTTCTGGAAGAGCTGATCATTCCGCCTCCGATGCGCGAGCCGGTGATCGAGGCGCATAAGGCGTGGCTGCGAGACGGGATCGAGATTCCCGCCGAGGAACTCGAGCTTCAGCACAAGAGCGGAGACCCGGTTCCGGTCTTCTCTCACCATGTCATGCTCGGCGAGCACACCGACGACCCGCTGATGTTCTGCGTCGATGTGGATCTCTCGGATCAGAAGCGGGCGCATCGCGAGCTGGATTTCGCCATGCGCTTCGATTCGCTGACCCACCTGCCCAACCGCCCTGCCTTCGAAGGTCAGTTGGACGATGCCATCGCAGATTGTCGCCGCCAGGATACCGGGTTGGTGCTGATCCACCTGGATGTCGACAACTTCGGGGAGATCAATGACACGCTGGGCTACGAATACGGAGACCAGCTGCTGGTCGAGTTGACCCGGCGGCTGCATCAGGAGACGCGCGCCTCGGACATGGTGTCGCGACTCTCCGGCGACGAGTTCGTGATCGCCTTCCCGAGCTTTCAGCGCGACGATGTGCTCTCGCAGCTGGTTCACAAGGTCCAACGGGTTTTGCGTACACCGTTCCTGATGGAAGAATCGCGGCGGCAGGTGACGGCCTGTCTGGGTATCAGCCTTTATCCCGATAACGGGGATACGGCGCGCGAGCTGATTCGCAACGCCGATGTAGCGAAGAACCGGGCCAAGCTGGATGGTCGCGGCAGCGTCTGCTTTTTCGACCAGCAGCTCCACGACGACCTGATCTACCAGCATCGACTCATGGACCGGCTGGAGCAGGCCCTAGACAGCGAAGAGCTATCGCTGCACTACCAGCCTCAGGTATCGGTCGCCAGCGGGCGCATCGAGAACCTTGAGGCACTCCTGCGCTGGCAGCCAGTGGAGGGCCCGCCGATCTCGCCAGCCAAGTTCATCCCCCTCGCCGAGCGCTCCGACCTGATCCATCGCCTCGGTGACTGGGTCCTGGAGACCGCCTGTCGTCAGAGGGCCCTGTGGCAAGACGCCGGGCTCCCAATCGGACGCATCGATATCAATTTTTCCGGTCGGCAGATAAGCCGGTCCGATGTGTTCCAGCGCTTCGAGGCTTGCCTGGCACGCCATGGCCTGGGGCCTCAGCACATCGGTCTCGAACTTACAGAGAATGTGCTGATCGAAGCCGATGACTGGATCCTCGATGGCTTGCGCCGGCTCCACCACCTGGGCTTTCGCATCGCCATCGATGATTTCGGCACCGGTTATTCGTCGCTGAGCTATCTCAAGCTCTTTCCAGTCACGGCGCTCAAGATCGACCGGACCTTCATAAGGGATGCTCCTGACCAGCCGGAGGATCGGGCCATCATGGAGGCCTCAATCTTCATCGGCCATCGCCTAGGCCTCGAGGTCGTGGCTGAAGGCGTCGAGAATCGTGAACAGCTGACGTTGATCCAAGAGATGCGCTGCGACCTGGCTCAGGGGTTCTACTTCTTCCATCCCCTGCCCACCTCAGACCTGGAGCACATTCTGAACGGTCTGGTGACGGAGAATCCGAGCCTTTCGGGCTAAGTTCAACGCCACCCTGGCGTAGCATGCCAGCCGTCCCGACGACCCCCGAGCTGCTGATCCGGGATCGTCCTCTATGCCTCCCGTCCTCTACCGCCGATCGGGCAAGGTAACGTTCAGTTCCAAGACCTCGCAGTCGCCCTCGCGATCAAGGTCGATATGGACGGCGTCTCGGTCGACTTCGACGTATTTCTGGATCACGGCCAACAGCTCATCTTGTAGCGCGGGCAGATAATCGAGACCGTCTCGGGCGGCACGCTCATGGGCGACCAGGATCTGCAGGCGTTCTTTTGCGAGGCCTGCCGAGCGCTTGTTGCGTTGGGAGCGAAAGTAATCGAGCAAGCTCATGGGTTTCAGCTCCCAAACAGCCGGCCGAGAATGCCCTTCTTCTCGACGTCGATGTATCGGAGTGAGCGTTCCTCGCCCAGGAAACGGGCGACGGCGTCCTGGTAGGCTTGGCCGGCGTCGGAGCCCTCGTCCAGTATCACCGGCGAACCTGCGTTCGATGCGCTCAACACGGACTGACTCTCGGGTATGACGCCGAGGAGGTCGATTGCGAGAATATCCTTTACGTCCTCGACGCTGAGCATCTCTCCGCGCTGCACGCGCTCCGGCGAATAGCGCGTCAGCAGCAAGTGCTCGCGTACCCTGGATTCGCCGTTGGCGACGCGGCGCGTCTTGCTCGAGAGCATGCCGAGGACTCGGTCCGAATCGCGCACGGAAGAGACTTCAGGATTGGCGACGACGATGGCTTCATCGGCGAAGTACATGGCCATCATCGCGCCATGCTCGATGCCGGCCGGCGAGTCGCAGACGACGTAATCGAAGTCCTTCACGAGTTCGGTCAGCACGCGGTCCACGCCTTCTTCGGTCAGCGCCTCTTTATCGCGCGTCTGTGACGAAGCCAGGATGTAGAGATTGTCTTCACGCTTATCGCGGATCAATGCCTGATTGAGCGTCGCTTCATTGTTGATGACGTTGATGAAGTCGTAAACGACGCGTCGCTCGACTCCCAGGATCAGATCGAGATTGCGCAGACCGACATCGAAATCGATGACCACGGTGCGATGCCCCGCTCTGGCAAGGCCGGTACCGAGGGCCGCGCAGCTCGTCGTCTTGCCGACGCCGCCCTTTCCGGAAGTGACCACAACGATCTTTCCCAACTTGGTTCCCCTTCAGGCGTAGGCCGGCCCGCGACGACGGCCGGTTGATGTTCCAATCACAAACGCTCGATGCGTAGCGTGCCCTGCTGCAGAAAGGTCTGCACCGGCATCCCCGATAGCTCTTCGTCGAACTGGTCGCTGATGCTGTAGGTTCCGGCGACTGACACGAGCGCGGCGTGGAAGCTTCGGCATATTATTCGCGCGCTGGTGTCGCCTTGCACACCGGCGAGAGCACGCCCGCTGAGCGCACCATAAACGTGGATATGCCCGTCTGCCAACAGCTCCGCTCCGGGGCTCACCGCCGCAATCACGACGAGATCCCCGCCGCGTGCGTAAACCTGCTGCCCGGAACGCACCGGCTCGGTAATCACCAAACCGCAGGCACCGGCTTCGGGTTCGCCGTTGGCTTTCGGCGACGGATCGGAGCGTGCCGCGGAATCGCTCTCCTCGGGAAAGATCGGAAGCCCGGCGGTCTCTGCCGCTTCGACCCAACGCGCATCGCTGCCGCGAACCCCTATGGGGATCAGATGCCGCGACCGTAAATGAGCGGCCAAGCCCGGCAGGTCCATGTGGAGGTCGCTTGACGCGACTTCGCCGACGTCAAGGATCACGGGAAGGCCTTGAAAAAGCCCCGGTGCCTGCTGGACATGGCGGTCCAGTTCGCGCGCGAGCACCTCGACCGACGGCTCCAACAGACGCAGGATGGTCAGCGTCGTCATCCGACCCTTGAATTCGAGCGCTGGCTTGGTGGCAGGAGCCGTCGGCATGCGTGGGCGTCTTTGATCCTTCGATGAGGCGCGAGTATAACGGAGACTCGATCCACTCTGACGAGCAGCGGCTGCGCCGCGAGTGTCTTTATAACGTCTCGGGTGCTGCCCGATCAAAGACTCCGGATCACAATGGCGTATGGGTCACAAAGACATCAGGCGAATGGGGCTCGGTCTTGCAGCCCCATGTTTCGCTCTGACAGCCGTGCGGGGTGGGTTCGACCTTCTGTTTCGCCCCCGGTCCAAGTCGCCTCCGTGGGTTGATGATCGGACTGCGCGGTGCCGCCGCAACCCTCGCCCACGCGGCGCTCTGGATTACAGCTTCGGCGCCAGACCCCGTCTTCTCTCGCATGCGAGCAGCCACGCGCTGACCTAGACTGCCGTAGTGTGAAGCTTGGATCGTGCCTATTCGACTACGGCGGGGCCGTTCATGCGTGCCTTCCTCGCCAGTACGCTGCTGCTGATGATCCTTGCCGCGGAAGCGGGCAGGCCGCCGACGCTGCTCGTCCTCGGTGACAGTATCAGCGCCGGTTACGGCGTGACCGACGACGAGGGCTGGGTCGAGCTGCTGCATGCGCGTCTCGAGGTGCACGGTTTCCCGCACGACGTCGCCAACATCAGCCTCAGCGGCGAGAAGACCTGGCGCGGGCAGGTGCGGCTTCCGACCGCGCTCGAGCGCTACGACCCCGTCATTGTCGTCATCCAGCTCGGGATCAACGACGTCATGCAAGGCCTCCCGGAGGGTATCGAGGAGCCACCGCTCGAGGTGATCCGCACCCGGCTCACGGACATGGTGAATCGGGCCCAGGCGTCGGGCGCACGCGTGATGCTCCTCGGCGTGCGCTTGCCGGCGCGCTACGGGCCGAACTACGGCCGCCGGTTCGAGGACGTGTACCGTGGGGTCGCGGACACCACCGGCGCGACACTGGTACCGCGGGTGCTCGCGCGCGCCGAAGACACCGATCTAGACGACCGCCACCACCGCCTGCTCGAGGGCGACAGCATCCACCCTACTCCCCGCGGCCACGCACTCCTGCTCGACAATATCTGGCCCACGCTGCTACCGCTTTTGCGACAGACCTTCTCCGCCCCGGTGCTTGGTCGCCCCATTAAGATCGCGTAATGCCGCGGACAATTCACGGCAATCCGGTCTCCTTCAGCATGCCCGTCGATCGTTGCACGGCACGACGCCCCTGGCGCCTTGTCGGCCATTGACTCTCACACCAGGTCACCGGAGATCCCCGTATGACGATTGTAAACCGCAAGTCCCTGCCAGCCGGCGTGTTCACTGCACTGTTCGCCATCGCACCCGCCGTCCATGCCGCCAGCGAGAACGCGAGCGGCAACGAGGCAAGCTTCGAACAGGAACAGATCGAGTCCTTCGCTGCCGCCCAGGCCGAGGTGCAACAGATTCAACAGGAATTCGCCTCGCAGCTTCAGCAGGCTGATGAAGAGCAAGCATCGCAGCTGCAACAAGAAGCGCAGCAGGAAATGGCCGCGGCCGTGGACGAGGCCGGCCTTGAAGTACAAGAGTTCAACAGCATCGCCCAAGCCTCGCGCAACGATGAGGATTTGAGCGAGCGAATCCAGGAAGCGAGCGAGTAACCCACACCCATCCTCAACCTCCGAGTCGCGGGCGGACTGTGACCGCCCGCGACTCGGTTATCGCCGCGACACACTGCCAGGCGATGCGTGCAGTATGAGAGGCGGGTCTAGAATCGCAGCATCGCGGTCGACGACGAATTCGGAAAGCGCTCGCGCCAAGATACGCGCTCTTGCAATCCGCGATTGACCCTACGAACTCGCGGCCCATTGCTCGATAGGGCTGATGCTTTTGCGCGCCCGAATCACGCGTCGTCGTAGCCCGCCCTGATCACCGCAATCGCGATATACATGGCGTCACGCGTATCGCCACGTTCGGCATTGAGACGGCCGCTCGGCGCTGCAAGTCCGCCGGTGACCACCTCGCAGGAGATCCGACCGTACGGGAATCGTGCCTTTACGGCCTCCGTATCCACCTGGTCGGCATCCTCCGGCACGGCGAGCGTGACCTCCACACGCATGCGGCTCATGTCACCGTTGAGCAGCTCGTTCATGCCGGGCAGCGAGTTGCGATGCAGGACATCTTCGACAGCGCGTACGCTCGCTTTCGTAGGGTCTTGCCCGTGCAGGTCGGCGCCCATCCCTATTTCTACAAAAAGCGCGTGATCCATCCCGATTTTCACCCGTGAACTGACTCGATGCGCGTCACTATATCAGCGCAGGGACAGGCCTAGTGGGCCATGCG
>JBBEEB010000011.1:6437-8014 GCA_040880995.1 Halofilum sp. (in: g-proteobacteria)
GGCGGTATCAAGCATGACGATCCAGGGTCCATCCACGATCAGCCGCGCCTGACCTTCGACGGGCTCCGTCTCGCGCGCGAAACGCTGGATGGTATCGGGGTCGATGGAGACGCCGATTTGCGGCTCTCCGTCGTTTGACGCCACCACAGCCGTGCCGGGCTGCGTCAGGCGACCTGTCTGCGAATCAACACGGACGTCGACTTCGCCCTCCAACAGCACGACGAACTGACGATCGGCGGTCGCCTTGCCCCAGATGTCAGTGCCGCGGATGCCCGTCACGAACGGCCCGACGCGGAATTCGATGTCGCGCGCCCGGTCCTCGGCCTCGGAGTCGGTGGTGAACCGGAAGGCGCCCCCGATGATGTCGAGCAGCCCCCGGAATACGCCCCGGTCGCCGGGTTCGTTGACGATCACGGCGTCACCCCGCTGCGCGCCACCGCCGCCCTCACCTTCGCTCTGGACCGCACCGCCGCCATCGCCGTCCGCAGCCGCACGCAGCTGGGTCAGGCGCAGGCGCGCGTCGCTGCCGACCTTCACGGCGCTGCCCTCGGCGAGGCGCAGGCGCAAGCGGCCCGCGTCACCGACGTGCAGCAGATCGCCGCTGCCAAGCGCCATGCCCGGCGCCAGCGGACGCTGCTCGTCACCCGCGCCAACCGACGCCGGCGGTTGGACCATCTCGACCTGCGCTGGCTCGGCGGCGGCAATCGAAGCACTCAGGGTGAGTGCTGCAAGTATCAGTAGACGCGGCATTTCGGCAACTCCATCGATTCGGTAGGCCCTTCAGGGCATACGCACGAATCGAGCCATGGATGGGCCGTAGCCGGAAAATGGAGTCGCGCGGAATGACTTCGCTGCGGGATGGGCCCGCGCGCCGCCGTTCTAGGCAACATCGGGTTCGCAGATCATGGCCTGCTTGCCCACGGCGACCCGTTTCGTACGCGGGCCCCGTTCGCCAGGCGGGAGCTTTGCCTACAGGGACAACCCCACCGCGCGGCGGTAGTCCTCGCTGGTCAGCTAACGGTTCCCGCTATCAGCGGTCCGTAGGGGACTTTCACCCCCAAGTCGTCCCGTCGGCCACCACAGCCAACGGAATAGCGCCAGTCATGGCGCTGCGCGCCATGCCTGGCGCACCACGAAAAAGGCCCCGCCGAAGCGGGGCCCTTTCAACACCTGCGATTCAGGATCGCCGGTCTTAAATGGCGCGAACGTTCGACGCCGCAAGACCCTTCGGGGTGTTCTGCGTTTCGAACTCGACATTCTGGCCTTCGGCGAGGCTCTTGAAGCCGTCGCCCTGAATGCCGGTGTGATGTACGAACACGTCATTGCTGCCGTCTTCCGGCGCAATAAAACCGAAGCCCTTGGCGTCGTCGAACCACTTCACTGTACCAGTTGCCATGCTAATCATCTCCCTGGAGATGCAATTGAAAAGATGCTGCAGGTCGTTCCTTGGAACGCCCTCTGGGAGTGACTGCCATTTACTGGATCGACCACCGGGAGGACTTACTGGAGGAACACATACTCTGCACCGACGATGGTGCGCCTTAGCGCCCCCGATTGCAACCCCGGGGTGCAGCGGG
>JBBEEB010000012.1:0-7766 GCA_040880995.1 Halofilum sp. (in: g-proteobacteria)
CCAAGGAATTATGAGTTCCCTGCTCTGACCGCTGAGCTACAGGCCCGTGTGCTGCCCCGCGGACCTGGGCCCGCGGGCGCTTACTATAGCGGTGGGACTCGGTATGCGTCACCCGAGCGGCCTCTCAGCGGGTTCGCGGCATGCATGTCCAGGGCGAGGGACATTGGAAGCTCGTCTCTACAAGGCCGTACAGAAGGCGGCCTGGGGCTGTGTTGCGGGCGAGCGCCAGGGTGGGTGCGGTTGAGCGTGAATTCGCGACCGTGGGAACTATTCTCCATGGAATTGCGCGGTGAACCCAAGGAGGAGCGATGGAGCCGACCTGGATTCTAGTGGCCGATGAGGCGCGGGCACGGTTGTTTACGGTCGATCGGCCGCGGGGACCGCTGCGCGAGCAGGAGGATCTGGTCAATCCGCCCGAGCGGCTACCCGAGCACGAACTCGGCAGCGACGAGCCGGGGCGCGGTAGTTCGGGTGGGCCGGCGGGAGGTCACCGGCTGGAGCCGCAGGAGAGCATTCGCGAGACCTACTCGCGCACCTTCGCACGCGATATCGCGCAGAAGCTCAAGCAGGCGCGGGTGCAGGGGGAGATGCAGCGGCTGTACCTGGTGGCGGCGCCGCAGTTCCTCGGAGCGTTGCGCTCCGCGCTGGACCGCAGCACGGGGAGCTGTGTGGTGCAGAGCCTCAACAAGGATCTGGTGAGCCACCGGGCGGACGATATCCGGGGGCATCTGCCGGAGCGTCTGTAGCTCCGGTGGGGCAAGGTGTGAACGCGAAGGGGCCGGTACGGGACCGGCCCCTTCATCGTTACGGCGGTGTTATACGAGCACGGGGACGCCGCGAGCCCGCTAGCGGGTACCGTAGACCACCATGGTCTTGCCGCGGGCGTGGATCAGGCCCTGGTCCTCCAGGTCCTTCAGTACACGGCCGACCATCTCGCGTGAACAGCCGACGATGCGGGCGATTTCCTGGCGGGTGATCTTCACTTGCATGCCGTCGGGGTGGGTCATCGCGTCCGGTTCCTTGGCGAGATCCAGTAAAGTTCCGGCGACGCGGCCGGTTACGTCCAGGAACGCCAGGTCGCGGACCTTGGCGCTGGTGCGCCGCAGCCGCGCAGCCATCTGCGAGGCCAGATCGAACAGCATGGCCGGGGTGTGCTCGGACATCTGCTGGAACTGGCCGTACTCGGCCTCGGCGACTTCGCACGAGGTGCGCGCGACGACCCAGGCGCTGCGCTGCGTCTCCTGGTCGAATAAACCCATTTCGCCGAAGAACTCGCCCTTGTTGAGGTAGGCGAGCACGAGCTCGCGGCCCTCGGAGTCCTCGATGACGACGCTGACCGAGCCCTCGAGGATATAGAACAGGGAGTTCGATTCGTCGCCGCCGTG
Source organism: Halofilum sp. (in: g-proteobacteria) (assembly GCA_040880995.1). Classification (GTDB taxonomy): domain Bacteria; phylum Pseudomonadota; class Gammaproteobacteria; order XJ16; family Halofilaceae; genus Halofilum. Next base: position 1,386 of record JBBEEB010000012.1, read on the forward strand.
GATGATCGTGGTACGGGCGGAGTAATGACGTCGGTGACTGTGCTGGAGAAAAACATCCAGCCAGGGCGGCGGAGGTGCTGGAGGCGTAATCTGAACCATACAGGTATTCTTGACCGCAGATTCCAGCGTGTCAAAGAAAGGAGGCAAACGTGCGAGCGACCGTGACTTGGCAGGGGGATGCGCGCTTTCTCGGCGAGAGTGGCTCAGGGCATCAGGTACTTATGGCCGGGCCGCCGAGCGAGGGGGGCGCGGACGAGGGGCCGAGACCGACCGAGATGGTGCTGCTCGGTCTGGGCGGCTGCAGTGCCTTCGATGTCGTCAATATCCTCGAGCGGTCGCGCCGGCCGCCAGCGAGCTGCCATGTGGAAATCGAGGCCGAGCGCGCCGAGACCGATCCCAAGGTGTTTACCCGAATCCATCTGCATTTCGTGGTGAGCGGGTCCGAGGTGACGGAGAAGCAGCTCGACCGGGCGGTGCAGCTTTCGGCGGACAAGTACTGCTCGGTGGCGCGGATGCTGGCCACGACTGCCACGATTACCCATGACTGGGAGCTGCGCGAAGCGTGAGGCCACTTTTGGCCGCGGTGTTGCGGCGCCGATTAGGCTGCCGGGTCGGCATGCGCGCCTAGTCACGTGGCCCAAATCGGCTCAAGCGCGGCCACAATGGATCAATCAGACCTTCCCTAGCGGCGGATCGTAACCGCGCTCAGGGTTTTGCTAAAATGGTCGGCTTCCCGTCGCCCGTAGCTGGCGGCGGTCGAACGCCGGCGGTAAGGCCGTCGGCCAGGTCCAGGGCGCGCGGGTGGCCGTGCGCGACGTTGACGGAGGGTGGCACGGTGACCGAACCGGTGAAGCGTAACATTCGGCTCCAGGGCTTCAATAACCTGACCAAGACCCTCAGTTTCAACATCCACGATATCTGTTACGCCCAGAGCGAGCAGCACCGGCGCGAGTACATCGAGTACATCGACGAGGCCTACAACGCCGAGCGGCTGACCCAGATTCTGCAGGATGTCGCCTCGCTGATCGGGGCCAACATCCTCAACGTCGCGCGCGAGGACTACGAGCCGCAAGGTGCGAGCGTGACGCTGCTGATCTCCGAGGAGCCGGTCACCTCGGAGGCCTTGTCGAACTCGGAGTCGCCCGGCCCGTTGCCGCAGACCGTGGTCGGTCACCTCGACAAGAGCCACATCACGGTGCACACGTACCCGGAGAGCCACCCGGACGGGGGGATCAGCACCTTCCGGGCGGATATCGACGTGTCCACCTGCGGGCGGATATCGCCGCTCAAGGCGCTCAACTATCTGATCCACAGCTTCGAGTCGGACATCGTGATCGCCGACTACCGCGTGCGCGGCTTCACGCGGGACGTGAAGGGCAAAAAGCACTTCATCGACCACAAGATCAACTCGATTCAGAACTACATGTCGCGCGACACCAAACAGCGCTATCAGATGTTCGACGTCAACGTGTACCAGGAGAATCTGTTTCACACGAAGATGGTGCTCAACGACTTCGACCTGAACGACTACCTGTTCGGGGCCGGCAAGGAAGACCTGCCGCCGCGCGAGCTGGAGAAGGTGGAGCAGCAGGTGCGCCGCGAGATGGCCGAGATCTTCTATGGGCGCAATCTGGACCGGAGCTTGCGGCTGTAGCGGGCCGCCGCCGGGAACTCGCGCCGATTCCTGCGGTCTGAAACGCGGGCGGCGTTGCGTAGAACAAAAAAAAGGGGCTCTTGAGCCCCCGCCGTATTTTTCTTGTTGTGAATAGCCGCTTGTGCGACCCGGTTATTGTTGTTGTTTGTTGTTGTTGTGCGCTGTAGTGCTGCGGCGGCCGCGCCGGCGAAATCCGGCGGCGCTGTGCGCCTGCCGGTGAACCCCTGCCACTGAATCGCGGCGCGGCGCCGAGCCGCGCATGCTTTGTAGCAACCCTGCCTCCGGGATGCAACCGCCGTACGGCCGGCTTGTCAGTCCCTCGGCCACTCGGTACAATCGCCTGCTTTTCGGCAGGCCTGACCTACGGGCGGGCGGCGTCGTATACGGATGGGCTCGGAGTCCTCATGAAAACGTTCAGCGCGAAGCCAGCGGAAGTCACGCGCGACTGGTACGTCGTCGATGCCAGCGATAAGACGCTCGGCCGCTTGGCGACCGAGATCGCGCGCCGCCTGCGCGGCAAGCACAAGCCCGAGTACACGCCCCACGTGGATACCGGTGACTACATTGTCGTGGTCAATGCCGACAAGATCCGCGTGAGCGGTCGCAAAGAGCAGGATAAGTACTATCACCGCTGGACCGGCTACGTCGGCAACCTCAAGTCGGAGCCGCTGGGCAGGCTGCGTGAGCGTGCGCCCGAGCGGATCATCCAGTACGCGGTCAAGGGTATGATGCCGCGCAACCCGCTCGGTCGGGCGATGTTGCGCAAGCTCAAGGTGTACCGGGGTCCGGAGCACCGTCACCAGTCGCAGCAGCCGCAACCGCTCGATCTCTGAGCGGCGCGGACCACGGGGAAGATTGTCGATGCAGCAACAGAGCTACGGTACCGGCCGCCGCAAGACCTCGAGCGCACGCGTGTTCATGCGCGCGGGCTCAGGGCGGATCAATGTCAACGGCCAGCCGGTCGATGAGTATTTCGGTCGCGAAACGGCCCGTATGATCCTGCGCCAACCGATCGAGCGGGTGGAGATGAGCGACCGCTTCGATTTCTACGTCACCGTCGAGGGCGGTGGTGGCAGCGGGCAGGCCGGCGCGATCCAGCTCGGCGTCGCCCGGGCGCTGGTCAACTACGACGAGACGCTTCGCCCGGTGCTGCGTAAGGGTGGATTCCTGACGCGCGACGATCGCGAGGTCGAGCGCAAGAAGATCGGTCTGCGCAAGGCCCGCCGCGCGACGCAGTACTCCAAGCGCTAGCCGCGACGAGTCGGCGCGGTTTGTCCGCGCCGGCTTCGTTTCGTAGCATCTTGGCCTACGGCCACTGGGGGATCGTCTAGTGGTAGGACTGCGGACTCTGACTCCGCCAACGCAGGTTCGAATCCTGCTCCCCCAGCCAACGCCTTGAAACGCCGCAACGGTTCCGCCGTTGCGGCGTTTTTCGTTAGGGGGCGTATAACCCGGGTTGGTTCGTCGTCCACGCATTGTGGCCACGCTGCGCGCGCGTGGCTGGGCTTGCCGGGAAGTAGGCCCGTAGTAGTGCAGCGGGCGCTCGTTCGTGCGCCGGTGCGCATCACGTGATGCGCTCCACCCCATTCTCACCGGCAACCAGGATCTCGTCGGCTGGCCGCAGGGCGAAGATGCCGTTGCTCACCACGCCCGGGATATCGTTGATGTGACGCTCCATGTGGATCGGCTCGCTGATCTGGAGATGATGCACGTCCAGGATTACATTCCCATTGTCCGTGGTGGCGCCGTGGCGCCACTCCGGGCGCCCACCGAGCTTCATCAGCTCGCGGGCGACGAAAGACCGCGCCATGGGAATGACCTCCACGGGGAGCGGGAACTCGCCCAGCCAGTCCACGCGCTTGCCGGCGTCCGCGATGCAGACGAAGCGCTCACTCGCCGCCGCCACGATCTTCTCCCGCGTGAGCGCGCCTCCGCCCCCTTTGATGAGTGCGCGGTGGCGCGTGAACTCATCCGCGCCGTCGATGTAGAGCGGGAGGATGCCGGCATCGTTGAGTTCGATGACGGGAATCCGCTGTGCCCGCAAGCGCTCGGCGGTCGCCTCCGAGCTGGCAACCGCGCCTTCGATCCGTGCGGCCTTGGCGGCCAAGCCATCGATGAAGTGATTGACCGTTGAGCCCGTGCCGACGCCCACGACCATGTCGTCGTCGACATAAGCCAGGGCCGCCTCGGCGGCGCCGCGTTTCTGCTCGTCCTGCGTCATGGCTTGTCTCCAAGTGTTGCGTGCGACCGTTCGCGGCGACCCGCGTCGGGCAGCGGGACCGCATTATGCCCGCTCAAGGATCGGGCCGTGCCAGCGCATACACCCGATATTCTCGAATTCGGAACGACGATTGTTCCAGGCGGAAAGTTTTTGAACATTCCGTGAATGGCCATAATATGAAGTCCCGGCGATAGGATCGGGGTCGGCAAGTGTCGGTCGCCGTGGTAATGTCGCCGTCGTTGCCGAACAGACGACTTGTCCAGGTCCTACAGACCCCTGAGAGCGGGCGCTCTGGGGTAGGCTCCTCGCGGGGGCGCAAGTCAAGCCTTTGGATGATAAGTGTTCCAATTCGGAACAAGTGCAATTCCTCTGTAGCTGTTTTTAAAACAATTGGTTTCCTTCATTATCATAAGCGTCGCCAACGCCCCCGAAGGAGGAACCCGACGATGAACACGCGAAACACTGACTATCCGGTGGCCACCACCTATGTCTCCAACGATATGGCCGTGTGGCTCGACCGCGGCGAGACGCTGGGCCGGCTCTGGAACACCTGGCGCGGCCGCTTCGAGCATTGAGCTCCTCGCTCGTAGGAGGCTGTAGACCGCAGCCCAGACACGACTTCACTCCCTCCTTTTAGCCCCGCGCAGGTTGCGGGGCTTTTTTGTTTCACCGCGTCGGCGGCCCTGCCGTGCTCTCCACGGCGATGCGGTCACTCGGGGTTTCCCTGTGCAACTCGGTGGCGAATTGCTACCGTAGCCCGGCTATGGACCGCTATATCGAAAAGATCCTCTCGGCGCGTGTCTACGACGTCGCCGTCGAATCCCCGCTCGAGGAGGCCTACGCGCTCTCGCGCCGGCTGAACAATCGTGTGCTGCTCAAGCGGGAAGACCTGCAGAGCATCTTTTCGTTCAAGCTCCGCGGCGCCTACAACAAGATCTGGCGCCTGAACCGCGAGCAGGCCATCGAGGGCGTGGTCGCGTCCTCGGCCGGCAATCACGCGCAGGGCGTGGCGCTGGCCGCCAAGCGCCTGGGCCTGAGCGCCGTGATCGTCATGCCCCGGACGACGCCCCAGATCAAGGTCGACGCGGTAAAAGCCCTGGGTGCGCGCGCCGTCCTGCATGGTGACGCCTACGACGAGGCCTATGCGCACGCGCGCGAGATCGAGGAGGAGAAGGGCTTCCCGTTCATCCATCCCTTCGACGATCCCGACACCATCGCCGGGCAGGGCACGGTCGGCATGGAACTGTGCCGGCAGTTCGGCGACGACCTGCACGCGATTTTCGTGCCCGTGGGCGGCGGTGGCCTCATCGCCGGTATCGCGGCCTTCGTGAAGTACCTGCGGCCGGAGACCAGGATCATCGGCGTCGAGCCCGACGATGCCGCGTCGATGACCACCTCACTGAAGCGTGGCCGCCGGGTTCGGCTCGATCACGTCGGCCTGTTCGCCGACGGCGTGGCCGTGGCGCAGCCGGGCAAGGAGAGCTTCCGGCTGGCGCGCAAGTATGTCGACGAGATGGTGTTGGTCAGTACGGACGAGATCTGCGCTGCCATCAAGGACATCTTCGGCGACACCCGCACCATGGCCGAGCCGGCCGGCGCGCTCGGCGTGGCCGGCATGAAGCGCTACATCGAGCGCGAAGGCCTGCGCGACGAGAACATGGTGGCCGTGGTCGCCGGTGCGAACATCAACTTCGACCGGCTGCGCCACGTGGCCGAGCGGGCCGAATTGGGCGAGCAGCGCGAGGTGCTGTTCGCGGCGACCATCCCCGAGCGCCCCGGCAGCTTCCGCAAATTCTGTCAGTCGCTGGGCAAGCGTTCGATCACCGAGTTCAACTACCGCTACTCGGACGACAGCGACGCCCATGTGTTCGTGGGCGTGCGCACCAATGGTGGGCCGGATGAGCGCCGCGACATCATCGAGGACTTGCACGGCAAGGGCTATGAGGTGAAGGACCTCACCGATAACGAAATGGCCAAGCTGCACGTGCGCTATCTCGTCGGCGGGCACGTCAACGGCGGGATCAACAACGAGCGCGTGTTGCGCTTCGAGTTCCCCGAGCGCCCGGGTGCGCTGCAGAAATTCCTCGACGGTATGGGCCGCGGCTGGAACATCAGCCTGTTCCACTACCGCAACCACGGTGCCGCCTACGGGCGCGTGCTCGCCGGCATGCAGGTCCCCAAGGACGACGAGCGCCGCTTTCGACAGTTCCTCGATGACCTCGGTTACTTCTGGACCGAGGAGTCCGACAACCCCGCCTATCAGACCTTTTTACGCTGACCGGCCGATTGGTTTACTGAATCAGGTTTTCGCCGTTCGGCGCCGCTCCCCAGTCCGCCGAATGGCGGCGGGGCCAAACCAAAGATAAACGGAGAATATCCACGACCGGAATCTCTATAGCCCCTCTCCCCCGGGGAGAGGGGTTGGGGTGAGGGCGCGCCTCGCTGCCACAATCGTCCTCGCTAACGCTCGGCCCCTCACCCTAGCCCTCTCCCGGAGGAGGGTGTC
>JBBEEB010000013.1:0-1341 GCA_040880995.1 Halofilum sp. (in: g-proteobacteria)
ACCGCGCCACCGCGCGCCCTCGTCCCGGATTCCGCTTCGCTGCATCCGGGCTACACCGTTTTTGCGACAGTCTCGGTGGGAGAGGGGATTGGCGTTGCGGTATTCGGCCCGGCTGCCGAAATCCGCCGCGAGCGCTCTGTGCAAGCCATGCACAACGTTCTGGACCTGGCACATGGTTTACGTTTTGCTCGTCCGCTCCGACGCCCGCCGCTCTGTGCAACTCGGGCATCGTTTACGATTTGGCGGTCGGCCGACCCGGCGTGCCATGGACCGCTGATGATGGAGCAGTTCGTCCCGGCGGGCCGAGGTGCTCGGATAAGCAGCGGATCCTGACTCGTGGGCGCTCGCGACGTGTTGGACTGTTTGACAACACTTGCTGCTGTTGTCATCCTCGCCAACATGAGCGCAGATCTCCTCCTGTACGAGCGCCATCAAGTAGCGACCGACGCGTTCGTCGAACTGCGCATCTGGCGCGTACCGGAACCTGTTTGGGGATCCGCGCACCCATACAAATATGCGCTGGCTTACGTGATCGCCGGCGTCTGCGTCCTCCGATATGACAACGAGGCGGGCAAAGGGGACCACAAGCACGTCGGTCCACGGGAGGAGACCTACGCATTTACGACGCCGGCCCAACTGCTGGCGGATTTCTGGTTCGACGTAGACCAGTGGAGGTAGCGAACACCATGGCCACCGTAACGCTCTCCGTAGCCTCGCGTGAGGCCGTGACCCAGCGCGCGTTGGCGGCATTCGAAGGGCACCAGCAGGGCGCACACATTTCCTTCAGCTCGGTCGAGCTTCTGTGGGAAACGCTCACCAAAAAGCGGTGGGTGCTGCTGCATACAATGACAGGGCAAGGTCCGATGACCCTGCGCGAACTCGCGCGGCGCGTGGGGCGTGACGTGAAGGCGGTTCATCGCGATGTCCATGCGCTGCTCGATGCGGGCATCCTGGAGCGCGAAGGCGACGGACGGATCGTGTTTCCGTATGACGCTGTGCACGTTGATTTCATGCTATATCGCGTTGCCTGATGGACCATTTGCTGCCGCGGGGGGCACAGAGGTTCTGTCTGCGCGGCTATTGGACCCAGGGCGCGCTCAGCGGCGATGTCCGGGGTGGTGACCGGGTAGCGCAAGCGCTGGTGTGATGCCCTACCGTTCTGCCGTGCTTGGCGGCAAGCTTATCCATCGCCGCGATCCCGAAACCCACGCAGCCTTGCTGTCGCGCCTACTGGTGGATAGCGCCGACTTCCTGCCGTATCGCGAGCGTGCGCTCAAGGCGAGGCGGGACGCATGGCTTCAGTAGTCGAGGAAAAGCTGGAAACGCTGCGCACCAACGCCC
>JBBEEB010000014.1:0-7557 GCA_040880995.1 Halofilum sp. (in: g-proteobacteria)
AGAGCATCGGTCTCCAAAACCGAGGGTTGGGGGTTCGAGTCCCTCCTGGCCTGCCATACGTTCGCCCGCCCCGGCCCGGAGCGGGCTCCAATCGGAAGCGCGCATCGCATAATGGTGGCCAAGGCCGAAACGCAGGGTACCTGGCTCGACACGCTCAAGCTCGGGGTCGCGCTCGCCCTCCTCGCAGGGGGCGTGTTCGCCTTCTATTGGTTTGGCGAGATATCACAACTGTACCGCGCGGTTGCGCTCATCGCCGTGGCGGTTGTCGCATTGGCGGTGGCTTACTCGAGCGAACAGGGGCAGCGCGCTTGGTCCTTCATGCAAAACGCCCGGATCGAGCTGCGCAAGGTGGTCTGGCCCACGCGCACGGAGGCCATTCAGACCACGCTGATTGTTCTTGTGGTGGTCGTGCTGGTCGGGATCTTCCTCTGGCTGCTGGATATGCTGCTGTCTTGGGGATACGGCGCCATTACGGGGGTGGGCTGACATGGCCAAACGCTGGTACGTAGTCCAGGCGTTCTCGGGGTTCGAGACCTCGGTCAAGCGCTCACTACAGGAGCACGTCGTCCGTAGCGGTCTTGATGATTACTTCGGCGAGATCATGGTACCGACCGAAGAGGTCGTTGAGGTGCGTGGCGGACAGAAGCGCAAGTCCGAGCGCAAGTTCTTTCCCGGCTACGTGCTGGTGCATATGGAACTCAACGACGAGACCTGGCACTTGGTGAAGAACGTTCCGCGCGTGCTTGGCTTCATCGGCGGTACGGCCGACAAGCCGGCTCCGATCTCGGACCGGGAGGCGGACCAGATCCTGGAGCGCGTCCAGGAAGGCGTGGAGAAGCCCAAGCCGAAGGTGCTGTTCGAACCCGGCGAGGTCGTGCGCGTCACCGAGGGGCCGTTCAACGACTTCAACGGCGTGGTCGAGGAAGTCAACTTCGAGAAATCTCGCCTGCTGGTCGCGGTGCAGATTTTTGGACGTTCCACGCCGGTCGAGCTCGAATTCAGTCAGGTCGAGAAGGCGTAAGCGCCGCCTCGATCTGCCGTAGGTCGGGCTTCTGCCCGACCGTGGGCGCCGTTTTGGTCTGGCTAAAGCCCGACTAACGGCACGGGGCTTGCCGGACGCCGGCAGCTCCATCCCAACCGGGGAGCCGAATAGGCGTTCGCACCCGTATCTGGAGACATCATGGCACGCAAGATCGAAGCTTACATCAAGCTGCAGGTCGCGGCAGGGCAGGCCAACCCGAGCCCGCCCGTGGGCCCGGCCTTGGGCCAGCATGGTCTGAACATCATGGAATTCTGCAAGGCGTTCAATGCCGCCACGCAGGAGACCGAGCCGGGCCTGCCGACCCCCGTGGTCATCACGGTCTACAGTGACCGCAGCTTCACGTTCGCCACCAAGACACCGCCGGCGGCGGTGCTGTTGAAGAAGGCCGCGGGGCTCAAGAGCGGCAGTGCCACGCCGCTGACGACCAAGGTCGGCAAGGTGACGCGTGAACAGCTCGAGGACATCGCGCGCCAGAAGGAGCCCGATCTGACGGCGGCCGATATGGATGCGGCGGTGCGTACCATCGCCGGCAGTGCCCGGAGCATGGGTATCGACGTGGAGGGCGTCTGACATGGCGAAGCTGACCAAGCGCAAGAAGGCGATCCGCGAGCGCGTCGACCCCAATCGCGAGTATGCGGCCGATGAGGCGTTCTCGCTGCTGTCGGAGCTGTCGACGGTGAAGTTCCCCGAATCGGTGGACGCGGCGGTGAATCTCGGTGTCGACCCGCGCAAGTCGGACCAGATGGTGCGCGGCTCCACGGTGCTGCCGCATGGAACCGGTAAGTCGACCCGCGTTGCCGTCTTCGCCCAGGGCGATGCCGCCGAGGCTGCCCAGGCGGCCGGCGCCGATGTGGTCGGCATGGACGACCTGGCCGAGCGCATCCAGGGTGGGGAGCTGAACTTCGACGTCGTCATCGCCAGCCCCGATGCCATGCCCGTGGTCGGCAAGCTGGGCCAGATTCTGGGCCCGCGCGGGCTGATGCCGAACCCGAAGGTGGGCACGGTGACGCAGGACGTCGCGCAGGCGGTGTCCAACGCGAAGGCCGGCCAGGTGCGCTATCGCACAGACAAGAACGGGATCATCCACGTTCCGATCGGCAAGGCCAACTTCGAAGCGAATGTGTTGCGCGAGAATTTGCAGGCCTTGATCAACGACTTGATGAAGGCCAAGCCCTCGACTTCGAAGGGCATTTACATGAAGCGGGTCACGGTCTCGTCAACGATGGGACCGGGCCTGAAGGTGGACAAGGCGACTCTGTCCATCTAAGCGACTGTAGAACAGTCGACCGACTTTGCACGGCCTGGCCGCTGCACCCGGGGTTTGCCCCGGCTGCAATCGGCCGGATCGCGTCAAAGACCGCAGGTGTCACCTCGCGCATGGCGCGGGGCGGCTTAATGGCCTGCGCAGATGGCGATTCCGGTGTGCAAACGCATGACCGGTGGTCGCCGAGGGGGCGTGTCGTCGCCGGGCCTTGGGCCCGCGGCACGCGCCAGGCTCACCGCGGGCTGCTCGCAGCCCGATAGGAGGTGCTCGATGCCGCTGAGACTCGACGAAAAGAAGGCGGTCGTTGCCGAGGTGGCGGAAGTCGCCGGCTCGGCGCACTCGGCCGTCGCGGCGGAGTACCGGGGTTTGACCGTTCACCAGATGACGGCGCTGCGCGTGCAGGCACGTGCGTCCGGCGTTTATCTGCGGGTGGTCAAGAACACCCTGGCTCGCCGTGCCGTCGAGGGCACCGAGTTCGAGTGTATGCGTGAGGGCCTCTCCGGCCCGCTGATGCTGGCGTTCTCGACTGAGGATCCCGGCTCGGCGGCCCGCGTGGTCAAGGACTTCGCCAAATCGACGAGTGGCAAGCTCGAGGTTCGTACGGTCGCCATTGGCGGCCAGGTGTACGGCCCGGGCGAGCTCGATCGCGTGGCGAATCTACCGACCCGAGACGAGGCTCTGTCTCAGCTCGCGGCTACGCTGCGGGCGCCGTTGGACAAGTTCGCGCGCACGCTCAACGAGGTGCCCGGCAAGCTGGTGCGTACGACCGAGGCCGTACGCGCGCAGAAGGCCGGCGAGGGCTAACCAATCCGCTCCGGGTGCTCCCCGGTCTTGCGAACGATTTGTGACAGGAGGCTGAAATGGCCGTTTCGAAAGACGAGATTCTCGAGACCATCTCGAACATGACCGTGATGGAGATCGTCGATCTGATCTCCGCGATGGAAGAGAAGTTTGGCGTCTCCGCCGCGGCGGCGGCGGTTGCCGCGCCGGCGGCCGGTGGCGGCGAGGCCGCGGAGGCTGTCGAAGAGCAGACCGAATTCGATGTCGTGATGAGCGCCTTCGGCGAGAACAAGGTCGGCGTGATCAAGGCGATCCGCGGCATCACCGGCCTGGGTCTGAAGGAAGCGAAGGAGATGGTCGAAGGTGTCCCCGCGACGGTGAAGGAAGCGGCCGAGAAGGAGGACGCCGAGTCGATGAAGAGTCAGCTCGAGGAGGCCGGTGCAACCGTCGAACTCAAGTAAGCGCGCACTTGTCGAACCGAGACTACTGTTTCTCGACCCGTAAGTCGGCTGGCGGCCGTATGGCCGCCGGCCTATTTCTGCTTGTGCAGAGCCGCGTATCGCGCCCCATTCCCCGTGCGCCGCACGGGAGGTAGAGAGGAATCAGATGGCATATTCCTTCACTGAGAAGAAACGCATCCGGAAGGATTTCGGCAAGCGCACCTCCGTTCTGGAGGCGCCCTATCTGCTGCAGACGCAGATCGAATCGTACCGGGATTTCCTGCAGACCGACAAGGCGCCGGAGCAACGCGGGGATGTCGGCCTGCATGCCGCGTTTCAGTCCGTGCTGCCGATCGTCAGCTATTCGGGCACGGTTGACCTGCAGTATGTCAGCTACCGCCTGGGGCGCCCCGCGTTCAACGAGCGCGAGTGCAGCGTCCGCGGTTTGACGTTCTCGGCGCCGCTTCGGGTGCTGGTGCGGCTCGTGATTTACGACAAGGGCACGAGCAACAAGTCCGTCAAGGACGTCAAGGAGCAGGAAGTCTACATGGGCGAACTGCCGCTCATGACGGACAACGGGACGTTCATCATCAACGGCACCGAGCGCGTGATCGTCTCGCAGCTTCACCGCTCGCCGGGTGTGTTCTTCGACCATGACAAGGGCAAGAGCCATTCCTCGGGCAAGCTGCTGTTCTCCGCGCGGGTGATCCCCTATCGCGGCTCCTGGCTCGACTTCGAGTTCGATGCCAAGGATGCCATCTACACGCGCATTGACCGCCGCCGCAAACTGCCGGCTTCGGTTTTGCTGCGCGCGCTGGGCTACAGCACCCAGCAGATGCTGGATATCTTCTTCGAGAAGAACCGGTTCCACTTCGGTAAAGAGAAGATCGAGCTGGAGCTGGTCCCCGAGCGCCTGCGTGGTGAAACCGCAGCGTTCGATATCTCCGACGGCAAGCAGACCTACGTCGAGGCCGGCCGGCGTATCACCATGCGCCAGATCCGCGAAATCGAGAAGGCCGGCATCGAGCGCCTCGAGGTCCCGCGCGAGTATCTCGAGGGTAAGGTCCTGGCCCATGATGTCGCTGACCCGGATACCGGTGAGCTGATCGCCTCGGCCAACGACGAGATCACGGCCGAGCTGGTCGAGGCGCTCGAGGCCAAACGCATCGAGACGATCGATACGCTGTATACCAATGAGCTCGATCGCGGCCCGTACATCTCGAACACGCTGCGCATCGATTCGACCAAGACGCAGTTCGAGGCCCAGGTCGAGATCTACCGCATGATGCGCCCGGGCGAGCCGCCGACAAAGGATGCCACCCAGAGCCTGTTCCAGAATCTGTTCTTCTCCGAGGATCGCTACGATCTTTCCGCCGTCGGCCGGATGAAATTCAATCGCCGTGTCGGTCGTGAGGAGATCGAGGGCTCGGGTATCCTCGACAACGAGGACATCCTCGATACGCTGCGCATCCTCATCGACATCCGTAATGGCAGCGGCCAGGTCGACGACATTGACCACCTGGGCAACCGCCGCATCCGTTGCGTCGGTGAGATGGCGGAGAACGTCTTCCGCGTCGGCCTGGTGCGGGTCGAACGGGCTGTGCGCGAGCGTTTGTCGATGGTCGAGTCCGAGGGCCTGATGCCTCAGGACATCATCAACGCCAAGCCGGTGGCAGCGGCGATCAAGGAGTTCTTCGGCTCCAACCAGCTGTCGCAGTTCATGGACCAGAACAACCCGCTGTCCGAGGTCACGCACAAGCGCCGCATCTCGGCGCTCGGCCCGGGTGGTCTCACCCGCGAGCGTGCGGGCTTCGAGGTGCGCGACGTGCACCCGACGCACTACGGCCGCGTGTGCCCGATTGAGACGCCAGAGGGGCCGAACATCGGCCTGATCAACTCGCTGGCCGTCTACGCGCAGACCAACAAGTATGGCTTCCTGGAGACGCCGTACCGCAAGGTGGTCGATTCCTCTGTCACCGACCAGGTGGATTACCTGTCGGCGATCGAGGAAGGCAACTTTGTCATTGCCCAGGCGAACGCCGCTCTGGACGAGACCGGGAAGCTGACCGACGAGTTGGTCTCCTGCCGTTACAACAATGAGTTCACGCTTGAGACGCCGGACGCGATTCAGTACGTCGACGTCTCGCCGAAGCAGATCGTTTCGGTCGCAGCGGCACTGATTCCGTTCCTGGAGCATGACGACGCCAACCGCGCGCTCATGGGCTCGAACATGCAGCGCCAAGCCGTGCCGACGTTGCGGGCGGACAAGCCCGTGGTCGGTACCGGCATGGAGCGCCGTGTCGCCATGGACTCCGGGGCCTCGGTGGCCGCCAAGCGCGGCGGCACGGTGGACTCGGTCGATGCTGGGCGTGTCGTGGTTCGGGTCAATGACGACGAGGCGATTGAGGGCGAGGCCGGCGTCGACATCTACAACCTGACCAAGTACACGCGCTCGAACCAGAACACCTGCATGAATCAGCGCCCGCTGGTCGTGCCCGGCGATGTCGTCGAGCGCGGCGATGTGCTCGCCGACGGTCCGTCCACGGATATGGGCGAACTGGCGCTGGGCCAGAACATGCTGGTCGCCTTCATGCCCTGGAACGGGTACAACTTCGAGGACTCGATCCTGATCTCCGAGCGCGTGGTCGAGGAGGATCGCTTCACGTCGATCCACGTGGAGGAACTGACCTGCGTCGCGCGCGACACCAAGCTGGGCCCCGAGGAGATCACCTCGGACATCCCGAACGTGTCCGAGTCGCTGCTTTCCAAGCTGGACGAATCCGGCATTGTCTACGTCGGTGCCGAGGTCAATCCGGGCGACATCCTTGTGGGCAAGGTGACGCCCAAGGGTGAGACCCAGCTGACCCCCGAGGAAAAGCTGCTGCGGGCGATCTTTGGCGAAAAGGCGTCGGATGTGAAGGACACGTCCCAGCGGGTGCCCGCCGGCATGGACGGCATCGTGATCGACGTGCGCGTGTTCACGCGCGACGGCGTCGAGAAGGATGCGCGCGCCCTGCAGATCGAGCAGGAGGAACTGCGTCAGGCCCGCAAGGACCTCGACGACGAGCGCCGCATCATCGAATCCGACATCTTTGCCCGCATCGAGCGCCAGCTGGTTGGTCAGGTTGCCGACAAGGGCCCGGGTGGTCTCAAGAAGGGCGCCGAGATCACCAAGGAGTACCTCGACGGGCTCGAGCCAAGCCAGTGGTTCGAGATCAGCCTGCGCGACGAGGACACCAACGTGGCGCTGGAGCGTCAGTCGGAGCAGCTGCGCGCGCACCGCGAGGCCTTCGAGGAACGCTTCGCCGAGCAGAAGGGCAAGATCACTCAAGCAGACGATCTCGCGCCCGGCGTGCTCAAGATGGTCAAGGTCTACATGGCGGTGAGGCGTCGCTTCCAGCCGGGCGACAAGATGGCCGGCCGCCACGGCAACAAAGGCGTCATCTCCACGGTCGTGCCGACTGAGGACATGCCCTACATGGAGGACGGCACGCCCATCGACATCGTGCTGTCGCCACTGGGCGTGCCTTCACGCATGAACGTGGGGCAGGTGCTCGAGGCCCATCTCGGCTGGGCCGCCAAGGGACTGGGCGAGAAGATCGGGCGCATCCTCGACGAGGAGGGCAACGACGTGAAGAACGTCCGCGGCTTCCTCGACCAGGTTTACAACCACGAGGGCGCCGGGCACCGCGAGGATCTCGATTCGCTCAACGACGCCGAGATTCTGCGCCTGGCCAATAACCTGCGCGGCGGTGTGCCGATGGCCACGCCGGTGTTCGACGGCGCGCACGAGAGCGAGATCCGTCGCATGCTCGAGCTCGCCGACCTACCGGCTTCGGGCCAGACCACGCTGTACGACGGTCGCTCCGGCGATGCCTTCGATCGACCGGTGACAGTCGGCTACATGCACATGATCAAGCTCAACCACTTGGTCGACGACAAGATGCACGCCCGCTCGACCGGCCCGTACAGCCTGGTCACCCAGCAGCCGCTGGGCGGCAAGGCGCAGTTCGGCGGCCAGCGCTTCGGCG
>JBBEEB010000015.1:0-1316 GCA_040880995.1 Halofilum sp. (in: g-proteobacteria)
GGTTCTTCGCAGATTAGCGTGAACGGCTAGCGGAAGGGGCGGCAGCCCGGAAGGGTTACAGTTGTCTGGACACGACTCCGACAACAACAACCCGAGGGGCCACCGCCATGAGCGAGGCTAGTCTTCTATCGATGTTCTGGGAAGGCTTTGAGTTCGACTACAGCCAGGAGCTGGCCGATGGCGGTCTGCTGCTTCGGTTGCGTCCCACCCCGCACATTACGCCCTGTTGTAGCGGCTGCAGCCAACGCACGCTGCTCCTCCAAGATGTGACCACTCGACGGGTACGCGAGCGTGACCTGTTCGATCGGCGGGTCTGGCTGGAGGTTCCGGTACGCCGGGTGCGCTGCACCGACTGCGGCGTGCGGACGGAGCACATCCCCTGGTTATCCGGGCGGCGGCGGCTGACCGCGGCCATGGTGGGCTACGTCGAGATGTTGGTGCGGCTGTTGCCAGTCGCTCAGGTCGCGGCACTGCTCGGCCTCCATTGGCACACGGTCAAGGCTATCGACAAGCGGCGCCTGGACCGGGAGGTCGTCGAGCCCGATCGCGAGCGCCTGCGCCGGCTGATCATGGACGAGTTCGCGCTCTACAAGGGACATCGCTACGCCACGGTCGTCGCCTGCGCCGATACCCAGCAGATCCTCTGGATCGGCGAAGGCCGCTCGCGCGAGGCCGTGCGGCCGTTCTTCGAGTGGCTGGGGCCGGCCTGCGAACAGATCGAAGCGGTCGCCATGGACATGAATACGGCCTTCGACCTTGAGGTTCAGGCGCATTGCCCGAACGCGGCCGTCGTCTACGACCTCTTCCATGTCGTCGCCAAGTTCGGCCGTGAGGTGATCGATCGGGTCCGGGTCGACCAGGCCAACGCCCTACGCGAGGACCCGTCGGCGCGGTGCGCCGTCAAGCGCGGCCGGTGGCTGCTGCTGCGCAATCAGGCGAGCTTAACCGAGTCCCAGGCCGTCAAACTGGACGAGCTGCTGGCGGCGAACCTTCCGCTGATGAGCGTCTATGTACTGAAGACCGAGCTCAAGGAACTGTGGTACGCCCCCAGTGAGCACGAGGCCGAACAGCGCTGGCAGCGATGGTATCGCCTCGCCCTGGAGACTGGCCTCAAACCCCTGATGGCCTTCGCGCGCAGGCTCCAGCGCTACCTGCCCGGGATCGTCGCCAGCGCCCGCTATCGGCTCAATACCAGCGTCCTCGAAGGGATGAATAACCGCATCAAGGTCATCAAGCGCATGGCCTATGGCTACCGCGACTCCGACTACTTCTTCCTGAAAATCCGAGCCGCTTTTCCCGGTAAAGCGCGATGAACC
>JBBEEB010000016.1:0-7475 GCA_040880995.1 Halofilum sp. (in: g-proteobacteria)
TCGAGGCCCGGCGATAACACGGCGAACTTGCGTTAAGGGACACTAGCAGCCTGTCGGGCGCATTCCCTCTGGAAAATCCAACCGAGCATAACAGCGGGGTAAGCGCGCGTCGTCCCTATAACTTTTGACAGGTAGGGGCACCTCGGCTCGTCAGGCGGGTCGCCTGAGGACCAGGCAGAGGTTGTTCGCCGGCATCTCCACGATCTCCGTGAGTCGGAGATTGCGCGCTCCGGCAGCAGCGTCAACAGCCTCGATGTCCCGCAGGCCCCACTCGGGATCGCGCCCGCGCAAGGCCTCGTCGAACGCTCGGTTGCTTTCGGCGGTGTGGCGTCCATCGCGGCGAAAGGGGCCGTAGATCACGACCACGCCTTGATGGGCAAGGATGCGCGCGGCGCCGTCGAGCAGCGCCTCGGTCGCGTCCCACGGCGCCACATGGGTCAGATTCACGCAGACGAGCGCGTCGGCGTAATCGATCTCCCAGCGCTGACGCACATCCAATGCGAGCGGCGCCCGGAGGTTCTCCGGCGCATGGGCATGGAAGATGGTGCCCATGGCGGCGCGCGATTCGGGGTCGGCTTCGCTGGGCTGCCATAGGAGTCGAGGCATCGCGCGCGCGAAGTACAGCGCGTGCGTACCGGTGCCGCTGGCGACTTCGAGCACGGTGCCTTGGTTGGGCAGCACTCGCTCGAGCACCTCGCGGATCGGCTTCTTGTTGCGTTCGGCGGCCGGTGTGAGGGGGCGCCCGTCGGGTGGCCCACCGCTATTGCCTTGCGTCATGTTGCCTACTCGGTTTTACCCGCGAGCAGCCTACGGGTCGCCGCGCGATGCGTCACCGGTGGCTGGCTCATTCGACACGACTGGCCTGAGGCGGAATGGCCTCGCCTCGGACTAGCCGAACGAGTTCATCGGCCGGCACGGCGTGGCTGAACCAGTGGCCCTGGCCCCATCGGCAACCCTCGGCCAGTAGCATGCTGCGCTGACCGTCGGTTTCGATGCCTTCCGCAAGCGGTCTGATCGAGAGGCTGCGCGCGAGCTCGATGATGCTGTGAACGATGCCCTCACCACTGCGCGTGCGGCCGAGGTCGGCGACGAACGCCTTGTCGATCTTGAGCGTCTGAATCGGTAGGTGCTGCAGTCGCGTGAGCGAGGAATATCCGGTCCCGAAATCGTCGATGGCCAGGCGGAACCCTTGCTCGGTGAAGGCGCGTAGCGTGCTCTCGGTGGCCTCGGGGTTGGCCATCAGGAGGCTCTCGGTCACTTCGAGCTCGACCCACTCCGGTTCGACGTGCGGGGAGACCAGGTCGGCGAAGCGCCGGTGATCGCCGGGCAGTTGCAGTTGGCCTGGCGAGATGTTGACCGCGACGGGGATCGCGAGCGACTGGGCCCGCCATTCGGCGATCTGTCGCGAGGCGGTGTCGAGCACCCATTCGCCGATGCCGGTGATCAGCCCCGTCTCCTCGGCGACCGGAATGAACTCGCTCGGGGCAACGAAGCTGCCGTCCGCCTGGGGCCAGCGCAGCAGGGCCTCGACACCGACGATTTGGCCGCTGCCGAGTTCGACCATGGGCTGGTAGCAGAGATCGAGCTCGTCCCCGTCGACAGCCCGGTGCAGGCGTGCCTCCAGAGACAACCGCTGACGGCGTTCCTGCGACATCGAGGGCTCGTAGAGGGCGATGCGACTGGAGCTTCCGCCGACCTTGGCGCCGTACATGGCGGTGTCGGCCTTGTCGATCAGCAACTCGGCCGCCTCGCCATGCTCGGGGTACAAACTAATTCCGATGCTGACGCCGACCCGGCGTTCGTAACCATGGACGATCAGCGGTTCGCGCAGCTTGTCGGCGATGTGCGTGGCGAGCTCGCGCGCCCTGCGCGCGAACGGCATCGGGTCCGGCTCGCGGGCGATGCCGTCCTCGGAGCGGGGTTCGTCGCTCATGACCACAATGAACTCGTCGCCGCCCTGGCGGGCGACCAGGTCGTCACCCCGCACGGCATTCGCCAGGCGATGGGAGACCTGGCGCAGGACCTCGTCGCCGGCCACATGACCCAGGGCGTCATTGACCAGTTTGAAGTGATCCAGGTCCACGAAGAGGATCGCGAGGCGTCGCTCGACGCTGGCATGGAGCAGCTCGTCGAGGCGAGCGACCAGATGCGTGCGGTTGGAGAGCCCAGTCAGTGGGTCGGAAAACGCCAGTTCGTGGATCGCGCTGCGTTGACGCTCGCGGTCGCGATCGGCCCGGATCGTGCCCACACCGAGCATGACGTTGGCGGCCAGCCGCTCCAGCAGGTCGCGTTCCTCGTCGCTGAAGTCGCCCTGCGCGCGGGAGTAGATCGCCAACACGCCCTCGCTTCCCATGTGCGGCGTGATTGGCAGCATCAGCGCGCTGGCGAGGTCGTCCGGACGCGCGATCTCGAAGGGCCAGGCATGCGGTTCTTGTGGCAAATCGGCCACGGTTTGCGGCCCGCCGCCGTTCATTGCCCGGGCAATTGGGCCCGCAGCGGTCATCGCGCCGGCAACCGGGAGATCCACGGAGCCCGCCGAGCTATGCACCTCGACGTCGCCCGCCGGCTCGCCGTCCTCGTCCGTGGCGCAGAAGCCGACCCATGTCAGTGGATAGCGGCCTTCATCGATGATGATCTGGCAGATCGCGTCGAGCAGCTCCTGTTCCTGCTGCACCCGCAGTAGCACCTCGTTGCCGGCATTGAGCGCACGCAGCGCTCGGGCTGTGCCTCGCAGCATCTGCTCGGTGACGCGGTGGCGCGCGTACTGCTCGCGCGAGAGCCGGCGCAAGCGCAACAGGTTATCGATGCGGGTGAGCAACTCCGCGGCCGTACTCGGGATACGCACCACATCATCGACCGAGCGTCCGAGATGGCGCTCGACCACCCCGTTGCGCAGATCACGCTTCTCGGCGATCAGCAGCACCGGCAGGACCACCGGCGCCGCCTGTTCGCGGGCCTGGTGGATCTCGCTTTCCCGTCGCTGCAGCGTGGTCGCGTCAATAATGGTGAGATCGGACAACTCGACGGAACGGTCTCGGACTCCGATCTCGAGATGATGCTCATTCGCGAGTACCCGCTCGAGTAGGTGGATGTTACCGCGGTTCCAAAGGTCGATCGTGATGACCGCCTTGGGCTCCTCTTCGACCCGGCTGGTCATGTGAATTCGCGTGGGGTGTCGGCGATACTGGAAGCCTTCGGAACGCCCTCGAGAACGCCCCGGATATTCGCAAGCGGCCGGCCGGCGTCGAGCTCGCCATCGCCGAAGATGAGCTCGCGCAGGCCTTGCTCGAATCCCCCGGTCCGTTTCTTGAGCACGCCCACGCACTTGCGTAATTCGCCGCTGACCTCGACGTAGCGCACGAGGAGGATGGTATCGGCGAGATAGCTGATGCCGTATTCGGTCGCGTGAAAGTCGCCGCCGGCGACCGAGTGGACCTCGTTGATCACGATCACGGTGACGCCCATGTTGGCCAGATACCGGCATAGGGCGTGGATCCGGTCGACGAGTTCCTCGCCGCGCATCGCGCGCCGGTACCCCGAGAGGCTGTCGAGCATGACCAGACGGGTGCCGCGATGCTCGACCTCGTCGCGGACGTGGGTCGCGAACTCGTCCGGGTTATACCGCAGGGGCTCAACCTCATCGAAGTGCAGCGTGCCGCGTTCGATCAGCTCATGGATTCGTAGGCCGAGTCCTTCGCAGCGAGGCGCGAACGTCGAAAAGCGCTCATCGAAGGAATAAAGCACGCAGCGCTCGCCGCTCTGGGCCGCATGATTCACGAAATGCGTGCCCAGCGAGGTCTTACCGGTGCCGGAGGGACCGGAGAGGATGGTGACCGTGCCGCGCTCGATGCCGCCATGGGTAAGCGAATCGATCCCCGGGATGCCGGAGGGCAATGCCTCCGGCGGTGGGCTCGGGCGTTGGTGGGCGCCGGGCACCAGCCGGGGGTAGACGATCATGCCGGCGCCCGTGAGCTCGTAATGGTGATTGCCCTCGATGAACCCGGACCCGCGGATCTTGATGACCCGGCAAAGCCGGCCATCGGTCACTCGCTCGAAATGGATCACGCCGTCGCTGAGCGACAGCAGATCCGCATCGCTGATGTCCTCGGCCGTCTGCGCGGTGAGTAGCATGGTCGCGCCCTGCTGCTCGAAGGTGCGCATCAGCGACAGCACCTGACGTCGGAACTGGAACGGGTCCGGCGTGAGGTAGCGCATGGTACTGATCGAATCGATGAACACACGCCGCGGACGATACTGGGCCGCTTGCTCCAGTATCCGGTCGTGGATGGTCGTTCCCTCGGCCTCCCAACTCTCGAGCAAGCTGTAGGTCTCATGCGCCGAAGGGTCATTCGCCATCGGCGAGAGATCCATCACGGGAACCCCCTTGAGGGATAGCTGGATGCGCTCGGCGTTGTTGCGCATCTCCGCCTCGCTCTCCCCGAGCGAGACGAGCAGGCTTTCCTCGGGCACGCCCGCACGCAGGAAGTGAAGGCCGAGCGTCGTCTTGCCGGTTCCCGGCCCTCCCTTCGCGAGGTAGGTGCGTTGGGGCACCAAGCCCCCGAGGATCTCATCGAGGCCGGCGACGCCGAGGGACAGGCGAGCTTCGTGGGGGTAGGTCATGTATCCGTTGACTCCGTGAGCGCCGCTGGCGTGCGGCTGCGGCGCGAACGCAGGCCATCACATGACCAAGAGGGCACGGGACATGCGGCGCGGCCATGTGGCGAATCCCGCATGTGCCGGGGGCACGCGAGATAGGGCACGCACCGACCGCGTTTGGTCGGGGCGTTCCCACATCGGACCAGCACATGGAGAATCAGTTTCCGCAGGGGCTGCAATGGAGAGGAACAATGGCAGGCGCTTCTCGCCGGACCGGCGCAGGTCCGGTCGATCTCGATCGGCCGATCTCACCGCAGGCGGATATCGGACATGTACATCTCAAGGTCGCCGACCTGGAGCGCGCCCTGGGTTTCTACCGCGATGTGCTCGGCTTCGGCGTGCGTCAGCGCTGGGGCGAAAGCGCCGCCTTCCTCGCCGCCGGCGACTACCACCACCACATCGCCGTCAATACCTGGGCGAGCCTGGGCGCGCCCGCGCCGCCGCCCGGAACCACAGGGCTGTTCCACCTGGCCATCCGTTATCCGCAACGTCGCGACCTGGCCGACGCGCTGCGGCGCCTGTTGGCCTCGGACATCGAGCTGGAGGGCGCGGCTGATCATGGTGTCAGTGAGGCGCTATATCTACGCGATCCGGACCTCAATGGGGTGGAGCTCTATTGGGACCGCCCGCCGACGGATTGGCCGAGCGATGCCGACGGCCACCTCGCGATGTTCACGGCGCGCCTCGACCTCGACGATCTGCTCGGCGAACCGCCGCTCGCATAGGGCCAGGGATCGCGTCCCCATGACAGCGGTACGAGAGGTGAGAGTGGGCAGCGAAAAGGAGGTGAGCGGTATTGCAAGGAACAGAGTTGCACGTGAACGCGGCGGTAGTGTGCCGGTGCGCGGCGCCGCTGTCTTGGGCGCGCTGCGCGGGAGATGAGCCGGCTCGATCGCTTCCACGGCGCGCGCTCGCGACGCGATCGAGATCAGCGAAAGCCGAACCCTCGGCTCGGCCAGCGCCGAACCGAGGGGTTTCCGTGCGCGGCTTAGCCGCGCTCGAGCTGCGGCACGGCGGCCCCGGCCTCGGCGGGATCGATCCGCTCGCGATTGACCGCGGCGCCGATCGCCACGACCAGCCCTGAGGCAAGGATGGCGCCGAGGAACGGGCCGAGCGTGGGCACACTGCCGGGGAAGGTCACCGCCGCCAGCGATCCCTGCTGCCAGGCCGCGCCAGCGAACGCGCCGGCGACGCCGGCGAGTGCCGAGGCGAGCGCGGTGTGGCCGGTGACGCGCGAACTCAAGCCCGCGAGGGCCGGGATGACCGCCGTTGCGCAAAGCAGGTCGGCGACGAGCAGGATGCGCAGTACCGAGTAGCCCTGCAGCGCCACGGCCACGGCCGGGACCATCAGGATCACCGTAATCGCGCGGGCGCGGCCCAGCGACAGGTTCGGCCGCTCGGAACCCACCAGCGAGGCGAGACCGCTTTCGAGCGTATCGACCGAGGACGCGACCAGCGTAACCGCGAGTACGAGCACCAATGGAGCCAGCCACGCGGGTCCCAAGCCGAACAGCGCGAACAGCGGCGCTGGGGGCTCGCCCAGCGATAGCCCGGATTGCGCGGCCATCAGCCCGAGTACGCCGGTCAACGCGATCACCAGCATCGAGATCAGGCCGCCCGCCAGTGCGCCTCGGGTGAGCGCCGTGGCGGACGCGGCCGACCAGACGCGCTGCCAGTAGCCTTGGTGAAACAGGTTGGCCGCGGTGACTGCGATGATCAGCGTCAGCCCCGCGCTCCAGCCGATGTCGGCCGCAATCGGAGCCGGATCGTTGGCTTCCGGTAGCGCCGCAGCCGCCGCGAACGCCGCACCCAACAGCAGGACCACTAACAACACCGCCTGCCAGCGATCGGTGCGCAGGCTCGCGCGCAGCCCGCCCCACGCGGTGTACAGCAGCGTCGTCGCGGCCACCAGTGCCACGGCGACCCAGGGCGGGATGGCGCTGAGCAGGCCGGTCACCGAGCCGGCGGCCGTCAGCTCCGCGGTGACGAAGGTCAGCATGTACAGCACCGAGAGTGCCAGCGCATAGGCATGGAATACGGGCCCGTAGCGCTGGCGCAGGAACGACGTCAGTCCATGGCCCTGCGGCGCGACGCGCCGGATGCGCGGACCGACAAACGCATAGACCAAAAATGGTGCCCCGGCGCCGAGCGCATACCCGGCAATACCGATCGGGCCGATAAAGGCGCCCACTTCCGGCGGCGCGAACAGAATCCAGGCGCCGGCCCCCGAGGCGAGGAACGACAGCGCCAGCGGCAGCGCCGTCTGCGAACCGCGGGCCGTGAGGTAATCGTCGAGCGAGCCGGTCGAGGCGCGTGCGCGCATCCCGAGCCAGGTGAAAAAGCCGAGTACGGTGACGAGCAGCAGCGTCGCCGCTGCCACGGAGATCGTGGGCATGATATGCCTCCCTACGCAGGTCCGGAGGAACTGTCCGAGCAGCTGTGAGCCTAGAGCCTACTGCGCGCACGCCCGAGCAACCGCTTGCGGCGATCGCTGAAGCTCGCATGAGCATCGCCATGCTCGCCTCGCGATCACCACAATCGGCTCGCTCGGGCGCACGCTCGCTACGGCTCAGCCTGCTCGAACAGTTCCTCTCCTGATCAGGTTCGAGGGGTCTGCGCCCTTCGGCGCACTCTCAGTCCGGAACTGGCGGACTCCCCCGGTTCGGTTGTCGTCGCCCATGCGGTCGGGACCGTGGGCGGGCGCAAGAATGCCTTGCGCCCGCGCCGGGTGCAAATGCCGTGCGACGGCGCCACTGCCCGCGTCGGTCGGACTGAAGTCCGACCTACAACGAAACCAGGCGTCTTCCAGTGGTTGTAGG
>JBBEEB010000017.1:0-7433 GCA_040880995.1 Halofilum sp. (in: g-proteobacteria)
GACCGCTACTGGTCCGGCGAGACCGGGCGCATCTCCCCTGAGGCGCCGGTCCCCGTGGTGGGGCTGCGCGATTTCCGCGACCGGCCCGGCGGTGCCGCCAATGTGGCGCTCAATGTGGCCGCGCTTGGCTCGCAAGCGACCTTGCTGGGCCGTACCGGACGCGACGAAGCCGGAGACACGCTGCGTGCGGCGCTCGATTCTACCGGCGTCACGCACGAGCTGCTCGACTCCAACGAGTCGCCGACGATCACCAAGTTGCGCATCGTGTCGCGCAATCAGCATCTCATGCGGCTCGACATCGAGGACGGCTTCGCTGCGGCCGATCCGCGGGCGTTGCTGGAGGCCTTCCGCAAGCGGGTGGGCCAGGCCGACGTCGCAGTGCTTTCGGACTATGCCAAGGGCACGCTGGCCGGCGCGGTCCCCGAGCTGATCGCGCTCGCCCGCGAAGCGGGCTGCCGCGTGCTGGTGGATCCCAAGGGCGACGACTTCGCCGCGTACCGCGGCGCGGATCTCGTCACGCCGAATCGCGGGGAGTTCGAGCGTATCGCCGGGCGCTGCCCGGATGACGCCACCCTGGAACGCCGTGCCCGTGAGCTGATCGACACGCATGATCTCGGCGGGCTGCTGATTACCCGCAGTCAGGAGGGCATGACCCTGGTGCCGCGCGGGGGCGATGCCGTGCATCTGCCCGCGCACCGGCGCGAGGTCTACGACGTCACGGGCGCCGGCGATACGGTCATCGGCGTGCTGGCCGCCGCGCTCGCCGCTGGGCAGCCCCTCGTCGATGCCATGGTTCTCGCCAACCACGCAGCCGGGATTGTCGTCGGCCGCCTCGGGGCCGCCCAGGTGTCCCTGGCCGAGCTGCGGGCGGCGATGGAAGGGACCGCGCGCGGCCATGCCGGCGTGGTCGATGCCGAGACCTTGGTCGAACAGGTCGCCGCCGCGCGGGCGGCGGGCGAGTCCGTGGTCTTCACGAACGGCTGCTTCGATCTGCTGCACGCCGGTCATCTGGAGTCGCTGCGCGACATGCGCGCTCATGGCGATCGTCTCGTCGTGGCGGTCAACGATGACGCCTCGGTGGCGCGGCTGAAGGGGCCCGAGCGCCCGATCGTTCCGCTGGCGCAGCGCATGGCCTTGCTGGCGGCGCTCGACTGCGTCGATTGGGTGGCGCCATTCGCCGAGGATACCCCGGCCGCCCTGATCGAGCGGGTGCGACCGGACGTGCTGGCCAAGGGGGGCGACTACGCGCCGGAGGAGATCGCCGGCTACGACACCGTAACCGGCTACGGCGGCCGGGTGCAGGTGGTCGACTATCGCGCCGGCTGGTCGACCAGCGATCTCATCGCGCGCATCCGCGATCGAGGCTAGTCGGGGCGCGATTCAGGCGCCAAGCGAGCGCTGCTGTGCGTCGAGGATATCGCTACGCGTCATCACGAGATGCTCGGTCATGATCGCGCATCCCGTGTCGGCATCCCGGTTGGCCAGGGCATCGTACAGTCGCCGGTGCTGGTCGTTGTAGTCGAGCAGACGCTGTGGAGTGAGGATCTTGGCCTTGACCGCGGACCACTGCGAGTGGCTCCGTACCTCGTTGATGCGCTCGTAAAGCCAGATCATGAGCGCGTTCTGCGAACACTCCGCCAATGCCTGATGGAATGCGCCGTCAGCCTCGGTGTATTCATTCGGTCCTTCGGCCAGGCGCAGCTGCTCGAGCGTCCGCGCCACCTCTCGCACACTCCGAGCCGTGGCATTGACCACGGCAAGGCGCACCATCTGAGGTTCGAGCGCAAAGCGCACCTCCATCAGCTGCATCGGGCTGATCGATTCCGCAATATCGCTCGCCCGCACCGCTTGCTGATAATGCACGAAGGTGCCGCTGCCCATGCGGCGGCTCACCAGCCCTATCCGCTCCAGGGCAACCAGGCTCTGGCGGATCGTTCCGCGCGAAACGCTAAAGTCGGCCGCGAGCTGCCGTTCCGGAGGCAGGCGCTCGCCGTGGGCGAAGTCGCCTTGCAGGATGGATTGGCGCAGCCGGCTGGCCACCTCCGCGGCGCCCCGCGTCTCCCGGGCCGTACTGCGAGTGACCGGCGACTCGGTCGGTTCCCCCGTCATTGGTTGTCTCCGCGTCGGCCTGATTGAGTGAACCAAAATCGAACCAGTTTGGCGACCCTAGCAACATAGAGCCCGTGCCACAAGGTGCTTGCGGTCGGTTCTGCGTAACCCGTTCATCCGCCCGCGCAGCCCCTATGCCAGACCTAAGCCACTGGTAAAGCGATGGAAAATCCCTTAATCCATCAAGAAACCGGCCCTAAGTCCATTTGGTTGAATCACTTTGTCCATTCCAAAAGAAAACCAATTTAGCCCTTTTGCTATACCAGCTAATCATTTTGGTATTGTTCTCTGGGTTGTGGCGCAGGTAGTCTCCGCGCTTCCCATGCCGCCCCGGTGCCTTGAGTGCCCTTCATGAGGGGGCGGTCGGTATTACTTCGGAGCGAGGAGAATCATGTCGACACTCACTGCCGACGCTGAATCGCATCAGCTCGACGACGTCACTCATCTCGATGTGGAGCCCCGGCAGAGCGGCGATGATGACAAGACGATCCGTTTGGCCGCCCCGGACACGGGCGTCAAGGCCACTTGGAGGGCGATGGGGCCGGGTATCGCCGCAGCCATGACGGGTATTGGCGCGAGCCACATCATGCACGCCCCGACCGCGGGCGCGCAGTTTGGCTACGCGCTTCTGTGGATCATTCCATTCGCGTACTTCCTCAAGTACTGCGCCTTCGAATTCGCCCACCGCTACACCATGGTGCGGGGCGAAAGCATCATGAACGCCTATGAGCGCATCGGCGAGGGGGCCGGCAAGTGGCCCTTTTGGTATCTGGCCTTTCAGACGCTGGCCAACACCTTCGGTGTGGCCGGGCGTGCCATGGGCTGCGCGGCCATGCTCTATGCGGCCTTCCCGTTCGTTCCCATGGAAGCGTTCGCGATCGGCGTGCTCTTGCTTACCGTCGCGATTCTCTGGGGCGGTAGTTATGCCGCGGTGGAGGCGATCGTGAAGGTCGCGATCGTGATGTTCGCAGCCGCGACCGTGATCGCATTTGTCCTGCAGGCGCCGCCGCCCGGCGAGTACATGAGCAATCTGATGCCGGCGCTTGCACCGGCGGGCGCGGCGATGCTCTTCGGCTCGATGTTCGGGTACTTTCCGACCACGGTCGAGGTGTCGGTCATGCAGTCGAACTGGGCCGAGGACAAGCGCTCCGGCATGGTCGAAGTAAACCGGCTCAAGAAGCAGGGTTACAACGTGATCCTTCATGGCAACTTCATGAAGAACAGCATGCGCCTGTTTCATCGCGACATGAATATCAGCTACATCCTCGCGATGGTTACCGGCATGATGTTCCTCATCGTCGGCGCGGTCATGCTCAAGCCCGAGGGGATCGTGGTCTCCGGCCAGGAGATGGGCGCGACCATCGCCAAGATGTACACCGACCAGTTCGGCGCTTGGATCTTCCCGATTATTGTCGCTGGCGGCGTGGCGGCCCTGTTCTCGACGGTATTCACGTACTTCGACGGCCAGGCCCGCGTATTCGAGGAGTGCGCGGTGCGGCTACGCAAGTCCTGGGATGACGCCTCGACCCGCAAGCTGCTGTATCGCGGCTTCCAGGCCCTGTGGGTCCTCGGCGGTATCGGCATCATGATCGGCATGCCCGAGCCGATCGTCGTGGTGCAGATCGCGTCGGTTCTGGCGCTACTGTTCGCGCCCGTGATCATGTGGCTCAATATCCGCTCGCTCGATTATTTCGAGGGTGAGGAACGCGAGCTTCTGCCGGCTACGTGGATGAGGATCTGGGCTTGGATCGGCGTGTTCGGCCTGGCCTCCTTCAGCTTCTACGTGCTGTACATGCAGTTCATCGGGGGTGGTTGAGCGCCCAATTGAGATCTGCCCCGTAGCGTCCGGCCGTTACGACGGCCGGATGCTGCGAGGGCAGTGATTTTGGCGAGTCTCCCGACGCGACCCCTCGGGCAGCGCTATCGCGGTTGCCGTATCCCCTTCCCTCCGCGCCCGAAATACCTCGAGCTTCCCGCCTGTAGCAGTATCCAGTGCCCGCGGCGAATGGCACACTTGGCGCCATGAGCGAGTGGCAGTTCGATCAGGAAACCGCCGTAACCGTGGAGGGCGACGGGCGCTGGGGTACAAGGCTTAGTGCTGCCTGGAACATCGGCGACAATCCCAACGGCGGTTACGCGGCCATCTCGAGCGTGCGCGCGATGGGCTCCCTCATCGATCTGCCCGACCCGGTCTCCATAACGACCTGCTATCTGCGCCCCGGGGCGGGGGACCGGTCCGCACAGATCGACGCGGAACTGGTCCGTAGCGGCCGCCGCTCCGCTACGGCGACCGCTAGTATGTCGCAGGATGGCCGCGAGCGGCTGCGCCTGATGGCGATGTTCGCCGATCTCGAGGCCGAGCCCGCGGGCGCGGCCGAGCCGCCGTCGCTGTCAATCCCGTCGGTCGAGTTGCCACCGCCCGAGGCCTGCCGGCCGCGGGCCGAGCTCGCCCAAATGCAGGGCGTTGAACTGCCGATCACTTCGCGCGTGGATGTGCGCGTGGATCCGGAAACGGCCGAGCCCGGTCAGGCCGGCCGTGCCGAGGTGCGTGGCTGGATCCGCTTTGCCGACGGGCGCGCGCCGGACACCTTTGCCTTGCCCGCGTTTGCCGACGCGTTTCCGCCCGCCGTGTTCGGTTTGCTCGGTAGCGTCGGCTGGGTCCCGACGCTGGAGCTGACGGTCCACGTACGGCGCCGGCCCGTACCGGGTTGGATCGCCGCACGCTTCCGCACGGAAGACCTCGACAACGGCATGCTGGTCGAGGACGGCGAGCTGTGGGACTCGGCAGGCCACCTCGTGGCCCGCTCGCGGCAATTGGCGTTGTTGCTCATGGATGGCAGTGCGTAGTCTCGTCAGCCGGTAGCGCGGACCGTGCATGCGGTCATCGGGCCGCACGCCGCCGCCGTCGTATATTGCGTTGCCCTCCCCCCGGGAGTAGGGTCTGAACTCACCAAAACGAACACCATGACAAACCCGAACAAGAATGCTGCCGGTTCGCTTGTGGGCTGGCGCGCCCACCGGTGCGGGGCTTGAAGGGGGAGGAGAAGTCCATGCCTGTCAGATCCATGGGGAAGGGCGTCGTTACGGGGGTGGTCATGGCGGCGTCCCTGGCCGTCGCCCCGATCAGCGCCGCGCAAGATCGCTTCAGTCCGAGTCAGCCGGTGGAGGTCGTGATTCCGGCCGGTAGCGGCGGCGGCGCCGATCAGATCGCCCGCCTGCTCGTGCAGCTCATCGACGAGATGAACGTCAGCTCGTATCCGTTCGTCCCCGTGAACAAGGCAGGCGAATCCGGCGCCGAAGCGCTTAATTACATGACCGGCGAATCCGATCCCGATCATACGGTCATGGTGACGCTCAATAGCTTCTATACCACGCCGATCATCGTCGAGGGTCTGGATGCCGATCCGCTCGCCTTCACCCCCGTAGGATTGATGGGGATCGACACCTTCTTGCTCTGGGTGCCCAACACCAGCGCGTACGAGAACGTGACCGATCTGGAGAGCTACGTCGACACCGTCAAGGCTACCGACAACTGGATCATGGGCGGTACCGGCATGGGGCAGGAAGATTCGATCCTCACGGCCATGATCGAGGCTGAGTTCGACCTCGATGTCGCTTACCAGCCCTATCCGGGCGGTGGTACCGTCGCGGAGAATCTGGTGCGGCAAAAAATCGACTCGACCGTGAACAACCCAGCCGAGCAGATCGATTACTGGCGCGCTCAGATGAGTCGCCCGGTCGTCCAGTTCACTGACGAGCGACAGGCACTGTTCCCGGACGTGCCCACCGCGCAGGAGGTCGGCCACGACGTCGTCTATTACATGCAGCGCTCGATCAATGGTTCACCCTCCATGTCGGCCGAGGCGCAGCAGTGGTATATCGATGTCTTTCGCCGCATCTTCGAGTCAGACGGGTGGCAGTCGTACTGCTCCGGTGAGGGTATGAACTGCGACGAATGGGTCGCCGGGCCTCAGCTGGCGCAGTTCCATGAGGACAATCTGAGCCGGCATGAACAGCTGATCGACCAGGTCGGCGCCGAGGCGATCAGCAGCAACTGACCGATGTGCCTCGAGGCGCGCGCCGGCGATGGCCGGTGCAGTCTCTGGGCGACTGAACGAGGGCCCGCGTCATCGAGGCGCGGGCCCTTCCTGTGTGCCCCGCACGTCGCGTGCGTCGCGCCCGGGGCAGCGGAGGATGGCGATGAACCTGGGTCCCGCATGGCGGATTGATAGAGAACGGCTGCCCTTGATGAGTCTGCTGGGCCCGCCCGTGGCGAGCGTGGCCGCGCCGTTGCCGGCGGCGCTGGTAATGGCCTTGATCAACCTCGAGCCGCAAACCGTCCTGACGACACTCGCCATGCTGTCGTTCCCCATGACGCTGCTGACCGGCGTGCTGTACATGATCGGGCGTTCGGTGGGGCTGGTCGGCTGGGGCTGCGCGCTCATCGCCGGCATTCTGGCCGGATTGTTCATGATGAATATTCATGGCATGCAGCCGCCTCCGCCAAGCGTGGAGGCGATCCGCGCCGACGTGGCGATGGAACCGGTCGGTCCGTTCGGTGCCGTGCTGCAATTCATCCTTCCGGGCATGATCACGAGTGCCACTTTCTGGCTCGCGCTCCGCCTGCAAAGCCCTCGCGTATTCATCGACTAATACGCCGGCAGCGTTCGTGCGCGCAGCCAGTTATGGGCGAAATGCCTGTCACGTACGCGCTCATCACCGTCGATACGGTCCGTTAAACCGAGCGGGGGGGATCGTGATAAGTCTGTGGTAAGTCAATGACTTGCGTTCACTAGTCTTTGCTCGCCGGGTGGGCGACCGTGCAGTAGTGTCGACTAAATACGCATTCCTGCGTAGTGGGAATCGCTGCAAGATACGCAAATAATGGAGCTCTCGCGCGTTTTCATGCCTGCCTTCGCAGTATATCGTCTCCGTATGACTGCTCCGTTTCTTGACGGATGCAGGGGCGTCAAGGATACTCGGCTATGCAACGTCATCGGACCGAAGGCGGAACCCGAAGGTTCATGCTCACGCGGCCGACGACATGCACAGTGAAACTACACAATTACGTTTAGGAGGAATGTCATGCAGCCAAGCATGCACCGCACAG
This sequence comes from Halofilum sp. (in: g-proteobacteria), assembly GCA_040880995.1. GTDB lineage: Bacteria > Pseudomonadota > Gammaproteobacteria > XJ16 > Halofilaceae > Halofilum. Next base: position 7,220 of record JBBEEB010000017.1, read on the forward strand.
TCGGTTACGCAGCTGTTGCAGGGCTCGCCCTCTCCGCTGCGATGCCTGCCGCTCAGGCATCGGGCTGGGAGCCCGAGCGCCCCATTGAATTCGTGATCCAGACGCCCCCGGGCGGTGGTTCCGACATCTATACCCGTATCTGGCTCGGCGTCATCGACGAGCAGAACCTGTCGCCCGTGCCGGTTACCCCGGTGAACATGCCGGGTGGCGCAGG
>JBBEEB010000018.1:0-1294 GCA_040880995.1 Halofilum sp. (in: g-proteobacteria)
AGCAGAACCTGTCGCCCGTGCCGGTTACCCCGGTGAACATGCCGGGTGGCGCAGGCGCCGTGGCGCTGACCTATCTGTACCAGCAGCGCGGCGACCCGCACTACCTCACCCCGACCCTGAACAGCGTCGTCACGACGCCGCTGCAGCAGACGATCCCGGTGATGTACCCGTCCACCGACCTGACGCCGGTGGCGCAGATGGTCATCGACCCGTTCATGCTGTGGGTGCACCCGGAACAGCACGCGGATATCGACGAGTTCCGCCAAGCCTGTCAGGAAGAGCGTCTGACGTCCTTCGGTACGGGTTCTCGGCAGGAGGACAGGGTTCAGATCTCGATCCTGCAGGAAGCGATGCCGGAGTGCATGGAGTTCCGCTACGTGCCCCAGGCGGGCGGTGGTGACGTCGCCTCGAAGATCGCCGGCAAGCATGGTGACTTCAGCGTCAACCAGCCGGCCGAGGGTATGCCGCACTATCCGGATAACTACCACCCGATCCTGATGTTCTCCGAGGATCGCCATCCGGCTTTCCCGGAGGTCCCGACGCACTACGAGGCCGAAGTCGGCACGCAGGGTGACGGCGAGCTCGCCGATGAGCTGTCGCTCGAGCATGGCCTGCACCAGGTCCGCGGCCTGATTGGTCCGCCGGAGATGCCGGAGGCGTCGTTGGAGTGGTACGACAACGTCTTCAGCCAGGTCTTCGAGTCCGAGCGCTGGCAGGACTTCCTTGAGAAGAACGGCATGCTGGCCCAGTATCGTGGCCCGCAGGAGTACAAGGAAGCCCTCACGACCATTGAGGACAACTACGCTAAGCGGATCGAGAATCTCGGCTGGGGTGTGCGTCCCGACCTCGTCGAGCAGTCCGAGCGGTAGTATCGTAGTCGCATAACGTCGGCCGCACGGCCCCAGGGTCGTGCGGCCGATTTTATTATTGGGTAGGCGACCGTATTTAGAGGAGGGATGATGTCAACCCCTAACACGAACCCCATCTGGCCCGGGCTGACCAACAAGTGGATGGATGTGATCACCCTGGGCCTGCTTCTGCTTCTGGGTGTCTTCGTAACGTACCAGTCGTACAACCTCGGCCCCGGTTACGGTCCCCAGGGACCGGAGCCCGGTTTTTGGCCGTTCTGGCTTGCCGTTCTGTACATGGTCGGCGGCACTGTCGCGCTGGTGCTCACGATTGTGAACCCCGACGACAAGCCGTTCTTCGAGGCCAAGCAGGAAGTCATCGATCTGGTGTCCGTCGGGACGCCCGTGCTCGCGGTCGTACTGATCAACTATTGGCTCGGCGTCTT
>JBBEEB010000019.1:0-42662 GCA_040880995.1 Halofilum sp. (in: g-proteobacteria)
ATCTCGAAGTGCTCGAAGGTGACGTCGGCAATGCTGCCCTTGACCACCTCGTCGCTGGTCAACGCCTGTGCCAGACCGGGACCCATCGCCGAACTCTTGGCCGACAGATCCTTCAATGCCGAGGTGCTTTCGCCGCGGCGCTCGAGGCAGCCTTGCAGTCGCTCGGCCTGCGAACGCGTCTCCTCGATATGCTGGTCGATGCGCGTCTTGAGCTCGGGATACTCCTCGAATCGGCTCGATTGCTTGGACAGCATGGTCTCCGCCTGCTGCTCCATCGCATGGGCATCGCGCAACCACTCAGTCAGCCGTTCCTGTGCTCCGGCCATTTGCGTCCTCCTTGCGTTCGTGGTGACCGACCGGACTCACAGTGCCCGCGGCCGGCTCGATTTCCAATCCCGGACGGGCCCTTGGTGGGGTCGCGTTCAAACGGTGGGCGCACCCGATACGTCGATCCGGATGAGACCTTCGGCGGGGACAGCCGACTCCGGCGGAGCGGTTGCCGTCGCGGAATCGGTGGCGGGTGCGTGATCCAGGCCGGCGAAATCGAACAAGTTGCGGTCGGCCAGCTGGGACGGCGCGACGTTTTGGAGGGCGGCGAACATAATCTCGGCACGGCCGGGCCGCTGGTGCTCCCAGCCGGCGAGCATGGCCTTGATGTTCTGGCGCTGCAGATTCTCCTGTGAGCCGCACAAGTTGCAGGGGATGATGGGGAAGTCGCGCAACTCGGCGTACTTGGCGATGTCCCGTTCGTTGCAATAGGCCAGCGGTCGGATGAGGACATTGCGCCCGTCGTCCGAGCGCAGTTTCGGCGGCATCGCCTTGAGCTTGCCGCCGTAAAACAGATTGAGGAAGAAGGTCTCGAGGATGTCGTCGCGGTGATGGCCCAGGGCGATCTTGGTGATGCCGTTCTCCGCCGCCCACAAATAGAGCGCGCCGCGACGCAGGCGCGAGCAAAGCCCGCATAGGGTCTTGCCTTCGGGGACGACGCCGACCACCGTTGAGTAGGTGTCCTGCTCGATGATGTGCCAGTCGATGTCGCGTTCGCGAAAATAGTCCGGCAGCACGTGCTCGGGGAAGCCCGGCTGTTTCTGGTCCATGTTGACCGCGACGAGCTCGAAGTCGATGGGCGCGCGCCCGCGCAATTCGATCAACAGGTCGAGCAGGGTGTGCGAGTCCTTGCCGCCGGACATGGCGACCATCACGCGATCGCCATCGGTGATCATGCCGTAGTCGGCGATCGCCTGGCCGGTCAGGCGCTTCAGGCGCTTGTGCAGCTTGCGTGCGTTGACCGATGGCGGTAGGGCGGAGAGGGTCATGGGCGTCGGCGCAGCGTTGGCGGGCAATGCGCGTCATTGTAGCGGCATGCCATCGCGCGCGGCGAGGCGCGCTACACTTGCTAGGTTTCGGGTTAGTAACACTCGTCACCAAGCGGAGGGGATCATGCAGGTGTCCGTGGAGTTCTGCCTAGTGCCGGTGGGCGGCGATACGTCGGTGTCGGAGTATGTCGCTGCCTGTGAGCAGATATTGTTGGAAGAGGGCTTCGAGCCGCAGTTGCACGCCCACGGTACGAATTTCGAGGGCGAGTGGGACGATGTCATGGCGGCCGTGCAGCGCTGTCACCAGGTGGTGCATGACATGGGCGTGGCGCGAATTGCGACCATGCTGAAGGTCGACACGCGGACCGATCGCGTGCAGACGCTGGCAGACAAGGTCGAAAGCGTGCGCCGAGCCGGCCGGCAAGGGTCGCGCCTGAGTTGAGGAGCCCTGTCGTTGAATTCCGGGTCTACCCGAGATCGAAAGCCGCCGTCGACGCGCTCAACTTACCCGGCAGAGTCGGCGTTGGCGCAGTTTTCGGAGGGCGACGATGAGAAAGCTTGGCGTAGCGTACTTTGTCTTCAACAAGCTGCGCGAACGCGGCTATCTGAATCGCGACAAGCTGGCGCGCCTCGCCCGCCGGATACGCGGCTAACGCCCACGCATTCGCCCGCGCGAAGGGCATGCCGCGGGGCGACTAGTCAGTCGTGGAAGTCGCGGCCCTCGCGGGTGGCAGCGATGTGACCGGCGCGAATGACGTAATCGCCGAAGGGCTCGCCGGGCTCGCGTTTCTGGGCGTACTCGGCGATCAGCGGCTCGAGTTCGCCCAGGATTTGTTCCTCGCCGATGTTCTCACGGTATAGCTTGTTGAGCCGCTCGCCGTGGTAGCCGGCGCCGAGATACAGGTTGTACTTGCCCATCGCTTTGCCCACGAAACCAATCTCCCCCAAAAAGGGCCGGGCGCAGCCGTTGGGGCAGCCGGTCATGCGCACGACGATGGCGTCGTCGCGCAGGCCGTTGGCGGCCATCGCCGCCTCGAGCTTATCGATCAGCGAGGGCAGGTAGCGCTCGGACTCGGCCATGGCCAGTCCGCAGGTCGGGAAGGCCACGCAGGCCATCGAGCTGCGCCGGATCGCCGACAGGTCTTCCTCCGGCTCGATGCCGTGCTCGCGCAGAATACCCTCGATCTTGTTTTTCGACTGCGCGGCCACGCGCGAGATGATCACGTTCTGCGTCGCCGTCAGGCGGAACTCACCCTTGAGGACTTTGGCGATCTCGCGCAACGCCGACATCAGCCGGCGATTGCCCTCGTCCTTGATGCGGCCGTTTTCGACGAACAGCGTCAGGTGCCACTTGCCGTCGGCGCCCTTGACCCAACCGTAATCGTCCGAGTTCTTGTCGAAGGTGTAGTCACGCGGCTCTTCGAGCGAGAAGCCGGCGCGGCGCTCGACCTCGACACGGAACGCGTCGACCCCATGGGTGTCGAGGGTGTACTTCAGGCGCGCATGCTTGCGGTTGACGCGGTCGCCCCAGTCGCGCTGCACCGCGACCACATTCCAGGCGACATCCAATACCTGATCGGGCGTGCAGAAACCGACCACATCGGCCAGGCGCGGGTAGGTCTCCGGCTCGCCGTGGGTCGTGCCCATGCCGCCGCCGACACTCACGTTGAAGCCGGCCAGCGCGCCGTGGTCGTCGCGGATGGCGATAAAGCCAAGATCGTTGGCAAAGACATCGACATCGTTCGAGGGCGGCACGGCCACTGCGATCTTGAATTTGCGCGGCAGATAACGCTCCCCGTAGAGCGGCTCGTCGTCGGCGCCCTCGCTGGCGGCAACGCGCTCGCCGTCTAGCCAGATCTCATGATAGGCGCGCATGCGCGGCAATAGGTGCTCGCTGAGGCGCTTGGACCAGTCGAAGACCTCCGCATGCAGGTCCGACTGATAGGGGTTCACGTTGCAGTTCACGTTGCGGTTGACGTCGCCGCAGGCGGCGATGGTGTCGAGCAGGGTGGCGTTGATGTCCTGCATGGTCAGCTTGAGGTCACGCTTGAGCACGCCGTGGTATTGGAAGGTCTGGCGCGTGGTGATGCGCAACGTGCCATTGGCGTGGCGCTGGGCGATATCGTCGAGCGCGAGCCACTGATCCGGCTGGCACACGCCGCCCGGCATGCGGATGCGGATCATGAACGAGTAGGCAGGCTCCAGTTTCTGTTTCTGGCGCTCGGCGCGCAGGTCGCGGTCGTCCTGCATGTAGCTGCCGTGAAACTTGAGCAGCTTGGTGTCCGCATCCGCGATCGCGCCGGTCACGCGGTCGGCGAGTCCGGCTTCGATGCCCCCGCGCAGGTAGTTGCTCTCGTACTTGATGCGCTCGGTGGGATCGAGCGCGTCGAGGTCGTTCTGGCTCATCTTAGGCTCTCTGTTCAGGTCGGGCGCGAGGTTGCGCCGAACGGTGCGTAGCCCGGATGGAGCGAAGCGGAATCCGGGGATGCCGAACGAGTGAGCGGTGCGAGTTCCCCGGATTCCGCTCGCGCTCCACCCGGGCTACAGCCGCTGGAGCGGCCGGTCTATCCAGTCGCTGATCAGTACACGTCGCGCTGGTAGCGCTTGTCCTTCTGCAGCTGGCCGAGCCAGCCGGCGGCGTCGTCCTGCGATAGCCCGCCTTGTTCCGCGATCACGTCGACCAGGGCCTGATGCACGTCGGGCGCCATGTAATCGGCATCGCCGCACACATAAACATAGGCGCCGTCCACCAGCCAGGCGTAGAGGTCGCGGGCGTTCTCGCGGAGACGGTCCTGCACGTAGACCTTGTCGGCCTGGTCGCGCGAGAAGGCGACGTCGACGCGCTCGAGCAGGCCCTTCTCGCGCCAGCGCAGCCAATCGCGCTGGTACAAAAAGTCCGTCTGGAAGCGCTGGTCGCCGAAGAACAGCCAGTTGCGGCCGGCCGCGCCCTGCGTCTCGCGTTCCTCGATGAAGGCGCGGAAGGGCGCGACGCCCGTGCCTGGCCCGATCATGATGATCGGGGCGTCGCCGTCGGCGGGCAGTTTGAAGTTCTTGTTGTGGTCGACGTAGACACGTACCGGCGTGTCGTCGGCGACCCGGTCGGCCAGCCAGGTGGAGGCGACGCCCTCGCGCTCGCGACCGTGGGCGTCGTAGCGCACCGCCGCGATGGTGAGGTGGACCTCGTCCGGATTGGCGCTGCAGCTCGAGGCGATCGAATACAGCCGTGCTGGCAGTTTGCGCAGATAGCCGAGGAAGTCCTGCGCCGCCAGTCCGCTCGCCGGCCAGGTCTGCAGCACGTCGATCACGTGCCGGCCCCACAGCCAATCGCGCAGCTCGTCGCGTTGGTCTTCGGCGAGTAGCGCGGTCAGTTCCTCGGTTTCCACCAACTGGGCCCAGCTCTGCAGGAATGGGCGGGTCAGCGTGGTGATCTCGTAGTCGTGCGTGAGCCCCTCGCGCAGGTCAACCTCGCCGCGCGGACCCTCGACCGGCTCGTCGCCGGAGAAGCCGAGCGCCGCGAGCACGTCCTCGACCTCGCGTGGGTTGTTCTCGGGCAAGACGCCGAGCGAATCGCCCGGTTCCCAGGTCAGGCCGCTGTCCTCCAGCGACAGCTCGATGTGGCGCGTCTCCTTGGCAGAGCCGCGGCCGTTGAGCACCAGATTCTCCAGCAATTCGGCCTGGAACGGATTCTTCTTCGAATAGGCCGAAGGCTGCTCGGCGCCGTGATGCACCGGGCCGAAGGCAACGACATTGGACGGCGACGGCGGCGCATCGAGCTCGCCGGCGAGGGCCTCGATGGCGCCGTCGATCCAGGCCTCGGCGGCCTCCTCGAAGTCGACATCGCAATCGACGCGCGGATGGACCCGCTCGGCACCCAGGGCCTCCAGGCGCGTGTCGAAGTCGCGGCCGGTCTGGCAGAAGTGCTCGTAGCTGGTGTCGCCGAGCGCGAGCACGGAGAACTTCGCGTCCTTGAGCGGCGGCGCCTTCTTCGAATGCACCAGCTCGTGGAGCTCGGTGGCGTTGTCCGGAGCCTCCCCCTCGCCATGGGTGGATACCACCACCAGCAGCCTCGAGGCCGCCTTGAGCTTGGGCTTGTTGCAATCGGCCATGTCGAGGATCTGCGGCTGGAAGCCGCGCTCCTCGGCCTTGCGCGCCGCCTGCTGCGCCACTTCCTCGGCATTCCCGGTCTGGGACCCGTAGAGGATGGTCAGCTCGGGGGCCTCGGCGCTGATCGGCGCGCCTTCCTGGGCCGCGGCGGGCGCTCCGGCGGTCGCGGCGGCGCTCAGGCCGGCGAGATAGCCGCTCAGCCAGGTGATCTGGTCATTGCGCAGGCCCTGGACCACGCGCGAGAGCTCGTCTGCCTGCTCGCGGGTCAAGGGGCTATTGGATTCGGTCAGCAACTGGCTGGGCATGGCAACTCCGCGGCATTCCGCGTTTCTCGGTCGCACGTTTCTGAACGAGCAAGGTATACCGAGCGCCTAAGAATGAAAAAGTCTGGATTCTTATATTGTTATTCCGCAGGCTTCGATCGGGTCCGCAACCCCCGGGGTTCGCGGCCCTCGTGCTATGCCGAGGAACTTGCTAATAAGAAGGGGATCGGCCGTAGAGAAAGAGCTATGAGGATGGCTCGCGGTTACCGAAGGGCGGGGAGCGTTGACGCGTCACCGGCCCGCGACTATATCTTTTCTTGTCGACGCCTGATGTTTTTCAACCTGCGAGCGGCGCCATGTCGACGAACCCCCGCGTAAGCGACATTCCATCGGACCCGGTCCAGCGCAATGAGTGGATTAAGTTCCAGCTACGCATGCGCGGAAGCTCGCTGTCCAAGCTGGCGCGCCGCCTCGGGGTAACCCGCCAGGCCGTGCGCAACGCACTCTCTTCGCCGTACCCGAAGATGGAGCGGGCGATCGCCGCGGAACTCGAGCTCAAACCGGAGGAGATCTGGCCGGAGCGCTACGCGCGCCGTGCGCGTACGCGGACCGGGAGCGAGTCCGAAGGCGGTTGAGGCAGGGGCGGCGGGCGGCTCAGCCGCCTTCCTCGGGCGGGACGTAGCCCTCGGGCCGTTGTGAACCATCGCCGAAGAAGAACTTCTCCATCTCCCGTTCGAGGAACTGGCGCGCGTTGGGGTCCACGGGCGTCAGCCGCATCTCGTTAATCAGCATTGTCTGATGCTGCAGCCACATCTGCCACGCCTCCTTCGAGACGTTGCCGAAGATGCGCTGGCCCAGCTCACCGGGGTAGGGCGGGCGCTCGAGACCTTCGGCCTCACGGCCCAGCTTGACGCATTGTACGGTTCCGGCCATTGGGATCGGGCTCCGCGAATCAGCGCGTGTCCTGTATCGAGTGTTCTCGCGTTTTCGTCAGCCGCCGAGATGCGACGCGGCGCGCGGCCGCAACGGCCGCCGAGACGTTGGCGAACCTTCGGGATGACGCTCGATTATTGCCCATTCGGCCCAATTACGAAATGGTCCGGGTCGCGTCGCCCGATGCATTGGCGCCGCGAAAGCGCGATAATTGAGCTTTGCGCTCGCCTGCAAAGTCCGGGAGACCCCATGTTGGAGATTCAGCGGCTCGACAGTGCCGACGCGGCGTTCGCCGAGGCCCTCGCGGATTTGAGAGATACGGGCGGAGTCGATGACGCGGACCTGCTCCAGACCGTACAGGGCATCATCGCCGACGTGCGCCAACGTGGCGACGCGGCGGTGGTTGAGCTCACCAACCGATTTGACCGGCGCGAGGCCGCCTCGATGGCGGATTTGTGCGTGGAGCATCAAGCGCTGGCGGCCGCGCGTGATCGCATTCCGACCGCGGAGCGGGAGGCGCTGGAACACGCGGCGGCCCGGCTGCGCACGTATGCCGAGCATCAGAAGCTCGAGAGCTGGTCCTACCGCGAGGCCGACGGCACGCTGTTGGGACAGCAGATTACCGCCCTCGACCGGGTGGGCCTGTACGTCCCCGGCGGCCGGGCCGCCTACCCCTCGTCGGTGCTGATGAACGCCGTTCCGGCCAAGACCGCGGGGGTGCCCGAGCTGGTCATGGCCGTGCCCATGCCGGAGGGCGAGGTCAGCGATCTGGTGCTCGCAGCGGCGGCCATCGCCGGCGTGGACCGCGTATTCGCCATCGGCGGCGCGCAGGCCGTGGCGTCGCTCGCTTATGGCACCGAGACTGTGCCCGCGGTCGACAAGATCGTCGGGCCGGGCAATCGTTTTGTGGCCGAGGCCAAGCGCCTGGTCTATGGCGCCGTCGGCATCGACCTGATCGCCGGGCCGTCCGAGATCCTGGTGATCGACGATGGCGCCAGCGACCCCGACTGGATCGCGCTCGATCTGTTTTCCCAGGCCGAACACGGCGACGACTCGCAGGCGATCCTCGTCTCGCCGGACCGGGCGTTTCTCGAGCAGGTGGCGGCCAGCATGGCGCGGTTGTTGCCGGCACAGCCGCGTAACGAGACGATCGCCGCTTCGCTGGCGAACCGCGGTGCGCTGATTGCCGTGCGCGATCTCGACGAGGCCATCGACGTGGCCAACCGTGTCGCGCCGGAACACCTCGAGCTGGCCGTGGAAGACCCTGAGACGCTCGCACCACGCATCCGGCACGCCGGCGCGATCTTCCTCGGACGCCACACGCCCGAGGCCCTGGGGGATTACTGCGCGGGGCCCAACCACGTGCTGCCGACCGCGGGGACGGCGCGATTCTCCTCGCCGCTGGGGGTCTATGACTTCCAGAAGCGCACCAGTCTGCTCGGCTGCTCGCCGGCCGGTGCGGCGCGGCTGGCGCCCACAGCGGCGCTCCTGGCGCGCGGCGAGCAGTTGGCGGCGCACGCGGCTTCGGCCGAGGCGCGTCTGGGCGAGCCGGATTCGAGCGCGGCGGCCGGAGGCGGCGGCTCGTGAGTCGTGCGTTGGCCTGGGTTCGGCCGGAGGTCCAGGGGCTATCGGCTTATCGTGTGCCCGAAGTGGGCGAGGCGCTCAAGCTTGATGCCATGGAAAACCCCTACGCCTGGCCCGAAGATTCACTGCGCGCGGCGTGGCTGGAGGCGCTCGCGGGGGTTTCGGCCAACCGCTACCCGGATCCTCGGGCACGCCCGCTCAGCGACGCGCTGCGCCGGCACACGGGCGTGGCCCGCGGGCAGGGGCTGCTGCTGGGTAATGGCTCCGATGAGCTGATTCAGCTGATCACGCTGGGGTTGGCGCGGCCAGGCGCGGTGGTGCTCGCGCCCGAACCGACCTTCGTCATGTACCGGATGATCGCGACCTTCTGCGGCCTCGAATATGTCGGCGTGCCGCTCGGCGAGGCGTTCGCGTTGGATGTCCCGGCGATGGAGGCCGCGATTGAGCGCCACGACCCGGCCGTGGTCTTCCTCGCGTGGCCCAATAATCCGACGGGCAACCTCTGGCCGCGCGCTGATGTCGAGCGCGTGATTGCCCGGGCGCGCGGGCTGGTCGTCATCGACGAGGCCTACCAGCCTTTCGCCGGCGAGAGCTTCGTCGGCGATTTGAGCCGTTGGGATCACGTGGTCGTGTTGCGTACGCTGTCCAAGCTCGGGTTGGCTGGGTTGCGGCTGGGCTTTCTCGCCGGGCCCAGCGAGTGGCTCGATGAGTTCGACAAGCTGCGCTTGCCCTACAATATCAACGTGCTGACGCAGGCGAGCGCCGGTTTCGCGCTGGAGCACTTCGACCGGCTGGAGGCGCAGGCCGCCACCATCCGCGCCGAGCGCGATCGGCTCGCACAGGCGCTCGGGGCCTTGCCGGACGTGCGCGTCTTTCCCAGTGCCGCCAATTTCCTGCTGCTGCAACTGCCGAGTGGTTGGGCGCGGCCGGTGTTCGAGGGACTGTTCGCCGAGGGCGTGCTGATTAAATGCCTTGATGGGGCCCATCCGCGCTTGTCCGACTGCCTGCGCGTAACCGTGGGCACGCCCGAGGAAAACGCGCGCTTCGAGCGGGCGCTGGCACGCCAGCTCGAAAGCTCGGCCACCGCTTAGCGTGGCGCTGGCCGGGTCGCGTTCTCCGGCTGCGGACACCCATGTACACTCGCAGCGTCGCCTTGGCGCGTGTGGAGACCGAACATGACCGAGACGAAAACGCTCGTTGATTACAGCAACAGTCTGCTCGAGATCGATGCCATCGGTGACTACTGTCCGAATGGCCTGCAGGTCGAAGGGCGGGCGACGATCGAGCGGATTCTCTCGGGGGTAACCGCTTGTCAGCCGCTGCTCGACGCGGCTGTCGAACGCGGTGTCGACGCCGTGCTGGTGCACCATGGTTGGTTCTGGAAGAACGAGCCGGCGCCCCTGGTCGGCATGAAGCGCCGCCGTATCCGCACATTGCTCGAGGCCGGGATCAATCTGCTGGCCTACCACCTGCCGCTCGACGTCCACCGTGCCTATGGCAACAACGCCGAGCTGGCCCGGCTACTGGAGGTCTCCGTTGCGGGTCAGGTCGACGCCGGCGGGGTGCCGGGACTGCTGTGGTTCGGCCGCCTCAATGAACCGATGGGCGGCGACAGCTTCGCGCGTGTGATCGGCGAGCGGCTGGGGCGCGAGCCGCTGTACGTGGCGGGCGGCGGCGGGATTGTCTCGACCGTCGCCTGGTGCACGGGCGGCGGTCAGGACTTCATCGATCGAGCGGTCGCGCTCGGCGTCGACGCCTTCATTAGTGGCGAGGCCTCGGAGCGCACGACGCATGTCGCGCGCGAGGAGGGGCTGCACTTCTATGGCGCGGGTCACCACGCGACCGAGCGCCATGGTATCCAAGCGCTCGGCCAACACCTGGCGGATCGCTTCGAGATCGAACACACCTTCCTCGACATCGATAACCCCGTCTAGTGGGCCATGCGGGTATTTCGGTAACGCTCTGCGGCGCTGTGCGTGCTCGCCGCAAGGCGCGAGGAGCGCGTGTAGCGTCACTACACAAGTGACTAGGCTCATCTACTGCGGCAAGTGGAAATCGATCCATATTTCCGATCCTGCATCGGTGGCGTTGATATCAATTGCCGCGCGTTCGTAGACGCCCGGCGGAACGCCTGTTTCTAGCGGGTTTCGCAACTTCGTGGCCGGCCGCCATGGAAGGCCGCGCGAGACGCGACTCTCCTCGAATGCGAGCGTGGCCACCCTTCTCCATGGTTCGTGGACGCTCCACAGCCAGCGCCAATATGGTATGCTCCGCGCTTTGCACGCGTTGGCGGCCGCCCCTGCGTGAATGCGGCGGCGCCACATAACTACCGTTCTTTTGGCGGGAGAATCATTACATGGCTGCGGATGATGTCGATCGCACGCGGCGCCGCTTTCTGACGCAGGCGACCGTGGTGGTCGGTGGCGCTGGAATCGCGGCTACGGCCGTGCCGTTCGTCGCCTCGATGTCCACCAGTGCACGTGCGCAGGCTGCGGGCGCCCCCATTGAGGTGGACATCAGCAAGATCGAGCCCGGGCAGCGCGTGACCTACGAATGGCGCGGCAAGCCGGTATGGGTCGTGCGCCGAACCGAGCGCATGCTCGAATCCCTCGAAGAGGTGCGGCCGCGCCTGGCCGACCCCGACTCCGAGCGCTCCGCGCAGCCCTCGTACGCGGCCAACGATTACCGGGCCCGCGAAGAGCGCCCGTCCGTCCTGGTACTTGAAGCCGTCTGTACCCACTTGGGCTGTTCGCCGTCGTATCGCCCCGAAGTGGCCCCCGCCGATCTCGGTGAAGACTGGCTCGGCGGATTCTTCTGCGCCTGCCACGGCTCGCGTTATGACATCGCGGGCCGCGTCTATTCAGGGCAGCCGGCGCCGCAGAACATGGCGGTCCCGCCGTTCATGTACCTCAGTGAAAGCCGGTTGTTGATCGGCAACGACGACCCACAGCAACAGGGATAACGGGCCATGAGCAAGCTCCTGACCTGGATCGACGACCGCTTTCCGCTGAGCCGGATGTGGCGCGAGCACGCGTCGGAATATTACGCACCGAAGAACTTCAACTTTTGGTACTACTTCGGTTCTTTGGCGATGCTGACGCTCGTGCTGCAGATCGTCACGGGCATCTTCCTGACCATGCAGTACCAGCCTTCGGCCGAAGAAGCCTTTGCATCGGTCGAGTACATCATGCGCGATGTTCAGTGGGGTTGGCTGATCCGCTACATGCACTCGACCGGCGCCTCGATGTTTTTCGCCGTCGTTTACCTGCACATGTTCCGGGCGCTGCTCTACGGCTCGTACAAGAAGCCGCGTGAGTTGCTCTGGATCTTCGGCATGCTCATCTTCCTGGTGCTCATGGCCGAGGCCTTCATGGGCTATCTGCTGCCCTGGGGCAATATGTCCTTCTGGGGCGCCCAGGTAATCATCTCGCTGTTCTCCACGATTCCTTGGGTGGGCCCTGATCTGGCGCAGTGGATTCGCGGTGACTACGTGATCTCGGGCGCGACGCTCAACCGCTTTTTCGCGCTACACGTGATCGCGATGCCCTTGATCCTCGTCGGCTTGGTAGTCGCGCACATCCTCGCATTGCACGAGGTTGGCTCGAACAACCCCGACGGCGTCGACATCAAGAAGAACAAGGACGCCAATGGAAAGCCGAAGGACGGGATTCCGTTCCACCCGTACTACACGGTCAAGGACCTTGTGGGCGTGGTCGCGTTCTTCATCGTGTTCTTCCTGATCGTCTTCTACATGCCGACGATGGGCGGGCTGTTCCTCGAGCCACCGAACTTCACGCCGGCGGATCCGCTGGCAACCCCGGATCACATCGCGCCGGTATGGTACTTCACGCCGTTCTATTCGGTCCTGCGTGCCGTGCCCTCGATCGGTGGCTCCGCGTTCCCAGGTGTGGTCGCCATGTTCCTGTCGATCGCTGTGCTCTTCCTGCTGCCTTGGATCGATCGCGGTGCGGTGCGTTCCACACGCTACCGTTCGATCTGGCACAAGGTTCTGCTCGCCGTGTTCGTGGTCTCCTTTGTCATCTTGGGCTACCTTGGCACGCAGCCGCCGTCCGATCTGTATTCGCTTCTGGCGCAGGTGTGCACGATCGCGTACTTCGGTTTCTTCGTGGCGCTGTATTTCGTGAGCCGCTTCGAGAAGACCAAGCCTGAGCCGGAGAGGGTGACCCACTGATGTTGAAGCGAATCGCACTTACGGCCCTCGCATGCTGGCCGCTGGCGGTACTCGGTGCCGGTGGTGGCGGGGATGCCGCGTATTGGGAAGAGCCGAGCGTGAACCTGGGCAACGAACGCTCGCTGCAGCGCGGTGCCCAGTTGTTCGCAAACAACTGCATGGGTTGCCACTCTGCGCAGTATCATCGCTGGATGCACGTCTCCGAGGACCTTGATATCCCGGTGGAGGCCGTCGAGGAGAACCTGATCTGGACGACCAACGCCGATGGCGAAAAGAATCAGGCCGGTACGCTGATGACCATCGCGATGACCCCGGAGTACGGCGACCAGGCGTTCGGTATGGCGCCACCGGATCTGACCCTGAGCGCGCGCGAGCACGGTCCGGCATGGATCTACAACTATCTGCGCACCTTCTATCTCGATGACTCCACGCCGACCGGCACGAACAATGCTGTGCTTGAGGGTGCATCGATGCCGCACGTACTCTGGGACCTTCAGGGTTGGCAGCGACCGGTGCATGCGGACGACGACGACGACGGAGAGATCGTCGGCTTCGAGACGGTGGTCGAGGGCTCGATGCCGCCCGACGAATTCGACCGCGCCGTCAACGATCTGGTGAACTTCATGGTTTACCTGGGTGAGCCGGCCCGCATGGATCGTACGGCGATTGGCGGGTGGGTGCTGTTCTTCCTGCTGGCGCTGCTGGGACTGGCGGTGCTGCTGAAGAAAGAGTACTGGAAGGATGTGGACCACTGACGGTAAAGGCTCAGCTTGGCGCCAGGCCGTCTGATCGTCGGCCTGGCGTTCATCCCTTGCACAGCGTAAGGGCACCAGGCGAATGCAGCATCCACGGCCGCGGATTTCGGCCCCAACGGGACTGGCGATGACAGTGACCCACCGCAGCGTGATGACGCTCTTTTCCGCACCGGAATCGGTGGCAAGTCATCGCGCGCGGGTCGTGCTCGCGGAGAAGGACATCCAGACGGCGATTGAATACGTCGATCCGGATAACCCGCCGGAAGATCTGCGCGACCTTAACCCCTACAGCTCGTTGCCCACGCTCGTGGACCGCGATCTCGTACTGTACGACTCGCGCGTGATCATCGAGTATCTGGATGAGCGCTTCCCCCATCCGCCGATGATGCCGGTTGACCCCGTATCGCGGGCTCATACGCGGCTCGCGCTGTATCGGATCGAGACCGACTGGTACCGGCTTGTTCCCGACATTGAAGGGCGTGACCGCAGCCGCCGAGACAAGGCGCGCGCGGAATTGCGCGAGAGTGTGATCGCTGCCAGCGACGTATTCGCCGCCCGGCCGTATTTTCTGAGCGATGAGTTCACCATGGTGGATGCGTCGATCGCCCCGATCCTCTGGCGGCTGCCGCAGTGGAAGATCACTCTGCCAAACGATGCCGCCGCGGTGGAGGCCTATGCCGAGCGCCTGTTCGCGCGGGAAGGGTTCCGTCGCAGTCTCAGCGACGGGGAACTCGCGATCCGCTGAATGCTGAGTCGTCGTCGCCGGGGAGCACAGTGGCCGCTGTGGCCAGCGACGGCGTATCATGAAATCACCCCTTACGCCGGGAGCCGCAGATGACCTCCAGCCGACCCTATCTGCTGCGCGCGATCTACCAATGGATCGTCGATAACCACTGCACGCCCTATTTGCTGGTGAATGCCGCCGCGCCGGACGTGTCGGTGCCGGTGGAGTACGTCGAGAACGACAAGATCATCCTCAATATCGGTCCGAGCGCTGCCTATCAGCTCGTGCTCGGTGACGAAGAGGTGACGTTCAATGCCCGCTTTGGGGGCCAGCCCATGGACGTGAGTGCGCCCATAGCGGCCGTACTGGCGGTTTACTCCCGTGAGAATGGTCAAGGCATGCTGTTCACCGACGACGCGGAAGGCGAGACAGGCGCGGAGCCCGATGCGGACGCCGGTGAGGCGCCCTCGGAGCCGACGGCCGAACCGGAACGGGGCCGGCCGAACCTCAAGGTGATTAAGTAAGTAACGAGCGCGGCAGCCCGCCTCGTTCGGTCACAGGTGGCGCGTTAGCCGCTGCCGAACAACTGCCGATCGATCAGATCGCACAAGGCATGAAGTACGACCAGGTGCGTCTCCTGGATTCGCGCGGTTGAGGTCGAGGGGGCACGGATCTCGATATCGGTGGGCCCCAATGCCCCCGAGAGATCACCGCCGTCACGGCCCGTGAGGGCGATCACCACGAGTCCGCGCGTCTGGGCCGCGGTCGCGGCGGCGACGACATTGGGCGAATTGCCGCTGGTCGTGATGGCCAAGAGGATGTCGCCGCCTGCTCCGAGGGCGTGTACCTGGCGCGCGAATATCTGCTCGTAGCTGATGTCATTGGCGATCGAGGTCAGCGTCGGCGTATCGGCGGTCAGCGCGATCGCGGGTAGGGCGGGCCGGTCGAGCTCGAAGCGATTCACCAATTCGGAGGCGATATGCATGGCATCGCCGGCCGATCCACCGTTGCCGCAGGCGAGGATCTTGCCCCCGTTGAGCAAAGCCCGCGTGATCGCCTCGGCAGCGGTGGCCACGGTCTCTCCGAGATGCTCGCCGGCCGCATGCTGGGCGGCAGCGCTCGCCTCAAAATGCCCCTGCACGATACCGCTGGGTTCCATGTCGCGATCCATCGTAAGCCTTTAGGAGGCGTCAAACGCGCCTTGAATCCAATCGATGCGTTGGTCGGGTCCGACAGCGGCGACATCGAATCGAGTGGGGCGTGTCGCTAGGCGGTTGCGGGCCAGGTAGTCCTGTGCGGCCCGGATCAGCCGTCGCTGCTTGCCGGCATCCACGCTGGCCGTAGCCCCGCCGAAATCGCTGCGTGCGCGATATCGGACCTCAACGAATACCACCATGGTGCCGTCGTCCATCACCAGATCGATCTCGCCCCAGCGGCAGCGATGGTTGCGCGTGCGTAGCCGGAGACCGTGCGCCATGAGGTGGGATTGTACAAGCTGCTCTGTGGCTTGCCCGCGCGCGGCCCGATCGGTCATGGCACGTCGTCCGTCAATGCCTCGGCTTCGAGGGCGTCGTCGGCTCCGGGACGGGAGACAGGGACCGGCACGCCACGGCGCATCTGCGCCCAGTGCAGCTGACGATACACGCGCCCGTGCTCGTCGAGGGCGAGCAGACCCGTACGCCCGCTCAGCGTGTTAGCTGTATCCCGCCCCATTCGGTCGAGATGCGGGAGCATGGAGAACGCGTCGATGCCCAGCGCATACAGGCGCGGATACTGGCTGTGGCCTCCGGGCCAATGCTCGACCACCTGTCGGTAGAGCTCGTCGGGCTGCTCGAGGTTCTCCAGGATCCACGGCGTATCGGTGAAGTAGAGGCCATTCATGTCCCAATCGGAGTCGGGATCGGGCGTGCCGGTGAACATATGCGAGGTCGCGTAGACCGGCAGGTCCCCGGCGCGATGGAACTCGAGCTGCGGCTTGACCAGGCGTGCCTGGCGGGGCATGGCCGCGACGAAGATCACCTCCACGTCTTGGCGGCGACGCGGCTCGAAGCGTGCGCTGTCGCCGATGGTGGAGCGCACCCGGCGCGCGCGCGCGTAGCTGGAATCGAGGTCGAACAGACGCTGAATGGCGTTGCCGTAATCGGTGGTATCGGCATCGTAACGACCTTGCTCGAGCACGACCCCGCCGAGTTCGTCCAAACGCCGCGCGAAGGCAGTGGCCATCCGCTCGCCCCAGTCTCCACCGGGCACCAGGACGAGTGCATTGAGATGGCCGTTCTGGACCGCTGCTTCCGCGGCCTGGCGCGCCTCGTCCTCCGGCAGCAGGCCGAATTGATATAGTGATTGCGGCGGTTCGGCTTCATCGTCGGGCAAGTAATTCAGGCTGAGTACCGGCACTCCTCGCGAGGCGTTCTCCGCCACGGTCGCGACACCGCCTTTGGCGAGCGGCCCGACGACGAATTCGGCGCCGTCGCTTATCGCGCGCTCGTAGGCACGGGCGGCGCCCTCCGGCTCCCCGGCGGTATCGTACACCTCGATTTCTGGACGCTGAACGTGGGCGGGCTGCCCGTAATACGCCGCGAACATCCCATCGCGGATTGCCGTGCCAGCGTCTGCGAGCGGACCGGACAACGGCAATAGCAGCGCCACTCGTTCAGGGTACGCAGACTCAGACGCAACCCGCTCGCGAAGCGTTTCGGCAAATGTGGGCCCTGCCGGGTGTTCCGGGAACTCGTCGCGCCAGCGCCCGATCGCGGCACTCACGCGCTGCCGCCCAAGGCGTGCGCCGCGCACGGCCTGGGCAAGATTCGCCCAGCCGCGTAGCACGGGCGCGTTTTCGATCTGTGCCAGCAGTTCCAGCCGCGCGACCGGCATGGTCTCGAGGATGGCCCAGATCTCGCGGTGGTTGCGCGCCATGGCCTCGTCCTCGGCCAGTAGCGATTCGCGCTCAATCCGCGCGATCAGCGCAAGTGCAGGCTGCCCGGTCAGGCGGTAGGCGTCCGCTCGGGTGCCCAGGACCCGCGCGCGCAGGTCGCCCGGCATGTCCGGGAACGTCTCCGGGAGCAGCCGCAGGGCGCGAATGCCTTGACGTCGCGCGACTGCCGCCTGCGCATCCACGACTTGCTTGCGGGTGCGCAGTTCAAGCGGGACCGCCTCGTTGTCGAGTTGATCGTGCCACTCGAGAGCCAGTTCGGGATACTGGTGCTCGAACAGGAGTTCGACCGCCCGCAGCCGCCAACGCTGCGCGTCGGCTGGGTCGGCGGAGTCGGCCAAATCGCGGAATTCGCGTACGGCGGCCAGTGGGCGCCCGTCCTCGGCCAGCGACTCGGCACGCTCCACGCGCTCGTCGGCGGCACTTGGTTCGGAAGGTGTTGGTGTCGGACCGGCGCAGCCGACGACCAATGCAGTGACCAGCAACGCGGTCGCTGCTTGCAGCGGTCGCCCCCAACGGGCGACATCTGGTGAAGGGCGGAGGCAGTTCACGGCGTGCGTATATGCTGGCACTGGCAAGCCGCCGGCGTTGCGCTGTCTCGCGTTTGAATCATCGCTCACTACCCGCGGGTTCGCGCCCGCTCACAAGAAGCCGGCTTGCTGCCCGCTGCCGCCTCGTTGATTATGCAAACGTCTTGGGTCGACGGGGGATCTGGTGGAACGGGATGCAGTATCGGGACCGGGTACAGGACTGTCAATCGAGCCCGGCACACTTTACGTGGTTGCCACGCCGATCGGTCATCGCGACGATATCAGCGCTCGTGCAGTCGCACTCCTGTCGCATGTAGACGTCGTGGCGGCGGAGGACACGCGCCACACTGGCCGGCTGCTGTCCATGCTCGGGCTCGCAGTGGCGCAGGTCTCGCTGCATGAGCACAACGAGCGCGATCGCGTACCCGTGCTGGTCGAGCGTCTGAAACAGGGAGAGGCCATCGCCCTGGTCAGCGATGCCGGCACACCCGGCATCAGCGACCCGGGTTACCCACTGGTCGCGGCGGCGCACGCGGCGGGGATTCGCGTCGTCCCGGTACCCGGCCCCACGGCGATGGTGGCCGCGTTGTCGGCTTCGGGGCAGCCAACCGATCGCTTCGTGTTCGAGGGGTTTCTGCCAGCCCGCGCCGGTACGCGCCAGGAGCGCCTGCGAAACCTCGCGACGGAACCGCGGACCCTGGTGTTCTATGAATCCGGCCATCGCGTTGTCGCGGCGCTCGCGGACCTCGCACAGGCGTTCGGCGACGATCGACCGGCGACGCTGGCGCGAGAATTGACCAAGGTGCACGAAACGATCCGCTGCACCACGCTGGGCGCGCTTGCGCAATGCGTGGCGGATGACGCCGATCAGCGGCGCGGCGAGATTGTGCTAGTGGTCGCCGGGGCACCGGAGTCGGCCACCGTGGCCAGCGAAGAACGCCTCCGCGAGGTGCTCGACGCCCTCCTGCCCGAGCTCGCGCCCTCACGCGCCGCCGCCGTCGCCGCGCGCCTGACCGGAACCAGCCGCCGCGCCGCCTACCGCGCCGCCCTTGACCGCGCCGAACGGGACGACCCGGAAGCGTAGCGGCGAGACATCTCCATCACAGATGGACACAGATCGACACAGATAAAGCGGCCACCCGCGCCGAGGGAGAGAACTGGTTTGCGGCCAGGAGCATAGCGGTTAGTGTCCGGCCTCCTAAGCTCGCGGTTTTATCGGGAGGCATCGTGTCCGCCAAGGCGCGCCGACGAGCCTGCGCGCCTACGGGCAGGGGAGCGATGCCGCCAGGCGCCGCGAAAAACCCGCCGAATGGTCGAGCGATCTGGGGAGGTGGGGCAGTACAAGTTCGTCACGACCGCTTATCCCTTACCGACCTTATCTGTGTCCATCCGTGTTCATCTGTGATGGTTTGTTTGTTCCCTCGGGCTCTGCGGGTATGAGCCGGCGCCCCACGATGTCCCACCTCGGTGCCCCACGATTCCCCACGGGTGGTCTTACGCTGGCGTGCGGAGCTTGCTAGTATTGCCGCGGAGCCGGTGCGACAGCCGCTCCCGTCCGTGAGGCGGGGGAGGAAAGTCCGGGCTCCATAGGGCAGGGTGCCAGGTAATTCCTGGGCGGCGCGAGCCGACGGAAAGTGCAGCAGAGAGCAGACCGCCTAAGCCATCCTCGGATGGCCGGTAAGGGTGAAAGGGTGCGGTAAGAGCGCACCGCGTCGGTGGTAACACCCGGCGGCACGGTAAACCCCACCCGGAGCAAGGCCAAATAGGGGAACGATCACGTGGCCCGCGTGGTTCCCGGGTAGGCCGCTGGAGGCGGATGGTGACATCCGCCCAAGATGAATGGCTGTCCACGACAGAACCCGGCTTACAGCCGGCTCCAAGATCGACGCGAAGCGGCGGCATCCTCCGGGGTTGTCGCCGCTTTTCTTTATGCGGTTGTCGAACTCTCGCACCCAAGTGGATGATCTGCCGGGAGTTCGTCTCCCTCCTGCCAAGACGTTTCGCTAAGTCCCTGTACCGCCGGAAATTTCCGTGAACTCCGTTGCTTGACACGGCAACAGAGCGCTACCTATAGTGTCGCCAGGTGGGGAATTGTGGGTAATCGTGGTTACCCGTACCTGGAGCCCGCGTGTTTCGAGGTGTCACCAATCTCAGTCTCGATAGCAAGGGCCGCATGGCGGTCCCGGCGCGCTATCGCGATCGACTGCAGTCCGAGTCGGACGGCCGTGTCGTCATCACGGTCGACCGCGACGGCTGCCTGTTGATCTATCCGATGCGCGAGTGGGAGGTGATCGAGCGCGATCTGGTGCAGTTGCCGTCGTTGAACAAGCAGGCGCGGCGCCTGCAGCGGCTGCTGATCGGGCATGCGACCGAGTGCGAGTTCGATGGCCAGGGACGAATCCTGGTGCCCGGTCCGCTGCGGGAGTTCGCCGGGATCGACCATCGTGTGGTGCTCATCGGCCAGGGCCACAAGTTCGAGCTATGGGACGAGGCCACTTGGAATCAGCGCCGGGCGGCGTGGCTCGCGGAGGGTGACGAGGAGGACGGGGTCGAGCTGCCCGCCGCCCTCGAGTCGCTCACGATTTGACCATGGACAGCGCGAGCGCACATCGCCCGGTCCTTCTCGATGAGGCCCTGGCCGCGCTGGCCGTGACCGCCGACGGTACGTATCTGGATGCCACGTACGGCCGCGGTGGTCATGCGGCGGAAATCGCGCAGCGGCTGAGCGTCGACGGCAGGCTGGTGTGTTTCGATCGTGACCCAGAGGCCGTCGCCGCCGCGCAAGAACGATTCAAAGACGACGGTCGTATTCGCATCGATCACGGGGACTTCGCCATGCTTGCCGACATTGCCGCGCGCGAGACCGCAGCCGGTTTTGACGGCATTCTGCTCGATCTGGGCGTCTCGTCGCCGCAACTCGACGATGCGGTACGCGGCTTCAGCTTTGCCCACGAGGGGCCGCTGGACATGCGGATGGATCCCGGCTGCGGCGAGACGGCGGCCGACTGGCTCGCCCGCGCCGAGCAGGGCGAGCTCGCGGATGTCATTCATTTCCTCGGTGAGGAGCGCTTCGCCCGCCGAATCGCGCGTGCGATTGTCAACGCGCGGGCCGAGGCGCCGATCGAGACCACGGGCCGCCTGGCGGAGATTGTGGCTGCGGCCGTGCCCCGGCGCGAACGCGATCGCCACCCGGCGACGCGCACCTTCCAGGCCGTTCGGATCCATATCAATCACGAGCTCGATGCCCTTGATGCGGCGCTGGAGGCCCTCCCGCAGGCGCTTGCCCCGCGTGGCCGCGCGGCCGTGATCAGCTTCCACTCGCTGGAGGACCGCCGGGTTAAACGTTTTTTCCGCGATGCAGCCGGGCAGCGCCCCACGTCGGAACGCGATAGTCACGGTCGAGTCTTGCCCGAGGACCCGACCGCGAACGTCCCCACGTTGCGCACGATCGGTCGGCCGATTGCGCCATCAGACGACGAGATCACGGCCAATCCCAGGGCTCGAAGCGCGCGCTTGCGGGTCGCGGAGAGACTGCCGTGAACGCGCGTCTGATGACCCTCGTTCTCACGCTGTCGCTCACGGCCAGCGCGCTGGCTGTGGTCTACAGCCAGCATCGCGCGCGTGAGTTGTTCGTCGAGCTGCAGACGGCCGAGAGCGAGACGGCTGCACTGGAAACGGAGTGGGGGCAGCTCGAACTCGAGCAGAGCACCTGGGCCACGCAGGGCCGCATTGAACGGCTCGCGCGTGAGGAGTTGGACATGCGTCTGCCCGATTACGATGAGGCGCGCATGGTGGTCTTGCCATGAGCCGCCGCGCCGCCCAGTCAATTCCGCGGGCGCGCCGACACCTGCTGCTCGGCCTGTGCGCGCTCGCCGGCGTCGCCCTCGTGGCGCGCGCCGTCGATCTGCAAGTCCTGCGCAGCGACTTTCTGCAGAATCAGGGCACCGTGCGTCATGTGCGCACCGTGCCGGTTGCCGCACACCGCGGCATGTTGCTCGATCGCCACGGCGAACCGCTGGCGATCAGCACACCACTGGCCTCGATTTGGGCCGATCCCGGTCCTCTGAGCGATGCGCCAGACCGCTGGAGCGAGCTTGCCTCCGCGTTGGACCTCCCCGCCGCGCGCCTGGCCGAGCGCATTCGTAGCGCGCAGGATCGGCAATTCGTCTGGTTGCAGCGCCGGGTGACGCCTGCGCGCGCGGAAGAGGTGCTGGCACTCGACATTCCGGGCGTCGGCGAGCGCCGCGAGTATCGCCGCTATTACCCCACGGGTGAGGTTTCGGGCCAGGTGCTCGGCTTCACCGGGGTCGACGATCACGGGCAGGAAGGCCTGGAGTTGGCGTTCGAGGACTGGCTGAGCGGTAAGTCCGGCCGCAAGCGGGTGGTGCAGGACCGGCTCGGGCGCGTGGTCGAGGATCTCGAGCTGCTTCGAGCTGCCGAGAATGGGCGCGATTTACGGGTCAGCTTGGATCGTCGCCTGCAGTATCTCGCCTATCGCGAGCTCAAGGCGGCGGTCGCGCGGCACAATGCGCGCGGCGGTTCGCTGGTGATGCTCGACGTCCACAGCGGCGAGGTCCTGGCCATGGTGAATCAACCCTCTTTCAACCCGAACGACTCCTCGGATCGTTCGGGCGATCGCGTGCGCAATCGTGCGGTCACCGACGTCTTCGAGCCCGGCTCGACCATGAAGGCCCTGACCGTGGCCGCGGCCTTGGAATCTGGCGCGGTCGACCCGGCCACGCCGGTATCCACGGCGCCGGGGCGGTTGCGGATCGGTGGCCATACGATCACCGACTACAAGGATCTGGGTGAGCTCGACGTCAGCGGTGTCGTGAGCAAATCGAGCAATGTCGGCGTCAGCCGCATCGCCCTGTCGCTCGAGCCGCGCCGGATGTGGGAGACGTTCGCCGATTTCGGCCTGGGCGTGTCGACCGGCAGCGGCTTCCCCGGCGAGCGCGGCGGACGGCTACAGCCGCCGGGGGATTGGGGCCAGGTGGAGCAGGCGACGATGGCCTTCGGCTATGGCGTATCGGTCACGGCGTTGCAGTTGGCGCGGGCCTACGCCGCGATCGCGGCCGGCGGCATCATGCCGCCGATTCATTTCCTCACCGGGGCGGGCGAGAGCGCCGAAGGAACGCGCGTGCTCAGCAGCGAGACGGCTGGCGAGCTCCGGCGCATGCTCGAAGACGCCGCTTCGTCGCGCGGCACAGGGCAGCGCGCCGGCGTCGCCGGCTATCGCGTCGCGGGCAAGACCGGAACGGCGCACAAGCTGGCCGCTGGCGGTTATGCCCGCGACCGCTATCGCGCAGTGTTCGCTGGATTCGCGCCGGCCGGAGAGCCGCGCATCGCCACGGTGGTCATGATCGACGAGCCCGAGGGCGAGGCCTATTACGGCGGTGAGATCGCGGCGCCGGTCTTCTCCCGGGTGATGGCTGGGGCGATGCGCCTGCTCGATGTCCGTCCCGAGGCGAGCACGCTCGTGGCGGATCGTGGGGGTGACTCGTGATGGCCGCGGAAGTCCTGCGCGGCGTGCCGCTGACCACGCTGCTCCCGCCCGGTGCGGCGTCCGCCGCGGACGATCGCGCCGTCACGTCCGTGGCCCTCGACAGCCGCGCGGTCGGGCCGGGTGCCGCGTTCGTCGCGCTACCGGGGCAAGCTGCACACGGGCTGGACTATCTCGACGAGGCATTGCGAGGAGGCGCGGCCGTGGTATTGCACGACTGGGCCGATCCCCGCTGGACCGCGGACGCGGATGCGCGCTGCGAGGCGGCCGGCGCCCTGGCCATGCCGGTGCGCGATCTGGCGCGCCAGCTCGGCGGGATCGCCAGCCGCTTCTACAACGAGCCCACGCGAGCGTTTGATCGGGTTATCGCGGTGACCGGTACCGACGGCAAGACCTCCGTGAGTCATTACATCGCCGCGATGCTCGATGAGCCCGAGGCGCCGGCGGCGGTCGTCGGTACCTTGGGGCATGGGCGTGTGGGCCAGACGGAAAAGGCGCGGTTGACCACCCCCGACGCCATCGCTCTGCAAACCACGTTCGCCGAGCTAGCGAGCGCGGGCGTTAGGCGCGTGGCGCTAGAGGCCTCCTCGCACGGGCTCGACCAATATCGTCTCGACGGCACGCGGATCGACGTGGCCGTGCTGACCCAACTCGGTCGCGACCATCTGGACTATCACGGTGACGAAGCGACCTATGCCGCGGCCAAGGCGCGTCTGTTCGATTGGCCTGGCTTGGGCGTCGCGGTGCTCAATACCGCCGATGCCTTCGGCCAGCGTCTTGCGCGGGCGCTTCCGGCCTCGGTTCGGCGCGTGACCTATGGCGCCGCCGGTGCGGACCTGACCCTCGGCGCATTGCGCTGCGAAGCGACAGGGCTGTCATTCGAGCTACGCGCGGGCGGTGGCGCCCATGCCGTGCGCGTGCCGCTGTTCGGGCCGTTCAATGCCGACAATCTGCTCGCAGCCGCCGGGGCGCTGCTGGCGGTCGGCCTCGCGCCGTCGGAGATCGCCCATCGGATGCAACGGGTCGGCCCCGTACCGGGCCGGATGGAGTTGTTTCATGCCCCCGGGCGCGCGGGTGTCGTGGTCGACTATGCCCACAACGCCGGCGCGTTGACTGCGGCCCTGGCCGCACTGCGGCCCCATGCGACGGGGCGGCTTTGGTGCATCTTTGGCGCCGGCGGCGATCGCGACCGGGGCAAGCGCCCGCTGATGGGCGCGGCCGCGGCGGCCGGCGCCGATCATGTGATCGTCACCGACGACAACCCGCGCAGCGAGGATCCGGCGGCGATCGTCCGCGAGATCCTCGCCGGCATGCCCGCGCCCGAGGCCGTGGAGGTCGAGCACGACCGTGGGCACGCGCTGCGCCGTGCCCTGACGCTAGCGGCACCGGACGATCTCATCCTGCTCGCCGGCAAGGGGCACGAGACGATGCAGTTGCGTGGCGACGAGATCCTGCACTTCAGCGATCGTGACGCCGCGCGCGCGGCCCTCGGTTTCGGCGGAGGTGCCGCGTGATCCGGCTCGATCTCGCCACGGCGGCCGAATGGCTTGGCGGCCGCCTGATCGACGCACCCGCGGACCAGCGGTTTTGTGGTGTGAGCACGGACAGCCGCGCGCTGCAGCCGGATAATCTGTTCATCGCGCTGCGCGGCGAACGCTTTGACGGGCACGCGTTCAGTCAGCCGGCCCTGGAGAGCGGTGTGGCGGCGGTGATCGTCGACGACCCCGCGGCGGCAACGGGGCCTCGCATCGTGGTGGCCGACACCCGCAAGGCCCTGATCCACCTCGGGGCCGGCTGGCGCCGGCGCTTCGATATCCCGGTCATCGCCGTGACCGGGAGCAACGGCAAGACCACGGTCAAGGAATGCATCGCCGCGATACTCCGGCAGCGGGCGCCCGCGCTCGCTACACGCGGCAATCTCAATAACGACATCGGCGTTCCGCTGATGCTGTGCGAGCTCGACACCGAACATGCCGCGGCCGTATTCGAGCTCGGTGCCAATCACCCCGGCGAGATCGACACGCTTGCGCACATGGTTCGCCCCGACGTGGGTCTAGTCACCAATGCCGCCGCGGCGCACCTGGCGGGCTTCGGCAGCATCGAGGGTGTGGCGCGCGCCAAGGGCGAACTGTACGCGGCCCTGCCGGATTCGGGCGTGGCTGTCATCGCCGCCGACGAACCCTGGGCGCCACTGTGGCGCGGGCTTGCGGGGCCCCGGCGCCAGCTCAGCTTTGCCTGTGAAACGGTGGCCGACGTGTCCGTCATCGAAACTCGGGTGGGGGTCGAGCTCGCGATCGGTGCTACTCGCCGTCCGCTGAATGGTTTCCCTCTGCCCGGGCTGCACAATCGAAACAACGCCGCCGCCGCGGCCGCGGCGGCGCATGCCGCTGGCTTCGATATCGACACCATCGCCGCCGGGCTGGTTTCGGTCGAGCCGGTCCCCGGTCGGTTGGTCAAGCGCGCCGGTCCGGCCGGTGCGGTAGTGCTCGACGACAGCTACAACGCCAATCCGGGCTCCTTCGAGGCGGCCCTGGCCGTGCTCGCCGAGCACGACGGGCGGCGCTGGGCCGTGGTCGGCGAGATGGGTGAGATGGGCTCCGAGGTGGAGGCGCATCATCGCCAACTTGGCGCCGCCGCGAAGGCCGCCGGCGTGGCACGTTTGTGGGCCTTCGGGCCCAGCGCCGCGGCGACCTGCGCCGGGTTCGGCGACGGTGCCGCGGTGGTCGATGACCTGCCCGCGCTGGCCGAGCAACTGCGCGGAGACCTCGACCGCGATGTCGCTCTGCTGGTCAAGGGCTCGCGCAGTAACCGGCTCGAGCGCCTGATCGCGGCGCTCGCCGAGCGCAACGCAAGGGCGGGGGGTTAGGCGATGCTGCTGGCGCTCACCGAATGGCTCGCCCAGTACCATTCCGGATTCGGCGTGTTCCAGTATCTGACACTGCGCGCGATCCTGGGCGTGTTGACCGCGCTCATCCTGGCGCTGGTCGTTGGACCCACCGTCATCCGGCGGTTGACTCGGGCCAAGGTCGGTCAGCATGTGCGCGACGATGGCCCGCAAAGCCACCTGTCGAAGACCGGCACGCCGACCATGGGCGGGGTGATGATCCTGGTGGCCGTGGCGGCCAGCACGCTGTTGTGGTGCGATCTCACCAACCGTCAGGTCTGGGTAGTACTCGGGACGACCCTACTGTTCGGGCTTATCGGGGCGGTCGATGACTGGCGCAAGCTGGTCTATGGGAACGCGCGCGGGCTGTCGGCCGCGGCCAAATACAGTGCGCAATCGGTTGCGGCCTTGGCCGCGGCGGTGTTCCTGTATGTGACGGCGCAGACTCCGGCGGAGCTCGAGCTGATCGTGCCCTTCATCAAGACGGTCGCGATCCCGCTCGGGATCTGGTTCATCCCCTTCGTCTATCTGGTCATCGTCGGCGCCAGCAACGCGGTCAATCTCACCGATGGGCTCGATGGCCTCGCGATCATGCCTACCGTCATGGTCGCGGGCGCGCTCGGCGTGTTCGTCTACGTGACGGGCCATGCGCAGTTCTCGAGCTATCTGCAGATCCCCTTCATTCCCGGTTCCGGGGAAGTCGTGGTCTTCGCCGGGGCCGTGGTCGGCGCCGGACTGGGATTCCTCTGGTTCAACACCTATCCGGCGCAGGTCTTCATGGGCGACGTCGGGTCGCTCGCGCTCGGCGCGGCGCTGGGCCTGATCGCCGTGATCGCGCGGCACGAGCTGGTGCTGTTCATCATGGGCGGTGTGTTCGTGGCCGAGACGCTCTCGGTCATGGTGCAGGTCGCCAGTTACAAGCTCACTGGGCAGCGCGTATTCCGCATGGCGCCCCTGCATCATCACTACGAACTCAAGGGCTGGCCCGAGCCGCGGGTGATCGTCCGATTCTGGATCGTGACGGTCATCCTCGTGCTGATCGGCCTGGCGACGTTGAAGATCCGATGAGCCGTCCGAGCCCACAGAAACGGCTGGAACCGACCCTGGTGGTAGGCCTGGGAGAAACGGGTCTGTCCTGCGCGCGCTGTCTCGACCGCTTCGGCGAGCCGTTCGCGATCGTCGACAGCCGTGCCGAGCCACCGGGGCTGGAAAGCTTTCGCGCCCGCTGGCCCGACGTGCCGGTGGCGCTGGGGCCGCTCGATGCCCAGCAGCTCAAACAGACACGGCGCATTGTGCTCAGCCCGGGCGTGTCGCCGCAGGAGCCGGCCATCGCGGCGGCGGTCCAGGCCGGTGTCGAGTGCATCGGCGACATCGAGCTGTTCGCGCATCTGGTCGATGCCCCCGTGATCGCCATTACCGGCTCTAACGGCAAGAGCACGGTGACTACGATGGTCGGTGCGCTGCTCGCCGCGGCCGGCTGGAACGTGCGCACCGGCGGCAACCTCGGACCGCCCGCGCTGGATCTGCTGAATGACGACGAGCCGCCGGTGGACGCCTATGTGCTCGAGCTCTCGAGCTTCCAGCTCGAGACCACGTACAGCCTGCGTCCGGCGGTGGCGACTGTGCTCAACGTGAGCCCGGACCACATGGACCGCTACGCCACCCTCGCCGAATACGCCGCTGCCAAGGGCCGGATATTCAATGGCGCCGCGACCGCTGTGGTGAACCGCGATGACCCGGGTGCGGCCCGGCTCGCGCTGCGCGTCCCGCGGACGCTCGGCTTCTCTGCCGGCGAACCGTTGCCCGGCGATTTCGGATTGCGCACGCACGAGGGGCAGACCTGGCTGGCGCTGGGCGACGTGCCGCTGCTTCCGGCCGCTCGCCTGTCACTGGCCGGCGGGCACAACCGCGTCAATGCGCTGGCGGCGTTGGCCCTGGTGCATGCGCTCGGTGTCGATGTCGCCGCGGCGGCACCCGCGCTGGCGCACTTCGAGGGGCTGCCGCACCGTTCCCGATTGATCGCGGAAACCGAAGGCGGCGTGCGTTGGTACGACGACTCCAAGGGTACCAATCCGGGGGCCACCGCCGCCGCGCTCGACGGGATGGATATGCCGGTCGTGCTGATCGCCGGCGGCGATGGCAAGGGCGCGGATTTCTCCGCGTTGCGCGCCCCGGTGGCCCGGCGGGCGCGTGCCGTGATCGTCTTCGGCCGCGATGCTGAACAACTCGCCGCCGCGCTCGGCGACGCCGTCCCGATCAAGCGGGCCGAGGATCTCGAGACGGCGGTCGACCGGGCCGCCGAATGGGCCCAGCCCGGGGATGCCGTGCTGTTGTCGCCGGCCTGCGCCAGCTTCGACATGTTCCGCGACTACCGCGCGCGCGGCGAAGCCTTCGCCGCCGCCGTGAAGCGGAGGCAGCCATGAGCGCATCGACGGCGATGACCCGGCTGGCCATCACCCCGCCAAGGTGGCTGGTGCGTCCGCGCGACGTCGATCCGGTCATGGCGATTTGCGCCCTGATCCTGCTGGCGCTCGGTGCCGTCATGGTCGCCTCGGCCTCGATCACCGTGGCCGCGCGCGAACTCGGCGATCCCTGGCACTACCTTTTCCGGCAGCTCACCTTCATCGGTCTCGGGCTCGGCCTCGCCGCGGTCATCGTTCAGATCCCGCTGGCGCGCTGGCAGCAGCTCGCGCTGCCGCTGCTCCTGGCGGGGTTGGCGTTGCTCGCCCTGGTGCTGGTGCCCGGCTTCGGGCGCACGGTCAACGGCAGCACGCGCTGGCTCGAACTCGGGGTGATCGGCTTCCAGGTCTCCGAGGCCGCGAAGCTGGCGGTGTTGCTCTATCTCGCGGACTACTCCGTACGTCGGCGCGATCAGTTGGTCGCTAGCTGGGGCGGGTTCCTACGGCCCCTGGTGCTGGTCGGCATCGGCGCCGTGCTGCTCCTGATGGAACCCGACTTCGGTGCGGCGGTGGTGCTCGTGGCGACCGCGATGGCGGTGCTCTTCCTCGGCGGCGTGCCGCTGAGCCGGTTCCTCCTGCTCGCGCTGGTGGCCACGGCCGGCGTGATCGCGCTGGCTCTGTCCTCGCCCTACCGCGTGGAGCGCATCAGCGCCTTCCTCGATCCCTGGGCCGATCCGTTCGACAGCGGCTTCCAGCTGACGCAATCGCTGATCGCCGTGGGCAGTGGGGGCTGGACCGGCGTGGGCCTGGGCGGCAGCGTCCAGAAGCTTTTCTACTTGCCCGAGGGCCACACCGATTTCCTGTTTGCCATCTTCGCCGAGGAGATGGGCCTGATCGGCGTCCTGGCGGTGATCGCGCTGTTCGTCGTGCTGATCGGGCGCGCCTTCGGCATCTCCGCGCGCGCCGACCGCGCCGGGCTGGGTTTCGGCGCCCTGCTGTCCGTGGGCATTGGCGTCTGGCTCGCGCTGCAGGCGTTCATCAACGCTGGCGTGAACATGGGCTTGCTGCCGACCAAAGGCCTGACGCTGCCGCTGATGAGCTACGGCGGCTCGAGCACCTTGGTCATGTGTGCCGCGATTGGCTTGCTGTTACGGGTCGAGCGCGAGACGGCACTGACCACCCGCCATGCGCAGCGGCGGAGGTCCGAATCATGAGCGAGGCGCCCGTCATGATCGCGGCCGGCGGCACGGGCGGGCACGTGTTCCCCGCACTGGCCGTCGCCGACGCCCTGCGCGCGTCCGGTGTCCCGGTGGTCTGGATGGGCACGCGCGCGGGCCTGGAAGCGCGCGTGGTGCCCGCCGCCGGCATCGAAATGGAATGGCTGAGCGTGGCCGGCCTGCGCGGCAAGGGCTGGCGCACGCGCATCGCCGCGCCGCTGACGCTGGCGCGCGCTTGTGTCCAGGCCCTGGCCATCCTGCGCCGGCGTCGGCCCCGGGCGCTGCTCGGCATGGGGGGGTTCGCCTCCGGGCCGGGCGGACTCATGGCACGAATGACCGGCTGTCCCCTGGTGTTGCATGAGCAGAACGCCGTGGCGGGCCTGACCAACCGCATGCTGGCACGCTTCGCCCGGCGGGTGCTCGAGGCCATGCCCGGGAGCTTCCCGCCCGGGATCGAGGTCGAGCAGGTGGGCAATCCGGTGCGCGCGGCCATCGCCGATCTCCCGCCGCCGGCCGAGCGCTTCGCCGGACGCGGGGGTTCGCCCCGCTTACTGGTGCTCGGTGGCAGTCAGGGCGCCCATGGGCTGAATGAGCGCCTGCCGGAGGCACTCGCGGCACTGCCGGCCGAGCGCCGGCCGCAGGTCCGCCACCAGTGCGGCGAGCGCCGTCTGGAGATGGCGCGCGCAGCGTATGCCGCCGCACAGGTCGACGCGGAGGTGGTGGCCTTCATCGACGACATGGCGGCGGCCTACGGCTGGGCCGACCTGGTGATCGGCCGCGCCGGGGCGATGAGCGTGGCCGAACTGGCGGCGGCCGGGGTCGGCGCATTGCTGGTGCCGTTCCCGCATGCGGTCGACGACCACCAGACCGTCAACGCGCGCTGGCTCGAGGTGGCAGGCGCCGCCGTAATCATCCAGGAACACGAACTCGACGCCGAGCGCCTGGCCGGCGAACTCGACGACCTACTGGGTGATCGTGCGGCGCTGCTGGAGCGCGCCCGCCGGGCCCGCGAACTGGCACGCCCCGATGCCGCCGAGACCGTCGCCGGGGTGATTCGGGAGGTGGCACGATGAAGCCGCGACCAGCCATGCAAAACGGCGCCTGGGGCGCCGCACCCGCCGGTATGCGCCGCATCCGTCGCATCCATTTCGTGGGGATCGGTGGTTCCGGCATGGGCGGGATCGCCGAGGTGCTGCTCAATCTGGGCTACGCCATCAGCGGATCGGACCGTCAGGAGAATGCCTTGACGGCGCGCCTGGCCGAGCTTGGCGCCACGGTCCAACTGGGGCATGCGGCCGAGTACGTGCAGGATGCCGATGTCGTCGTGGTCTCCGGCGCGATCGGCGCCGACAATCCCGAGCTGGAAGCCGCTCGCGCACGGCGTATTCCGGTGGTCCCGCGCGCCGAGATGCTGGCCGAACTGATGCGCTTCCGTCAGGGCATCGCGGTCGCCGGTACCCACGGCAAGACCACGACCACGAGCCTGATCGCGAGCGTGCTGGCCGAGGGCGGGCTCGATCCGACCTATGTCATCGGCGGTCAGCTCAACCAGTCGGCCTCGAATGCCCGCCTGGGGACCAGCGAGTATCTGGTCGCCGAGGCCGATGAGAGCGACGCCTCATTCCTGTATCTGCAGCCGATGATGGCGGTCGTGACCAACATCGACGCCGACCACTTGCCGACCTATGGCGGCGACTTCGCCCGCCTGACCGAGACCTTCGGCGAGTTTCTGCACCACCTGCCGTTCTACGGCCTCGCCGTGGTCTGCGCCGACGACGAGCACGTACGCGACTTGCTGCCCTCGGTGACCCGGCCGGTGCTGACCTACGGCATCGAGCAGGCCGCCGACGTGGTTGCCACGAACCTGGTCAGCGAGGGACCCCGTACCCGCTTTGACGTGCACTTGCCGCCGGCGCCGGCCGACGAAGGCTCAGGCGAGCCTCAAGTCATCGCCGACGTCACGGTGAACCTTCCCGGCCGGCACAACGTGCGCAATGCCCTGGCGGCCATCACGGTCGCCTGGGAACTGGGCGTGGACGGCGAGGCCATTCGCCGGGCATTGATTGCCTTCGGCGGCATCGGACGGCGGCTGGAGCAACTCGGCACGCCTGCGCTGGGCGATGGCAACGTGCTGTTCATCGATGACTACGGCCATCACCCCACCGAGATCGCGGCGACCTTCGAGGCCATGCGCGCGAGTTGGCCGGAGCGGCGACTGGTGGTGGCCTTCCAGCCGCACCGCTACACGCGCACGCGCGATCTG
Source organism: Halofilum sp. (in: g-proteobacteria) (assembly GCA_040880995.1). GTDB lineage: Bacteria > Pseudomonadota > Gammaproteobacteria > XJ16 > Halofilaceae > Halofilum. Next base: position 31,600 of record JBBEEB010000019.1, read on the forward strand.
CTCGATGATTTCGCGCGCGTGCTCGCCGAGGCCGACGTGCTGCTGGTCAGCGAGGTGTACCCCGCGGGTGAGGAGCCGATTCCCGGGGCCGATTCCCGTGCCTTGTGCCGAGCCATCCGCGCGCGCGGCCGGGTCGATCCGGTGCTGCTCGAATCCGTGGACGAGCTGCCCGGCGCGCTGCGCGACATCCTCCTGCCAGGCGATGCCGTGCTCACGCTGGGCGCCGGCAATATCGGTGTGGTCGCGCGCGACCTGCCGGTGCGGGCGCTGGGAGCGGACGCATGATGAGTGCGCTGGCCACGAATGATCGCCTGCGCGGCGAGTGGCGCCAGCGCGAGCCGCTGGCGCGGTATACCTCCTGGCAGGTGGGCGGTCCGGCCGAGCGTTTCTATCGCCCGGCCGACATCGCCGACCTCGCGGAGGCGCTGGCCGGGCTGGAGGACGACGAGCCCGTGTTCTGGCTTGGACTCGGCAGCAATCTGCTGGTGCGCGATGGCGGTGTCCGCGGCACGGTGATTTCCACGCGCCATGCGCTTGGAGGTATCGAGGCGCTCGGACGTGGCCGTATCCAAGCCGGCGCGGGCGTGGCCTGTGCGCGGTTGGCACGTTTCGCTGCCCGCGAGGGGCTCGCCGGCGCCGAATTTCTGGCCGGCATCCCCGGCACGCTGGGCGGTGCACTGGCCATGAACGCGGGCGCCTGGGGCGGTGAGACCTGGACGCATGTGGAGGCGGTCGAGACGATCGATCGTGCCGGCGTGCGCCGCGAACGCATGCCCGAGGATTTCACCATCGGTTACCGCTCGGTCGAGGGCCCGACGGGGGAGTGGTTCGTGGACGCGAGGCTGGCCTTCGCCGAAGGCGGAGAGGGTGGCATGAGCCGCATCCGCGAGCTCTTGGCCGAACGCGGGCGCAGCCAACCGACCGGCAGCAAGAACTGTGGCTCGGTGTTCCGCAATCCGCCGGGCGACCACGCCGCGCGCCTGATCGAAGTCTGCGGCTTGAAAGGCACGGCCGTCGGCAACGCCGCGGTCTCGGACAAGCACGCCAACTTCATCATCAATCGGGGCGGGGCCACCGCCGCGGACATCGAGACGCTGATCGAGCGCATTGGCGACGCCGTGGAGGCGTCCACGGGGGTTCGGCTGATTCCCGAGGTGCGCGTCGTGGGGGAGCCGGCATGAGCGCGGCGAACACGTACCCGCAGGAGCCCGCGTTGGCCGATCCGGCACGGCTCGGGCATGTGGCCGTGGTCTACGGCGGCTGGTCGGCCGAGCGCGAGATCTCCCTCAAGAGCGGCCGCGCGGTGCTGGCCGGGCTCGAGCGCGCCGGGGTCGATGCCGTGGGCGTCGACGCCGACCGCGACATCCTTCGAGTACTGGCCGATGGCGGCTTTGACCGTGTTTTCCTCGTGCTGCACGGGCGCGGCGGCGAGGACGGCCAAATCCAGGGCGGGCTCGAGATTCTCGGCCTGCCGTACACCGGCAGCGGGGTGCTCGGTTCGGCGCTGGCCATGGACAAGCTGCGCAGCAAGCGCTTTTGGGCGGGCGCGGGTTTCCCCACGCCGCCATGGCAGGCATTGGCCGGTCGCGAGGATGCCGCAAAAGCGGTCGAGGCCCTGGGCCTGCCGCTGATGATCAAGCCCGCGCTCGAGGGGTCGAGCATCGGCATGACCAAGCTGAGCGCGCGCGAGGGCGCGGCCGAGGCCTGGGATCAGGCTGCTCAGTTCGGCCCCGTGCTGGCCGAGCGCTTCATCGACGGCTCGGAGGTCACCGTGTCGCTGCTCGGCGATCGCGCGTTGCCGCCCATTCGGCTGGAGACGCCGCGCGACTTCTACGACTACGCGGCCAAGTACGAGGCCGGCACGACCCAATACCACCTGCCGAGTGGGCTCGAGGCCGCGATCGAGGCGCGCTGCCGCAAGCTGGCGCTGGAGGCCTTTGCGGCGCTTGGCGGCGCTGGCTGGGGCCGAGTCGATCTGATGTTGGACGGCGACGGAGAGCCCTGGCTGATCGAAGCCAACACCGCGCCCGGCATGACCGAGCACAGCTTGGTGCCGAAGTCCGCGGCGCATGACGGCATCGGCTTCGACGAGCTGGTCGTGCGGGTATTGGCGCAGACGCTCGAATACGCGGAGGGCGGCGCGTGAGCGCCGTGGCCATGACCTTGCCGCCGGCCGAGACCACACGCGTGAGCCTGCGCATGGTGGCCGCCGTGATCGCCGCCGTCGGTCTGGTCGGTGCGGCCGGCTGGTGGATGCGCACGCTGGAGTGGCCCATCCAGGACGTTCGCGTCGATGGGATCGTGGCGCACGCCGATCGCGACCAGCTCAAGGCCGTCATGGCCCGGCATGCGCGGGCGGGATTCTTCACCGTCGATCTCGAGGCGTTGCGCACCGATCTGCGTGCGCTGCCTTGGGTACGCGACGCCTCTTTGCGCCGCGTATGGCCGGACACGCTCGATGTGTCCATCCGCGAGCACGCGGTGGCGGCGCATTGGAACGAGGGGGCTCTGTTGAGCCGGAGCGGCATCGTCTTCGAGCCGCCTACACCGGTGGACATGGAAGCGCCCATCCTGGCCGGACCGGCTGGCCACGGCGGCGCGATGCTCGAGCGGCTGCGTGCCTTCAGCGCCGAGATCGAGCCGTTGGGGCTGGAGGTCGCGGCCTTGCGCCAGAACGAGCGGCGCGACTGGCGGCTCGAGTTGAGCAATGGCGTGGCCTTGCGCCTCGGCCGCGACGACGTGGAGGCCCGCCTGGCACGCTTCGTGGCCATCTGGCCACGTGCGCTGGCGAGCGATGCGGGGCGGATCGCGAGCGTCGACCTGCGCTACCCCAATGGATTCGCGGTGACCTGGCGTGAACAAGACGCCGCCGCGGATGCCGGCACGACCCGAGGAGGGGCTTGATGTCGAAGAAGAACGATAAACGGATGATCGTGGGCCTGGATGTCGGTACCTCGAAGGTCGTCGCCATCGTCGGCGAGATCGGTAGCGATGGCGATGTCGAGATCATCGGCATTGGCTCGCATCCGTCGCGCGGGATGAAGAAGGGCGTGGTGGTGAATATCGAGTCCACGGTCCAGTCCATCCAGCGCGCCGTGGAGGAGGCCGAGCTGATGGCCGGCTGTCAGATCCAGGCGGTGTATGCCGGTATCGCCGGCAGCCACGTGCGTAGTCTCAACTCGCACGGCATCGTCGCGATCAAGGAGCGCGAGGTCGGGGCCAGCGAGGTCGAGCGGGTCATCGACGCGGCCAAGGCAGTGGCGATCCCCGCCGATCAGCGGATCCTCCACGTCCTGCCGCAGGAATTCATCATCGACGACCAGGAAGGCATCAAGGAGCCGACCGGCATGTCCGGCGTGCGCCTCGAGGCCAAGGTACATCTGGTCACCGGCGCGGTTTCGGCGGCACAGAACATCGTCAAGTGCGTGCGCCGCTGCGGGCTCGACGTCGACGACGTCATCCTCGAGCAGATTGCCTCGAGCTATGCCGTGCTCAGCGACGACGAGAAGGAGCTCGGCGTCTGCATGGTCGACATCGGCGGGGGCACCACGGACATCGCGGTGTTCACCGAGGGCGCCATTCGCCACACCGCGGTCATCCCGATCGCCGGCGATCAGGTCACCAACGACATCGCCGTGGCCCTGCGCACGCCGACCCAGAACGCGGAGGAGATCAAGGTCCGCTACGCCTGCGCGCTGCGCACGCTCACCAACGCCGAAGAGACCATCGAGGTGCCGGGTGTGGGCGATCGGCCCGCGCGGCGGCTGGCGCGACAGACCCTCGCCGAGGTGGTGGAGCCACGCTACGAGGAGCTGCTCAGTCTGGTCCAGGCGGAGCTGCGGCGTACCGGGTTCGAGGACCTGTGCGCCGCCGGCGTCGTGCTCACCGGCGGCAGCTCGAAAATGGAAGGCGTGGGCGAGTTGGCCGAGGAGGTGTTCCACATGCCGGTTCGGATCGGCACGCCGACGGGTGTGGCGGGTCTGGCCGACGTGGTTCGCAACCCCATTCATTCGACGGGAGTGGGATTGCTCCTGTTCGGGCGTGAACACGAGGCATCGGGCGCGGTCGGCGCGCTCGGGCCGGAGGGCGGCGTGCGCGGTCTCGTCGAGCGCATGAAGTCATGGTTCAACGGTCATTTTTGAGGCCGAGCGCGGCTAGGGCGGCGCTCGGTAAAACGACGGTAAACAGTAGTCAGGGGACGTAAGTCCAGCGACAGGTGGCCAAGTGCCACTCGGAGAGACGGCAATGTTCGAGCTGATGGATTCGTACAATCAGCAGGCGACGATCAAGCTCATGGGCATCGGTGGTGGGGGCGGCAACGCTGTCGATCACATGGTGCGCAGCAGCATCGAGGGTGTGGATTTCATTTGCACCAATACCGATGCACAGGCACTCAATAACGTGCAGTCGAAGATGGCGCTGCAGATCGGCGCCAACATGACCAAAGGGCTCGGCGCCGGTGCCAATCCCGATATCGGTCGCCAAGCGGCGCTCGAGGACCGTGAGCGCATTCAGGAGATGATCGAGGGCACCGACATGCTGTTCATCACCGCGGGCATGGGTGGTGGCACCGGCACCGGCGCGGCGCCGGTGATCGCTCAATTGGCCAAGGAGATGGGCATTCTGACCGTCGCGGTGGTCACCAAGCCGTTCCCGTTCGAGGGCAAGAAGCGGATGAAGACGGCGACCGACGGCATTGCCGAGCTGCAGGAGCATGTCGATTCATTGATCACCATTCCCAACGAGAAGCTGCTGACCGTGCTGGGCAAGAACATGACGTTGCTGGACGCATTCCGTTCGGCCAACGAGGTCTTGCAGGGTGCGGTACAGGGCATCGCCGAACTGATCACCCGCCCCGGGCTGATCAACGTCGATTTCGCGGATGTGAAGACGGTCATGGCCGAAATGGGCATGGCGATGATGGGGTCGGGCACCGGCACGGGCGAGGACCGGGCGCGTGAGGCGGCCGAGGCCGCGATCAATAGCCCGCTGCTCGAAGACGTCCACCTCGCCGGGGCGCGCGGCATGCTGGTCAACGTGAGTGCCGGCATGAACATGTCGATCGGTGAGTTCGAGGAAGTGGGCACGACCATCAAGGGCTTTGCCTCGGAGGATGCCCAGGTCGTGGTCGGCACGGTGATCGACCCGGAGCTCGAAGACGAACTACGGGTGACCGTAGTCGCCACGGGCCTCGGGCAGGCTCAGCAGCAGGCGGCGCGACCGCGGGTGGTGCGCAACGCGGACGGCCAGGTGGACTATCAGCAGATGGACCGTCCCACCGTCATGCGCAACTCGCGCCGTGCAGCGGGAGACGGGCTGAGCGGTAATGATGACGATATCGAGTATCTCGACGTGCCCGCGTTTCTGCGGCGGCAGGCGGACTGAGGACCTTGCCAAGGGAGAGGTGAACGAGTTCACGGACCTCATGCTGAGTTCCGCGTAAGCTGTAGCGGTAGCCGGGCTGGGCACTGCCCGTGGGAACGACTATAATGCGCGCCTTGACTTTTTGCGCGGGAGCGTTCAAGCGTAGACGCTTGGCACCGCCGAGAGGAAAGCCGGGACGCGCGCGAGGGCAACCGGGCCCGGGAGATGTGACCGAGTGATCCGTCAGAGAACATTGAAGAACGTCATCCGGGCCACCGGCGTCGGGCTGCATACGGGCGAGAAGGTGTATCTCACGCTTCGGCCGGCCCCGCCGAACTCGGGGATTGTCTTCCGCCGCGTGGACTTCGACGAGCCGCGGACGATCCCGGCGGACCCGTTCCACGTGGGCGATACGGTTCTCAACACGACCTTGATCGTCGACGGGGTACGCGTATCGACCGTGGAGCACCTGCTTTCGGCGATGGCCGGGCTTGGGATCGACAACTGCTGCGTGGATCTGAGCGCCCCCGAGGTGCCCATCATGGATGGTAGCGCGGGCCCCTTTGTGTTTCTCATCCAGTCAGCGGGCGTGGTCGAGCAGGATGCCGCCAAGAAGTTCTTCCGGATCCGCAAGCCGGTCGAAGCCCGGGGGGACGACGGCAAGTTCGCCCGCTTCGAGCCATACGACGGCTTCAAGGTGGCGTTCACGATCGAATTCGACCACCCGCTGTTCAATGGTGCCTGCCAGAACGCGTCCGTGGATTTCTCCACCACCTCGTTCGTCAAGGAGATCAGCCGGGCTCGGACCTTCGGCTTCATGAAGGACATCGAGGCCATGCGCCAGCAGAACCTCGCGCTGGGCGGTAGCCTCGACAACGCGATCGTGGTGGACGACTACCGCGTGCTCAACGAAGACGGGCTTCGCTACGAGGATGAATTCGTCAAGCACAAGATCCTGGACGCCATTGGAGACCTTTATCTACTCGGTCATAGCCTGATCGGTGCCTTCCACGGTTACAAGTCCGGGCACGCCCTCAACAATCAGTTGTTGCGGCAACTCGTGGCCGATGAGAGCGCTTGGGAAGAGGTCACGTTCGACAGCACCGATTCACTGCCCATCTCCTACGCCGAGACGGTCGAGGCGTATTCCTGAGCGACGCCCGCCGGCGCGAGCCCTGCAGGGCAGCGGTATATAGCCCTATTCGTCCCTGCCGTGGCGTGCAAGACGCTGTAACGCCCCTTTCAACCCCGCGTCCTCGGTTTCCTCGGCGAGTGCGGCAAAGGCGCGCGCGCTATGTGATGGAATCGTGCGGGGTACGCCCGTCTTCTTCAGCGGACGGACCGCCTCGATCGTGCGGCGCACCCGGATATCGACGCGCGTCACCGTTACGTTGCCCAACTGGCCGACATGGTTAATAATCCGGGTAGAGTGGAAGCGCAGGCGTGTACGCCAGGCCGGCGAGCTGGTCACCAGATGCAAGGTATGACCGGAGAGGCCGGCGGCCCGGCAGTGGGCTTGGCATTCGGCGGGGAGGCATTCTCGTAACGCCTCGTCGAGCAGGCGAAGCGTCGTGATGCGTTGCAGGATGTGTGCAGGGACTGCACCGGGCAATCGCTTCATGGTCAACTCGAACCTGCCGCCTGCGTTGAGGGACACAAGAATACCTCGCGTTCTTGATCGAGTCATCGGGGCTCGCGAGACGCGTCGGAACAAGCAATGAACATTATCGTCATCTCGCGCCCCCACGGGCAGCCGGTACGTCGCTCTTTGCATGCGCCGCGGCATTTCCTCGCGCTCGGCGCGGTAGCCTCCGTGGCGCTTGCTGCCGCGGTCGGGGCCGGCTATGCGGCGGGGCGCTGGCAGCAGGCCGGCGGGTATGTCTCCGCATGGCAGGCTCGATTGGCCGATCAGCACGAGGCATTGGCCGATGTGCGCGAGCAAAGCCTCAACGAAGTCAACGCCCTGAGCGCGGAGCTGGCCGAGCTGCAGAGTCGCATGACCCGCATCGATGCGCTCGGACGCAAGCTGGTCCGTTCGCCGCTGATCGATACCGATGAGTTCGACTTCGGGGCTGCGCCGGGGCGCGGCGGCGTACAGCTCGATGCCCGCGATACCACGCAGGCGTTACCGGATCTTTGGGCTTCTCTCGACGCGCTCGGTGAGCGCATGAGCCATCGTGAGCATCAGCTCGATGTGCTCGACGACGTCATGATGGAACAGCAACTGGCTGCGGCTGGGACGCCCGCCGGCTCTCCCATCAACGAGGGCTGGATGTCTTCTTCCTACGGTACGCGCACGGATCCGTTCACCGGTGAGGAAGCCTGGCACGCCGGCGTGGACTTTGCCGGGCGCGCCGGCTCGCCCATCCATGCCGTCGGTGCCGGGGTGGTCACCTACGCGGGCAAGCGCTGGGGTTATGGACAGCTGGTGGAGATCACCCATGGTGACGGCTATGTCACCCGCTATGGCCACAATTCCAGGATTCTGGTCGAGGAGGGCGATATGGTTCGCCGCGGCGATTTGGTCTCGGAAATGGGCTCGAGCGGCAGATCCACCGGTCCGCACGTCCACCTCGAAGTGATCAAGGACGGCGACCCGGTCAATCCCTGGAAGTACGTCCAGGCAAAACGATAAGGCGCGGGCGCCCCGTCCACGCGTCGCTACTTCCCGTGCAGGTGCAGCCGAGTTGGAATCGGCCCGCGCAGCCATTACCATGTCCCGTTGTTTGTGGCCGTGGGTGGCCTTGTCGCCGGCGGCTCAGTGTCGTCTTGTTCTCACTGCAGCGGATGCGACCGCGCCCGCACGGGCGGTGCCGTAGCCGGATTGCGCAGGCCGCCGCTCGCGTACGCGCAGCCCCGGCCCCTCGGGTACCCTCCGAACGGAACTATTCATGCTCGGCTCTCTAGCGAAAAAGGTCGTCGGGACACGCAACGACCGCCTGCTCAAGAAACTGCGCCGCCGCGTCGGCGAAATCCACGGACACGCTGAGCGGTTGGCCCAGGTCTCCGACGACGAACTACGTGCCCATACGGACGATCTGCGCCAGCGCGTCACCGACGGCGTAGCGGTGGACGATATCCTGCCCGACGCATTCGCCGTCGTGCGCGAGGCCAGTTCGCGTGTGCTGGGACTGACGCCGTTCGATGTGCAGATGATCGGCGCCATGGTGCTTCACGAGGGCAATATTGCCGAGATGAAGACCGGCGAGGGCAAGACCCTGGTCGCGACGCTGCCGGTGTATCTGAACGCGCTGACCGGCCGCGGCGTACACGTGGTCACGGTCAACGACTATCTGGCCCAGCGCGACGCCGGCTGGATGGGGCGGGTCTACGAGTTTCTCGGGCTGAGCGTCGGAGTCATCGTCAACGGCCTGAACACCGAACAGCGCCGGGCAGCCTACGCGGCCGACGTCACGTACGGCACGAACAACGAATTCGGCTTCGACTACTTGCGCGACAACATGGCCTTCGCGCCGGAGCAGAAGGTACAGCGGGATCTGCATTTCGCCATCGTCGACGAGGTGGACTCCATCCTGATCGACGAAGCACGCACCCCCTTGGTCATTTCGGGACCGACCGACTCGAACTCGGATCTCTACCAGCGAATGATTCCGCTGGTACAGCGCCTGGAGCCTCAATCGGTGGAGGGCGAGGCCGAGGAGGAAGCGGACGAGGGCGACTACACGCTCGACGAGAAATCCAAGCAGGCGCACCTGACCGAACGCGGCCATGATCGGGTCGAGCAGATGCTGGTCGAGTTTGGCATGCTCGACGAGGGCGCGAGCCTGTACGACGCCAGCCAGATCGCCCTGCTGCACCATTTCAATGCCGCGCTGCGTGCCCATGCGCTCTACTACCGGGACGTCGATTACATCGTGCGCGACGGTGAAGTGGTCATTGTCGACCAGTTCACGGGCCGCACCATGCCGGGTCGGCGCTGGTCTGAAGGGCTTCACCAGGCAGTCGAGGCCAAGGAAGGGGTGACGGTCCAGAACGAGAACCAGACGCTGGCCTCGATCACCTTCCAGAACTTCTTCCGGATGTACGACAAGCTGGCGGGGATGACCGGTACGGCCGATACCGAGGCCCGTGAGTTCCATGAGATCTATGGACTCGAAGTCGTGCAGATCCCCACCCATGTACCGATGGTTCGGGACGATCGGCCCGATCTCGTGTTTTTGACCCAGGCCGAGAAGTTCGGAGCGGTGGTCGAGGACATCGCCGATTGTGCCACGCGCAGTCAGCCGGTCCTGGTCGGCACGACCTCCATTGAGAACTCGGAGCACCTGGCAAGCGAGCTCAACAAGCGCGATATCACGCATAACGTGCTCAACGCCAAGCAGCACGAGCGCGAGGCGCAGATCATCGCGGACGCAGGCCGTCCGGGCGCTGTGACGATCGCGACCAACATGGCTGGGCGCGGTACCGACATCGTATTGGGTGGCCATCTCGACAGTGAGCTGGCGGCGCTTGGCGAGGATGCGAGTGAGGCCGACCGTGAGGCAGCGCGTGCCGATTGGCAGCAACGCCACGATGCGGTCGTGGCCGCGGGCGGCCTGCACATCATTGGCACCGAGCGCCACGAATCGCGGCGCATCGACAACCAGCTGCGTGGCCGTGCCGGGCGCCAGGGCGATCCGGGATCTTCGCGCTTTTATCTCGCGCTCGAGGACCCGTTGATGCGGATCTTTGCCTCGGAGCGGGTGTCGTCGCTCATGCAGCGTCTGGGCATGGAAGAGGGCGAGGCGATCGAGAGTGGCATGGTCAGCCGCACGATCGAGAATGCCCAGCGCAAGGTCGAGAGCCACAACTTCGACATGCGCAAGCAGGTGCTGCAATACGATGACGTCGCCAACGACCAGCGCAAGGTCGTGTACGAGCAGCGCAATGAGTTGCTCGAGGCCGAGGACATCAGCGAGACCATCCAGTCGATCCAGGATGATGTCATCGCCGAACTCATCAGTCGCCATGTGCCGCCGGGTTCGCTCGAGGAACAGTGGGACGTTGAGGGACTCGAGGAGACCTTGCGTAGCGAACTCGGCCTGGATCTGCCGGTTCGTCAATGGCTCGAGGAAGAGACCGCGCTGAACGAGGAATCATTGCGCGAACGCCTGCGGGAACGCTTTGGCGAGGCGCAAAGGGAGAAGGAGGAACTGGCAGGCAGTACCGCCATGCGCCGCTTTGAAAAGGCGGTGATGCTGCAGGTGCTCGATAACCATTGGAAGGAGCATCTGGCCGCCATGGACTACCTGCGGCAGGGGATCGGCCTGCGCGGATTCGCGCAGAAAAACCCCAAGCAGGAGTTCAAGCGCGAGGCGTTCGCGATGTTCGCCGAGATGCTCGACCGCATGAAGCATGAGGTCGTGCGCCTGCTCGCGCAGGTGCAGGTGCGCACCGAGGCGGATGCGGATGCGGTCGAGGCGGAACACCAGCAGGCCGCGAGCGATGTGCAGTATCGTCACGCTGAGGCCCAGTCTCCGGTGGCGGCGGCTGAAACCGCCGAGGCGGCCGGGGCCGGCGAGCGTCGTCAGACGGCTGGTGCGGCCTCCCCCGAACCCTACGTGCGCGACGGCCGCAAGCTCGGTCGCAACGAGCCGTGCTGGTGTGGCTCCGGGCGCAAGTTCAAGAATTGCCACGGCAAGCTCTAGTGTCCCTTAACGCAAGTTCGTCGATGTTTCTCGTCGAGGCATCGTGGCGAC
>JBBEEB010000020.1:0-7223 GCA_040880995.1 Halofilum sp. (in: g-proteobacteria)
CTCGAGCGCCAGACCCGCACCGGCCAGTTCGTCGCGCAGGCCGTCCGCGGTGAACTTACGACTGATCTCCGTGAAGATCGGCTCCCCCTCGGCAAAGCGGTAGCTTCGCTGCAGGGCACCGACCGTCACCGTCTGTGCACGGTCGGCGTAGAGATACATCTCCATTCGGCCTACGGCGGCGTTGAACACGGCTTCATGCCGGAAAGCGGAAGGCTCGAAATCGGCGTTGAGCTCGTGGTTGATGACCTGGAGCACGTTGCGGTCAAACTCGGCACTGACGCCGCCGGCGTCGTTGTAGGCCGCCTCCAGTGTGGCCCGCGCCTTGACGCGATCCGTGCCCAACAAGAGTCCGTCCCCGGCATCCATATGGTGCGTAAGGTCCGAGAGCAGAATCGCCGCGGGCTCGGGCTCGAAGTTGCCGAGCGTGCCGCCGAGAAAAACATACAGGCAGCGGCCAGCGGGCCGCGGCAGATGGTCGAGCCCGGCGGTGTAGTCGCCGACGAGCGCATTCACTTGCAGCCAGGGAAAGCGCGCTAGCAGTCGGTCACCCGTTTCCTGCAGCACGCCCTCGCAGACATCGTAGGGCCAATACACGGGCGCGATGCCGGCCTGTTCGCAGGCACCGAGCAGGACATCGGTCTTGCGCGAGGTGCCTGAGCCCAGCTCGACGATGTGCTCGGGACGCATCGCCGCGACAATGTCCGCGCCGTATCCTTCGAGCAGGCTGGCCTCGGTGCGCATGGGATAGTATTCGGGCGTATCACAGATACGGTCGAACAGCGCCGAGCCACGGTCGTCGTAGAAATACTTCGGGGGTAGCTCCTTCGGGCTCCGCGCGAAGCCCTCGAGCACGTCCTCGGCCAGCGTATTGATCCGCCGAGCGGGCGGCACCGTCTGGATCGTGAAGCGGGGCATACTGGCTTCAGTCGAAGTACTCATGCGCGCCATGACAGCTCCTTGCTCCTGGACGGGGCGCGAATCCAAGCCCCTGTGTTACGGTCACCGCGGCATCACCGCGTTCTGGGAGGATCACCATTTTGTGCCGAATGGTCGCCTATCTCGGCGCCCCGATCCGGCTCGATCGCTTTCTGCTCGAGCCGCCCCATGGCCTGGTCGAACAGGCGCACGCGCCGCGCGAGACGCTTTCGGCGACGGTCAACGCGGACGGCTTCGGGGTGGGCTGGTACGACGATGCGGGCACACCGGCCGCATACCGCACGTTATTGCCGGCGTGGGCCGATCCCAATCTTCCCCCGCTTGGGCGCTCGCTGACCCGTGCAGTCTGGCTCGCCAATGTGCGCAGCGCAACGGACCCCCTGTCCAACGGCTATGCCAACACCCAGCCGTTCCATGACGAGCGCCTGCTGTTCCTGCACAACGGCTTCGTCTCGAACTTTGGCGTCGATCTCCGGGCGCGCCTGCGTGCCTGGTTCCGTCCCGAGATCGAGGCCGGCATCCAGGGCACGACCGATTCCGAATATGTGTTCGCGGCCTTGCGACAGGCGGTTGCAGACCAGCCGCGGCGCCCGCTCGCCGACCATCTGCTTTGGCTTGTGCAGGACGTGCTCGGGGATAACGGCGGCGAAGAGGCATTGCTGAACTTCATCGTCTGCGACGGCACCCGGATGGTGGCATTGCGTCATGCCGTCGGTGCCGGTTGTCCCACGCTGTACCTGCGTACACGCGACGCGCAATGGGACGGCCACGCATTGGCCTCGGAACCGTTGACGGACGAGACCCACTGGGAGGCCATTCCGCCTCATTACCTGATCGAATGCGGCTTCGACACGGAGCCCACAATCCGACCACTTTGATGCGGAGGTGCGATGCAGGGCGTGGATGACCTCGCTGCGCTGCACGATGAAGGACTGGCGCGGGCCGCCGCCCTGCCCTGCGACGAGCTGCGCCGCCAGTACCATCCGGATCTCAGTCCGGTCGGCTGGCACATCGGGCATTGCGCCCTGACCGAATCGTACTGGCTGCGCGAGATCGTGCTCGGCGACTCGCCGGCCGACGAGTCGTTGCAGGCGCTGTATTTCCCGGAAAACTCGCGCAAGGACCGCCGCGCCACCGCCTTGCCGCCGCGGGACGAGCTGCTCGCCTGGGCCGATCACACGCACCGGGACAATCGCGCGCTGGCGACGGAGCTGGCCGAGCGCATGCCCGAGCATGCTTTGCTGCGCGACGGCTATCTGCTCGATTTCCTCGCCCAGCATTACGCCCAGCATCTCGAGACGATGGCCTACGTACTGGCACAACGGGCGCTGAATGCCCCCGAGCCGGAAGCGCGCGTCGGCGAACCGGCGCCGCGAAGCCCGGCCCCCGAGGGCGTCGCCCTCGCCGGCGGCCGCTTTCTGCTCGGCTCAAACGCGCTCGCGGCCTACGACAACGAGCAGCCGTCACACGAGGTCACCCTGGCTTCGGCGACACTGGCCCGCGACCCGGTCGGCAACGCGGAGTTTCTCGCCTTCATCGAAGATGGCGGCTATCGCCGCCCCGAGCTCTGGACCACGGCGGGCTGGCACTGGCGCGAAACGGCCGGGATCGAGCAGCCCGTGTTCTGGCGCGGCGCGTCCGGACAGCGCGTTGAGGTCACGCCCGACGGCCCGCGCGCCCTCAGCCCGGACGCGCCAGTGGCCGGTCTGGGCTACTGGGAGGCCGACGCCTTCGCCCGTTGGGCCGGGGCGCGATTACCCCACGAGCACGAATGGGAGGCGCTCGCCACCGACGGCGCGCTGCGCGGCGTTGGGCAAGCGTGGGAATGGTGCGGAAACGCGCTATTTCCCTACCCGGGGTTTCGTGCCTTCCCCTACGAGGGCTACTCCATGCCCTGGTTCGACGGCAATCACTACGTGCTGCGCGGCGGCAGCGAGCACACGCGCGACGCCGTGCGGCGGGTCAGCTTCCGCAATTTCTACGAACCGGACAAACGTCACCTGTTCGCCGGATTGCGGCTCGCCTGGTAGGCGCCCTCGGGCCGCGTCATTGGAAGTCGCGCGAGCGCGTGTCCAGGCGGCCCAGCCAGGGCGACTCGTCAAAGAGCCGCCGGGCGACGACATGGACGACCTCCCCCTCCCGCTGCACCCGACCGGCGATGCCCATCAGCCGGGCGCCGTAGAGCGTCTGGCGTTGCCGTTCCGCGATCCGGCGCCAGACAATCACGTTGAACCAGCCGGTCTCGTCTTCGAGGGTCACGAAGGTCACCCCGGTTGGAGTCGATGGCTGCTGGCGGATCGTGACCAGTCCGCCCGTGTGCACGCCCGTTCCGTCGGCGAGACCAAAGATTTCCTCTGCGGTCCGCCAGCGACGAAAGCGCGGGCGCAACAAGGCGAGCGGATGACGCCGCAGGGTCAGCCCCACGCTGGCATAGTCCGCGCGGATCGATTCGCCCTCGCGTGGAGCCCGTAGTGCGGGCGCCGGGGTCGGGGCCTCGTCCTCGAATAAAGGGAGTTCCGGCTGCACACCGGCCGCTGCCCAGCGTGCCGTGGGCCGTTCCCCGGCCAAGGCGGTCAGCGCATCGGCCTCGGCCAGGGCATCGAGGTCGCGGCGGTCGAGCCGGGCGCGCCGCGCCAGGTCGCCCGCGTCGCGAAACGCACGTCCTTCCCGCGCCGCCGGGATACGCGCCCGCGCAGCCGCGGACAGCCCCCGCACCCGGTCGAGACCGAGGCGCAGCATCGCCCCACCGGCCCCATCGTGCTCCAGGCACGAGCCGGCCTCGCTGGCACAGACATCGATCGGCTCCACCTCGACGCCGTGATTGCGGGCATCGCGCACCAGTTGCGAGGGGCTATAGAACCCCATGGGCTGGGCATTGAGCAGCGCCGCCGTGTAGGCCGCCGGGTAGTGGTGCTTGAGCCAGGAGGAGGCATAGGCCAGCAGCGCGAAGCTGGCCGCATGGGATTCGGGGAAGCCGTAGCCGGCAAACCCGCGGATCTGGTTGAACAGGCGCCGGGCGAATTCCTCGGGATAGCCGTTGGCGACCATGCCGTCGATCAGCCGGCGCTCGAAGCTCTCCAGATTGCCGTTCTTGCTCCACGCCGCCATGGAGCGGCGCAACTGATCGGCCTCGCCGGGCGAAAAACCGGCGGCGAAGGTGGCCAGCTCGATCACCTGCTCCTGAAACAGGGGCACGCCCAGGGTGCGCTCGAGCACCCGCTCGACCCCCGAGCCGGGCGCGGCGCCGCCGTATTCGACCGGTTCGAGCCCTTGGCGCCGGCGCAGATAGGGATGGACCATCTCGCCCTGGATCGGGCCCGGGCGCACGATGGAGACCTGGATCACCAGGTCGTAGAAGGTCCTCGGCCGCAACCGTGGCAGCATCGACATCTGCGCGCGCGACTCAATCTGGAACACGCCGATCGTATCGGCGCGCTGGATCATGGCGTACACCTCCGGATCCTCGGCCGGGATCGTCGCCAGGCTCAGCCGGCGGCCGTAAAAGCCGTCGATCGACTCAAACGCGTTCTTGATCGCCGTGAGCATCCCGAGCGCCAGGCAGTCGATCTTCATCAGCCCGACGGCATCGAGATCATCCTTATCCCACTGGATGACGGTGCGCCCGGCCATGGCGGCATTCTCGACCGGCACCAGTTCGGACAGCGGCCGTCGGCCGATCACCAGGCCCCCGACATGCTGCGAGAGATGCCGCGGGAAGCCGAGCAGCTGTTCGGCCAGCGTCAACACCCGATGGATCACCGGCGTGTCGAGATCGAGTCCCGCCTCGCGCACGCGCGCCCGATCGATGCCGTGGTGGCCTTCCCGGCCCACGCCGATCGACACCAGGGCATCGACCTGGGCCGGCGTCAGCCCCAGTGCCTTGCCGACGTCGCGCAGCGCGCTCTTGGTGCGATAGGCGATGACCGTCGCGGCCAGCGCGACATGCGCGTCGCCATAGCGCCGGTAGATGTACTGGATAACCTCCTCGCGCCGGTGATGCTCGAAATCGACGTCGATATCCGGCGGCTCGTTGCGCTCGCGCGAGATAAAACGCTCGAACAGCAGATTCGAGCGTGCCGGATCGATCGCGGTGATGCCGAGGCAGTAGCACACGGCGGAATTGGCCGCGGAGCCGCGCCCTTGGCAGAGAATGTTGCGCTCCCGCGCGAAGCGCACGATTTCATGGACGGTGAGAAAATACGGCTCGTAACCGAGCTCTTCGATCAGTGCCAGTTCGTGCTCGACCTGCTCGCGCACGCGCTCGGGCACGCCTTCGGGCCAACGCTCGGCCGCACCGGTTTCCGTCAGTACGCGCAACCAGCTCGCCGGCGTGTGCTCCGGCGGGATACCTCCATCCGGATACTCGTAACTCAGTTCGTCGAGCGAGAAGCGGCAACGGTCAGCGATGGCGACGCTCTCGGCGAGCAGTTCGCGAGCATAGAGGCGTGCCAGGCGACCCCGGGGACGCAGATGACGCTCGCCGTTGGCCGCCAGCGCGACGCCGGCATCGGCCACCGTGGTGCCCAGGCGGATGGCCGTTAGCGTATCGGCCAAAGCGCGGCGGCCGCGTGCATGCAGTCGCACGCCACCGGCAGCGGTGCGCGGCAGGCCCGTCTCCTGGGCCAGATACTCGAGCGCGCGCAGGTAACGGCCCTCGTCCGCACCGAGATGTCGCTCCACCGCAATCCAGCAGCGCCCGGCAAAATGCTCGGCCAGCCACTGCCCGTCGCGCAGCGCGTTGCGCGCGAACGGATCGGCCAGCCACAGCGCCAGGCAGCCGGGCATGCCGTCTGCGAGCGCGGCGCGTTCCAGGCGATATTCGCCTTTTGGCGCCGCCCGGCGCGTGTCGGTGATCAGCTCCGACAACCGGGTATACCCGGCGTGATCGGTCGCCAGCAGCACCAGGCGCAGGCCACAAGCGCACTCGAACTCGCTGCCGACGATCAGGTGCAGCCCGAGCTGCTTGGCCTCAGCGTGTGCGCGCACCGTGCCGGCCAACGAGCACTCATCGGTCAGCGCCAGCGCGGTATAGCCCAACCGCCCCGCGCGCTCGACCAGCTCCTGCGGGTGCGAGGCGCCGCGCAGGAAACTGAAATTCGAGATCGCATGCAGCTCGGCGTAGGCCGGCGCGGTTACCGTCACGGCCTGCGAATCGTTCATAAACGAGTTCAATAATTTCAAATAAGATACTGAGTAAAAGAACTATAAATCCCATCGTTCGTTCGGTCGGGCTGAAGCCCGACCTACATCCAGATGAACGTCGCCAGGTTGTAGGTCGGGCTTCAGCCCGACCGAATCGGCGATGGCGGTTCGTCGCGCCGGTGCGTGGACGGACTTGTGCAACTGGGTACGGGAATCTCCATCACCCCAAAACACCGTGAGTAGATCGAGCTTCAACCCCAAAGCTGTCACGGAGCGTCAGGGCTATGGGGTCGGAACCGATGCCAAGCACTCAGAGGCGCGCCTCCATCAACCTACAACCTGACGACATGCGTTCATGTCGATGTAGGTCGGGCTTCAGCCCGACTGAACCGGCAGAGGCGTCTCCAAATCATCGATCGTCCAACCCATCCGGATCGTCTCCGGGCGTGAACCACTGGCAACCCCAATGCGGATATTCACGCAAACTCGATACGATTCCCGCGCGTATGGGATTGCCCAATAGATAACGCGCGATCGCGAGCCGGTCCTCCTCGGCGCGTAGTGCGTGATCGTAGAAATTGGGCTGCCAATGGAGATCAGCGATCTCGCGTGCCGTTCGCCCTTTCAGTGCTCGCACGATCTCGGATAACGATTCGCCCTCGCTCAAGCGCAATAACCCATGGAAGTGATCCGGCATGAGTACCCAGGCGAGCCAGTGCGGATCCTGGTGGATCTGCTCGGAGAAAGCCGCCGTATTCGCCTCGGTGCTGAACACCGGTCGGCGATCCAGGCATACCGTCGTGATCAAGTATTCCTGGTGGGCGATGGACCGCCTTCCCTTGCGTAGATCGCTGTAAGGCATTCCCATAACTCCCTGTTTTTCTGTCGTTGTACCGGGGTTCGGTCGGGCTAAAGCCCGACCTACAACCTCGGGAAGCACTCTCGCCGTACACGCGTCCTCGCCTGCGTCGGATGCGCTTCTCGCGCTGTTTACCTTTCCTGCAACCGTTTTTGCCGGAATCGGTCGGGCTGAAGCCCGACCTACAACCCGATGAACGCGCGCCGACTGAATGAACGCGCGTCGTCCGGTTGTAGGTCGGACTTCAGAGACTGTGTGAGAAATCCGCGCCGTAGCGAGGAAGTGG
>JBBEEB010000021.1:0-7211 GCA_040880995.1 Halofilum sp. (in: g-proteobacteria)
TATACTGCGCGCATCGGCTGGCGATGGCCCTCACCCCAACCCCAACCCCTCTCCCAGAGAGGGTGTCGCAAAAGGGGTGTAGCCCGGATGCAGCGAAGCGAAATCCGGGGTGAGGCCGCGGCATGGTGCGGTGTCCCGGATTCCGCTGGCGCTTCATCCGGGCTACGGCTGCCGGATCCGGCCTTTTGCGACACCCTCCTTCGGGAGAGGGCTAGGGTGAGGGGCCGAGCGCAGCGAGGCAGAAGCCCCGCACACCGCATCGGCGGGTGGTGAGAGCACTCCCCCGAGCGCGAAAACCTCGATCCAAAAGAGAAAATCATGAGCGATGGCGAAGGCAAAAACACCTCCTGGGGCGGACGTTTCACCGAGCCCACCGACGCCTTCGTCGAGGCGTTCACCGCCTCGGTCGGATTCGACCGCCGGTTCTATCGGCAGGACATCGCCGGATCGCGTGCGCATGCCCGCATGCTGACCAAGGTGGGCGTGCTCAGCGAGGCCGAGCGCGATGCCATCCTCGAAGGGCTCGACGCCATCGACGCGGAGATCGAGGCGGGACGCTTCGCCTGGTCGGTAGCGCTCGAAGACGTGCACATGAACATCGAGCACGCCCTGACCGAGCGCATCGGCGAGGCCGGCAAGAAGCTGCACACGGGCCGCTCGCGCAACGATCAGGTCGCCACCGACTTGCGCCTCTATCTGCGCGATGCGATCGACGGCCTGGTGGTGGAGCTGGGGCGGCTGTGCGAGGGGTTGATCGAACAGGCCGAGCGCCACGCCGATGCCGTGATGCCCGGCTTCACGCATCTGCAGACCGCGCAGCCGGTGACCTTCGGTCACCACATGCTGGCTTGGCTGGAGATGCTGCTGCGCGACGTCGATCGGCTCAACGACTGCCGCAAGCGCGTTAACGTCATGCCGCTGGGCTCGGCCGCGCTAGCCGGCACCACCTACCCGCTGGATCGTGAATACACCGCCGAGCTGCTCGGCTTCGACCGCCCCTGTGCCAACTCGCTGGATGCGGTCAGCGACCGCGACTTCGCCATCGAGTTCTGCGCCTGGGGCGCGACCACGATGATGCATCTGTCGCGCATGAGCGAGGAGCTGGTGCTGTGGAACTCCGCGGCCTTCGGCTTCATCGACCTGCCGGATCGCTTCTGCACCGGCTCGTCCATCATGCCGCAGAAGAAGAACCCGGATGTGCCGGAGCTGGTCCGGGGCAAGACCGGCCGCGTGCAGGGGCACTTGGTGTCTTTGCTGACGCTGATGAAGGGCCAGCCGCTGGCGTATAACAAGGACAATCAGGAAGACAAGGAACCGCTGTTCGACACCGTCGATACGCTCGCCGGCTCGCTGCGCGCGTTCGCGGACATGATCCCGGCGCTGGAGATCCGGCCGGAGAACATGGCCGCGCAGGCGCGCCGCGGCTTCGCCACCGCCACCGATCTCGCCGATTACCTGGTGCGCAAGGGCGTGGCCTTTCGTGACGCCCACGACGTCGTCGGCCGCGCCGTGCGTCATGCAGTCGACACCGATTGCGACCTGCCCGATTTGGCGCTCGCCGACCTGCAGGGCTTCTCGCCGGCGATCGAGGCCGACGTCTACGAAGTCCTCACGCTCGAAGGCTCGGTCGCCGCCCGCGACCATCTCGGCGGCACCGCGCCGGTCCGCGTCCGCGAAGCCGCCACCACCGCCCGCCAACGCCTCGAGACGCTCTTGCCTTCGGTCGGCTCGTGAAGAACCACGACAAATTCGCCGGGAGCGAATTTGCGCGCCAGCCCCGAAGGGGCGAGGCGCAAACACGAATGCGGTTGCGGCACGCGCGTCAGAGCTTCGCTGATGCGGAGTCGGCCGCATAGAAAACAAAAACCATCACAGATGAACACAGATCAACACAGATGGGATTGGGTTAGGGCCTTTTCGAACGAACGAGGCCTTCCGTTTTTTCATCTGTGTGCATCCGTGTTCATCTGTGATGGATTAACACGCCGGATCTCGGGCTGCGCTTTCAGCGAAGCTCCAATGCGCCAACCCTCACGACATTATTCGTGTGCATTCGTGTCCATTCGTGGTTCTATTGAGCGCGGCGGCGACTACTGGACGCCGACGGTTTCCTTGAGCCAGGTGGCGAGATCCTGGATCTCTTCGGCGCAGACGCCGTGGGCCATGGGGTAGCTGTGCCACTCGGGCCCCGGGCGTACCGCGGCGATTTCGTCGCGGGACTTCTCGCCCTGGCTCTCGGCGATGATCTCGTCCTGACTGCCGTGGGCCTGGAAGATCGGCGTGTCCTGGTTGGCCGGGTCCAAGTCATCCTTGAACGTGACCCCCATCGGCAGGTACCCCGACAGCGCGACGATGCCGCCCAGGCGCTCGGGATAGCGCAGGCCCGCCGCCAATGCGATCGCGGCGCCCTGGGAAAAACCGCCCAGCAGGATGCGCTCCGAGGGGATTCCGTGCTCGTCGCGCTCGCGTGCCAGCAGGCCGTGCGCAAGCGCGATCGACTGGCGGATGCCCGTCTTGTCTTCGAGTGTGGTGAAGTCGGGGTCGGCGATATCGAACCAGGCCCGCGCCGGCGCGCCCTCGTGGATGGTGATCGGGCGTTGCGGAGCGTGCGGGAACAGAAAGCGCACGCCGTGGCCGTCCGGTAGCCGCAGCTCGGGCACGATCGGCTCGAAGTCGTGGCCGTCGGCGCCCAGGCCGTGTAGCCAGATGACGCTCCAGCGGTGCTCGCCCTGCGGGGCGACCTCGACGGCGTCGGGCAGCAAAGGCGTTTCGTCGCTCATGGGTTTTCTCGCACGCGTCAGCTGAAAGACGCGGCATTCTCGCCATCGCCGGAGGGCGCGGCAAGTGTGCGGGCCGTGGGGTCCGGGCGTTATACTTGCGGTTCTCTTTGCCTCCAACTGGGTGCGCGCCATGGCTATTCGCGCTGCCGCAGCTGTGCTCGTGTTCGTGCTGCTGGCTGCTTGCGGCCAGAAAGGGCCGCTGTACCTGCCCGAGGACGAGTCGCCCGAGGAATCCACCTAGCGCGGAACGCTCATGGATCATTTCGACTACCGGGACGGCCGGCTGTACGCCGAGCGAATGGCGCTGAGCGAACTGGCCGCGCGCTTCGGCACGCCGCAATACGTCTACTCGCGCGCCGCGCTCGAACAGCAATGGCATGCGTTCGACCGCGCCCTGGGCGCCCGCCCGCATCGCGTCTGCTATGCGGTGAAGGCGAACAGCAATCTGGCGGTGCTCGATACCCTGGCGCGCCTGGGCTCGGGCTTCGACATCGTCTCGGTCGGCGAGCTCGAACGCTGCCTGGCAGTGGGCGCCGACCCGGCGGGCATCGTCTATTCCGGGGTCGCCAAGCGCGCCGAGGAAATGGGCCGCGCGCTCGAGGTCGGCATCGGCTGCTTCAACGTCGAATCGGCCGCCGAACTCGAGCGGCTGGCGGCGGTCGCCGCGGCACGCGGCGCGGTCGCGCCGGTCGCGCTGCGGGTCAATCCCGACGTCGACCCGGCGACCCATCCCTATATCGCCACGGGGCTGCGCGAGTCCAAGTTCGGCATCGCCATCGACGACGCGGCCGAGCTGTTCCGGAGCGCGGCGGCCTCGCCCCATCTGGCGGTGACCGGAGTCGACTGTCACATTGGCTCGCAGCTGACCGACGTGCAGCCGTTCGTGGACGCGCTCACTCGGGTGCTCGCCTTGTGCGACCAGCTCGCCGCCGAAGGGATCGCCATCGGCCACCTCGACCTGGGCGGCGGCTTCGGCATCCGCTACCGCGACGAGCAGCCGCCGGCCGCCGAGGACTGGGCGCGCGCAATCGAGCGGGTGGTCGGCGACGCCGACTATGAGATCCGCATCGAGCCCGGCCGCGCGATCGCCGGCAACGCTGGCGTGCTGCTTACGCGGGTCGATTCGCTCAAGGGCGGCCCCGACAAGACCTTCGCCATTGTCGACGCGGCGATGAACGACCTCATCCGTCCGGCGCTGTACGACGCGTGGCACGACATCGTCGCGGTCGAGCCGCGCGGGGGCGCGGCCACGCGCTGTGACATCGTCGGACCGGTGTGTGAGAGCGGCGACTTCCTCGGTCAGGACCGCGAGCTGGCGCTGGCCGCCGGCGATCTGCTCGCCGTGTGCTCGGCTGGCGCCTATGGTTTCGTCATGGCCTCGAACTACAACAGCCGGCCGCGCCCGCCCGAGGTCATGGTCGACGGCGCGCAGGCGCACCTGGTGCGCCCGCGCGAGGCATTGGCCGATCTCTGGGCGGGCGAGTCACTGCTGCCGCGCGAAACCGACGCCGCGGCGGGGGTACGCTAAACGGCCATGGGACTGGCGTTCACCAAGATGCATGGGCTGGGCAACGACTTCGTCGTGCTCGACGGCGTACGCCAGCGGCTGGACCTCAGCGGCGGCGATATCCGCCGGCTCGCCGACCGCCATCGCGGTGTGGGTTGCGATCAGGTACTCACCGTCGAGTCCTGCGCCGATGACACGGCCGATTTCCGCTACCGCATCTTCAACGCCGATGGCAGCGAGGCCGGCCAATGCGGCAATGGCGCCCGCTGCGTCGCACGTTTCGTGCGCGAGCAGGGCCTCACGGATGCAGTGGCCACGACCTTCGCCACCGTCAGCGGGCCCATCCAGACCCGTGTGCTGCCGGACGAGCGGGTGACGGTGGACATGGGAGCGCCGCGCTTTGCCCCGGCCGAGATTCCGTTCGAGGCATCGGCGCAGCAGGAAACCTACGCGCTGGATGTCGCGGGCGCCGAGTGGACTGTCGCTGCCGTCTCGATGGGCAATCCGCATGCGGTCATTGAGGTAGCCGATGTGGACAGCGCGCCGGTGGCGACCGCCGGGCCCGCCATCGAGCACCACCCACGGTTCCCGGCGGGCGCCAACGTCGGCTTCATGCAGGTGCTCGCACCCGATCGCGTACGCCTGCGTGTCTGGGAGCGCGGGGTTGGCGAGACCTCCGCCTGCGGCAGCGGCGCCTGCGCGGCCGCGGCGGTCGGCCGCCTCCGCGGTCGCCTCGGCGAGGCCGTCAGCGTGCAACTGCCCGGCGGCGAGCTTGTGATCGAATGGCCGGGCCCGGATAATCCGCTGTGGATGACCGGTCCTGCCGAGACTGCATTTCTTGGAACTTTGCCCTGGTGAATGACGACGCTATGACCACCACGACGCCGGGCGAACTCACGACCCATTCCCTCGACGACGAGTCGGTCGCCGAGTATCTGCAGGCGCATCCCGATTTTCTCCTGCGCCATCCCGCGGCCCTGGCCGCGGTCGAGGCGCCACACCATCCCGGGGCCAGCAACGTCAGTTCGCTGATCGAGCGGCAGGTGACCGTGCTGCGGGAGCGTAACGCGCGTCTCGAGGAGCGCCTAGCCGACCTGCTGCGCACGGCCCGCGAGAACGAGCGTGTGGGCGCGCGCCTGCTGGCGCTCGGCCGTGGCCTGCTGGAAGCCGACTCGCTCGACGCCGTGCTCGCCACGGTGCGCGAGGCTCTGCTCAACGAATTCGCCGCCGATGAGGTCGCGTGGCGCTTGATCGACGCCGACGACTGCGCCCGCGCAGCCGCCGAACCCGATCGCTTCGTGCGCCCCGACGATCCGGCGATCGCCGTGTTCGACGAGCTGCTGCGGCAGGGGGAGCCCGTGTGCGGCGACGTCCCCGCGGCGCAGCAGAGCATGCTATTCGGCGATGCCGCGAGCCGACTCGGCTCTGTCGCCCTGGTGCCGCTGAATGCCGGTCGCGCCCTGGGCGTGGTGGGGCTGGGGAGCAGCGATCCCGGGCATTTCCGGCCCGACATGGGCACGCTCTTCCTCAGTCAGCTGAGCGAACTGGTCTCAGCCGGCATCTCGGTGCATCTCGAGCGGGCCAGACCGGCCAGTCCATGAGTCGCCATCCATGAGCCTGGCGCGCGACCGCGACCGCTTCCTCGAATACCAGCGCGTCGAGCGTCACGCCGCTACCGCCACCCGCAACGCCTACCGGCGCGATCTATTCCGCTTCGCTGCCTTCCTTGAACGCCAGGACGCCGAGGTCGACTGGGCCACGGTCGGCACCGATCGGGTTCAGGCCTTCGTCGCCGCCGAGCATCGGCGCGGCGTGTCGGGCCGCTCGCTGGCGCGGGCACTGTCGGCGATCCGCGCGCTCTACCGCTGGCTGTTGCGCGAGGGATGCGCGCAGCGCAATCCGGCCGTGGACGTACGCCCGCCGCGCAGCCCCAAGAAGCTGCCGCGGGCGCTCGAGGTCGAGGAGGTCGAGCGCCTGCTTGCGGTGCCGGGGGACGGTCCGTTGGCTTGTCGTGACCGCGCCCTGCTGGAGCTGTTCTATTCGGCCGGCCTGCGCCTGGCGGAGCTGGCCGCGCTGGACATCCCCGGACTGGATCTCGGCGAAGGCGTGGTGCGGGTGACGGGCAAGGGGCAGCGTACGCGGCTGGTGCCGGTGGGCCAGCCGGCGCGGCGTGCATTGGGCGATTGGTTACAAGTGCGCGGGCAATGGGCCGGCGTCGAACAGTCGGCCTTGTTCGTGAGCGCCCGCGGCGACCGTCTGTCGCATCGGGCGATCCAGGCGCGGCTCGCCCACTGGGCGCGGCGACTGGGTCTGCCGCGCCACGTCCACCCGCACATGCTGCGGCATTCCTTCGCCACGCACCTACTGGAGTCGAGCGGTGATCTGCGCGCGGTGCAGGAGCTGCTCGGCCACGCCAATATCGGGACCACGCAGATCTACACGCAGCTGGACTTCAGCCACCTCGCCGAAGTCTACGATCGCGCGCATCCCCGAGCCCGTCGCGGACGCGAGTGAAAGGGTCGGTTCCGACGATGCTCGCGTAGCCGGGACTGGACATGCGCCGGATCCGGCATGGGTAGGACAGCCCATTTTCAACGCCCTATTCGGCCCCACCCGGGTTCGGTCGGACTGAAGTCCGACCTACACCAAAGCCAAGCGCCTTCCATCGGTTGTAGGTCGGGCTTCAGAGACTGTGTGAGAAATCCGCGCCGTAGCGAGGAAGTGGCACAGCGAGGCGATTTTGACGATCGTTCGAGGAACATAGTGGGTCTTATGCGACGAGAAGGATCGTCAAAAGCGGTCGCTGTGGCGCTTCCTCAGTAGGTGCCGGATTTCTTACACAGTCTCTTCGGTCCGACCGAACCGGCAACGCGCGTTCGACCGTGCCGCCACAGGGAATCGCTCAGGCGGCGTCCATTCTGTGC
>JBBEEB010000022.1:0-41583 GCA_040880995.1 Halofilum sp. (in: g-proteobacteria)
TAAGCCGCGCAATATAGCGTACGTGCGTCTGGCGGGCAAGGGTGGCTGGCGGGAGCGCACAGCGCCGCCCTCCGGGAGCGGGTCTGGCGCTCCGTCACGGCGTTGGGGGTGGGGCATGCGTCGTCGGTGCGCTTCGTGTTGAACCGCCATGCCGTTTAGCAGGCTGTTGAAATACAGCCTGCTAATGCCGAACAGGGAGGTCCCGCCGCGAATCAGGCACTGCAAGTGCCTGATTCGCGTAGCCGGGTCCGGACATGCGCCGGACCCGGCGCGTTGAGAATGAGCAGGACAGTCCATTCTCAACGCGCTGTGAGAGGGGGTGCAAACTTCCCGGATGGGTCACTCGACAGCTATAGTTCGCTGCGCTGACCACTGCGGAGAGGATCTTGGGAATCGTCTATCTGCGTGACCTACGGGTCGAGACCATCATCGGGATATTCGACTGGGAGCGCACCACGCGCCAAGTCGTCGGCATCGATCTGGAGATGGCCGCGGACGTGGCGCGCGCTGCGGCCACGGATTCGATCGACGATGCCCTGGATTACAAGGCGATCTCCAAGCGCCTGATCGACGCAGTCAGCAATAGCTCCTTCCAGCTCATCGAAACGCTGGCCGAGGAGATCGCGCGTATCGTGCGCGAGGAATTCGGGGTCTCTTGGGTCAAGGTCACCGTGGCCAAGCCTGGGGCAATCCGGGGCGCACGCGACGTCGGCGTGGTCATCGAGCGCAGTGGTTGATTGATTATGGAACGCGTTTACGTCTCCATCGGCTCCAACGTCGACCGCGCCGCGAATCTGCGCGCCGGCCTGAGCGCGCTACACGCGCGGTTCGGGCCGATGGCGGTCTCGACCATTTACGAGTGCCCGGCGGTCGGGTTCGAGGGCGACCCTTTTTATAACTGCGTGGTCGCCTTTGACAGCAACGAGCCGGTGGATACCGTCCACGCCGAATTGCACGCCATCGAGGACCGCCACGGGCGCGATCGATCGCAGCCCAAGTTCTCGCCGCGCACGCTCGATCTCGACCTGTTGCTCTACGGCGACCGCGTGGTCCGTGAGGGCCGGCTGATTCTGCCGCGGCCGGACATCGATCAGGTCGCCTTCGTGCTCGCGCCCCTGGCCGAGCTGGCCAGCGAGCGCGTCCACCCCGCGCGCCAGGAGACCTTCACTGAACTCTGGGGACGATTCGATGGGGTCGGCGCGGACGACCTGGTTCCGATCGATCCCGGTCCCCTCGTGCCGCCCGAGGTGATCGAGTAGGCCTGCAGCCCCGCGGCTATAATCCGCGCCCACCGTCCACCGTCAGCACCTGACCGGTCACGAAGTGCGCGTCACGCACCAGATAGAGCAACGCGGACACGATATCGGTGGGCTCACCCTGGCGCGCCAACGGCGTGGCCTCGATGACCGCCTGCCGGTTCGTCGGGTCCGTACCGCCGGTCGTCTCGGGCCAGAGGATGGACCCGGGGGCAATGGCGTTGACGCGCACGTCCGGCGCCAGCTCGCGAGCCAGCGAGCGCGTCAGCATGATCAGTCCCGCCTTGGCCGCGCAGTAGACCGGATGGCCGTCGAGCGGGCGCATGCCGTGGACATCGGCGAGGTTGACGATGCAACCACCAGACGCGGCGAGCGCCGGCGCCGCCGCCTGGGCCACGAACATTGGGGCCCGGAGGTTGCTGCCGATCAGATCGTCGAACCGCGCCGCATCGACCGAGCCCACCGGTGTGGGGAAGAAGCTCGATGCGTTGTTCACCACGACATCGAGCCGCCCCCAGCGTTCGCGCGCCGCCGCGACGAGCTGCTCGCAGGCGTCCGGGTCGAGCAGGTCGGCGCAGATGACCTGCGTCGTGTCCGTCCGCTCGGACTCCAGCTCAGCCGCGAGGGTATCGG
Organism: Halofilum sp. (in: g-proteobacteria); assembly: GCA_040880995.1. Lineage (GTDB taxonomy): Bacteria > Pseudomonadota > Gammaproteobacteria > XJ16 > Halofilaceae > Halofilum. The sequence goes on from JBBEEB010000022.1 coordinate 1,890, forward strand.
CCTCGGCCCGAGATTGGCGGCAATGGATCACCACATTGGCCCCCGCGCCGTGCAGGGCACGGGTCAGCGCGGCCCCGATGCGGCGGGCCGCGCCGGTCACCAAAGCGGTTTGGCCGGCCAGTGGCGGGCGAGTATCCTGCGCCATCGTTCATCCCCTGCAGCCCGTACGGCGAGACATGCTAAACGCATGGCCCCGTCCCGGCGAGTGACGCCATGTCCCCGGTAGCCCAGGATCCCGGCCCCTTACCCGAACCCGAGGCCGATGCCCGCAGCCACAGCGAACGCTTATGCGCGGTCATCGCGGACGAGATCGCGCGCGCCGGCGCTGAGATCCCGTTCCGCCGCTACATGGAGCTGGCCCTGTACAGCCCGGGCCTGGGTTATTACGCGGCTGCGGGTGGGGCCGGCCTGGCCGGCGCTGATTTCGTGACAGCCCCCCAGATCTCGCCGCTGTTCGCCCGCTGTCTCGCGCGCCAGTGCGGCGAGGTTCTCGACGAGATGGGCGGCGGCGACGTCCTCGAGCCGGGCGCGGGCACGGGCGCGCTCGCGGCCGAATTGCTGGCCGCGCTGGAGGCGGCCGGCCGGCTGCCGAATCACTACCGCATCGTGGAACTCTCGGCCGAGCTGCAGGCGCACCAGCGTGCGGAGATCGAGCGGCGGGTGCCGCATCTGCTTGAGCGCTGCATCTGGCACGGCGAATGGCCCGAGGCCTTCGACGGTGTCGTGGTCGCCAACGAAGTCCTCGACGCCTTCCCCGTGGAAGGCTTCCGCGTGAGCGATGCCGGCCTCGAGCAACGTCGGATGCGCGACGAGGCTGGCGCGCTCGCCGATGCCTGGACCCCGGCACCCGAGGAGCTGGCGCGCGCGGTGGCCCACATCGAGGCCGATCTGGGCCGGGCGCTACCGAGCGGCTATCAATCCGAGCTTTCCCCGCAGCTCGCGGGCTGGTTCGCCGGCCTGGCCGCATCACTGCGGCGCGGGGCGGCGCTGTTCGTCGACTACGGCTATGTGCGCAGCGAGTACTACTTGCCCGAGCGCGCTACCGGCACGCTGGTATGCACGCGGGCCCACCGTGCCCATGATGACCCGTACGACTGGCCCGGCCTCACCGACATCACCGCGTTCGTCGACTTCACCGCCGTGACCGAAGCGGCGACGGCGGCGGGATTCGCGCTCGAAGGCTTCACGCCGCAGGCCCACTTTCTGTTCGCGAGCGGCCTGGAGCAGATCGCCGCCGAGGCCCGCGGTGAGGTCGACGAGCGCGGCGAGCTCTATCTCGCCCAGCAGATCAAGACGCTCACCATGCCAGGCGAGATGGGCGAACGCTTCAACGTCATCGGCTTCTCCAAAGGCCTATCCGCCCCCCTCACCGGCTTCGCCCGCAACGACCTCAGTCACCGGCTGTGAAGCGTTTTTGCTCGATTCTAAAAAGACCAACACAGATGGACACAGATAAACACAGATAAGTGAAGGAGAAGGGCCATCGTGGTGATTTGCCGACGCTGGCTGCCAGCTTCTCGGGAAGAACCTCTTAGCGCTGCAATTTCTACGCTGCGCGGCCGCTCCGAGGAGCCTGTTCCTTTAATCTGTGTCCATCTGTGTTCATCTGTGATGATTTTTTTAACCTCCCGGTGAGGCGCCCCGTGGCGCTGAGCGGGGCGGGCATCTGCTACACTCGCCGCCATGTCGGGGCTGGCCGGACGTCGGATTCTGCTCGGGGTGACTGGCGGCATCGCCGCCTATAAGGCCGCCGAGCTGGCGCGCCTGCTCGTGGGGGCGGGCGCGACCGTGCGCGTGGTGATGACGCGCGCGGCGCAGGATTTCGTTGGTCCGCTGACCTTCCAGGCGCTGACCGGCGAGCGCGTCCGTACTGACCTGCTCGACACCGAGGCCGAGGCCGCGATGGGTCATATCGAACTGGCCCGGTGGGCGGAGTTGGTGCTGGTCGCGCCCGCCTCCGCCGACACGCTGGCGCGCCTGGCGGGCGGACGCGCCGATGACCTGCTGGCCACGATCTGTCTCGCCACGCAGGCGCCTCTGGCGGTCGCGCCCGCGATGAACCGCGTCATGTGGGCCAATGCAGCGGCCCAGGCGAACGTGGAAACCCTCGGCAGCCGAGGCATCACCGTGCTTGAGCCCGGCACCGGTGAGCAGGCCTGTGGTGAGGTTGGCGCCGGGCGCATGCAGGAGCCGGTCGATCTCGTGACCGCTGCGGAGGTCTTGCTCGGGCCGCGACTGCTCGACGGCGTGCGTACCGTGATCACCGCGGGGCCGACGCGCGAGGCACTCGATCCGGTGCGCTACCTTTCGAATCACAGCTCCGGGCGCATGGGCTTCGCCATCGCCGATGCCGCTGCGCGCGCCGGCGCCGAGGTCACCTTGATCGCCGGGCCGGTCGCGCACGCCACACCGGCCGGCGTCACGCGCATCGACGTGGAATCGGCGCAACAGATGCATACGGCCGTGATGGACCGGGTTGCGGTTTGCGATCTGTTCATCGCCACGGCCGCGGTCAGCGATTACCGGCCCGTGGACTCCGCTCCCAGCAAGATCAAGAAGGACGGTGCCGGTGGGCGCTCGCTGGCGCTGACGACCAATCCCGATATCCTCGCCGAGGTGTGCGCGCGGCAGCCGCGACCGTTCACCGTGGCCTTCGCCGCCGAGACCGATGCGGTGGCGGAACACGCGCGCGAAAAGCGCCAGAAGAAGGGTGCCGACATGATCTGCGCGAACGCGGTCGGTCACGATCGCGGCTTCGGCGACGTCGAGACGGCGCTGCAGGTATTCTGGGACGAGGGCGAGCGCGAACTCGGACCGGGCCGCAAGGGCGCGCTCGCGCGCGAGCTGATCGAGCTTATCGCCGCCCGCCGGTCCGCTGCGGCGGCGCTCGTCACCGCGCGGGTCCAATAGGCCCATGGCAGAGCGCTTTCGCGTGCGCGTGCTCGATCCGCGCATCGGCGATACCATTCCGTTGCCGCAGCACGCGACCGATGGCGCAGCGGGCCTCGACCTGCGCGCCGCGCTTGAAGCGCCGCTGGATCTCGCGCCGGGCGCCGCTGAGCTGATCCCCACGGGGATCGCGCTGTATCTCGATCGGGCCGATCGGGCGGCGATGATCCTGCCGCGCTCGGGCCTGGGGCATAAGCATGGCATCGTGCTCGGGAACGGCGTGGGGCTGATCGACAGCGATTATCAGGGCCCGCTCTACGTCTCCTGTTGGAATCGCGGCTGCGAGCCCTTCACCATTGAGGTCGGCGAACGCATTGCCCAGTTGGTGATCGTGCCGGTGGTGCAGGCCGAGTTCGAAGTGGTCGAGCAATTCGAGGCGACCGGCCGTGGCGTCGGCGGATTCGGCTCTTCGGGCCGGCAGTAACACCGCGTCGCGTAGCCGGGTCCGGACATGCGCCGAACCCGGCGCGTTGATAATGGGCAGGACAGCCCATTCTCAACGCCCTGTTAGGGAAGCCACACAACACAAGGACGAAGCTACGATGGAACCGATGATGAAGGACGCCCCCAGCGAGATCTCCGCCAGCCTGTTCCGCGCCTACGACATCCGCGGGGTTGTCGGCGACACCCTGACGGCCGACGCCGTGCACGCCATCGCCCGCGCCTTCGCGGCCGAGGCCGCCGCGCGCGACCAATACCGCGTGGTGATCGCCCGCGATGGGCGTCTGTCTGGTCCGGAGCTATCGGCTGCACTGCGCGAGGGGCTAATAGCTGGCGGTATGGAGGTGCTTGATATCGGTCCGGCGCCGACACCCGTGCTGTACTTCGCCACGGTGGCGCTGGAGACCGGAACCGGCATCGTGCTGACCGGTAGCCACAATCCGCCCGACTATAACGGCATGAAGATGATGATCGCCGGGGACACGCTCTCCGGCGATGCTATCCAGGCACTCTATCAGCGCATCGTCAGCGGCGATCTGGCGCAAGGGAATGGCAGCGCGCGTGACGTCGATGACTTCGCCACGACCTACCTGCGGCGCATCTTCGACGACGTGAAGCTCGCGCGGCCGCTGCGGATCGCGATCGATTGCGGCAACGGCATCAGCGGCGCGCTCGCGCCGAGCCTGTACGAGGGGCTGGGCTGCGAGGTCCATTCGCTGTTCGACGAGGTCGATGGCCGCTTCCCGAACCATCATCCCGACCCGAGCAACCCAGCGAACCTGCAAGAACTCATCAAGACTGTTCGTGCCAAGGACCTCGATGTCGGACTCGCCTTCGACGGCGATGGCGATCGTCTGGGCGTGGTCGACAGCGAGGGCCACATCATCTGGGCCGACCGGCAGATGATCCTGTTCGCGCGCGCGGTACTCGCCCAGCATCCCGGCGCTCGCATCATCTACGATGTTAAATGCTCCAGCCATCTCACGGCGGCGATCGCCGCGGCCGGTGGCGACGGCGAGATGTGGAAGACCGGGCACTCGTTCATCAAGGGCCGCATGCGTGAGCGCGACGCGATGCTCGGCGGCGAGATGAGTGGCCATATCTTCTTCCGCGATCGCTGGCCGGGCTTCGACGACGGGCTTTATGCCGGCGCGCGCCTGCTCGAGCTGCTGGCGGCCGACGCGCGCAACTCGCAGGAGGTCTTCGCCGAGTTGCCCGATAGCGTCAACACGCCCGAGCTCACCGTGCCCTTTGCGCAGGACGGCGCACATTTCGACTTCATGCGGCGCTTTGCCGAGAGCGCGCGCTTCGACGATGCGCGCTCGGTGTTGCGTATCGACGGCCTGCGCGTCGACTACGTCGATGGCTGGGGACTGGCGCGACCGTCGAATACCACGCCCATGATCGTCACGCGCTTCGAGGCCAACAACGAGGCGGCGCTCGCGCGCATCCAGAACGCCTTCCGCGAGCAGATTCTGGCGGTGGACCCCGATCTGGAGTTGCCCTTCTGATGACGAGCGACGGTCACCAGACCGCCCGCGTACTCGACGAGGCGCTGCCGTATATCCAGCGCCTCGCCGGGCGCACTGTCGTCATCAAGTACGGCGGCAACGCGATGGTCGACGAGAAGCTCAAGCAGAGCTTCGCGCGCAATATCGTGTTGCTCAAGCAGGTGGGCGTGAACCCGGTGGTCGTCCACGGCGGCGGGCCGCAGATCGGTCGCATGCTCGAGGCCCTGGGCAAGGAGACGCGCTTCGTGGCCGGCATGCGCGTCACCGACAGCGAGACCATGGACCTGGTCGAGATGGTCCTCGGTGGCCAGGTGAACAAGAACATCGTCAGCCTGATCAATCAGCACGGTGGGCGCGCCGTGGGGCTGACCGGCAAGGACGGGAATCTGGTTCAGGCCCGTCCACTCGAGCCGGTGGCCGATGCCGATCAGCCCGACGAGATCATCGATCTCGGCCATGTGGGCGAGGTCGAGGCCATCGACCCGTCCATCGTCCACACGCTGGAGCAGGCCGGTTTCATCCCGGTGATCGCGCCGATTGGCGTCGATGCCGAGGGCCGGTCGTACAACATCAACGCCGACCTGGTCGCCTCCCGCGTGGCGATCACGCTGGCGGCGGAGAAACTGCTGCTGCTGACGAACACCCCGGGCCTGCTCGACGGCGCGGGCGAATTGATCACGCACAGTGATCTGTCGCGGATCGACGCCATGATCGCCGACGGTAGCATCGCCGGCGGGATGCTGCCCAAAGTGCAGTGCGCCCGAGAGGTGTTGGAGACCGAGGTCGGTGCCGTACAGATCATCGACGGGCGGGTCGAGGACGCTGTCCTCCTCGAGCTGTTCACCGATGCCGGCGTGGGTACTTTGATCCACCGCTGACGACCGACAAGGGGTCGCGCTCGCGACCCGGCGGGGTGACATATTGGACCAGCGCGTGACCGCGACTAGCAGCGTGGATACCCCTCTGGTGCAGGAGGGCTATGCCCGCCTGCGTGCGGCAGTCGATCACCCCGAGAGCGTCGCGGCCACGGCCGATCTGATCCTGGCGATCTTCGACGAGTTCTACGGTACAGCGCGGGGCTTTCCTTTTCGCGCCCAACGGGCCTTCGAACGCATGGATCCGGCGGCCTCGTTGCGCATTAGCCGCGAACGCCTCGGGCTCTACAGCCGCTACGTGGCCCATCACGGACCGCGCATTCAGTCCGCCTATCCGGCACTCATCGGCGACGAGCCGCTCTGGGGCGACGTCGATGCCCATTACCTCAAGCTGATCGAGAACCGCTACGAGGCGGACATCGCCTTCAGTTTCGCCCGCTCCATCCGGCGCAATATCTGCCACAGCATCTGGCAGCCGGTAGGGTACTCATTCTCCGCGCCGAATAGGCAGCGCGCGAAATCACTGGCCGCCGCGCACGCCCGCTTTCGCCTTGCGCACGGCATCGATGCCTCCGTCATGCGCGATGTCCTGCTGGTGCCGGGCCTCACGGCGCCATTTCGCGACGCCCGGCGCGACGCCGACCGCATCGCCGACCGCGTGAACTGGCTGATTGCGTACGGTGAGCTGGACGGCCGGCCGGTGGCGCTCGACATGATCAAGGGCGGTTTCTACCGCGATCTCACCGCCTTCCTCGTAGGCCGGTTCGTGTTTGCCGATGGCACCTACCAGCCCTTTGCGGTATGCCTGCTCAATAGCGACTCGGGCATCTACGTCGATGCCGTGCTGCATCGCTCGTCCGATCTGCACAGCCTGTTCAGCTCGACGCTGGCCAACTTCCATGTGACCAACGAACTCTACTACCAGGTCTGCGCCTTTCTCCATAGCGTCATGCCGGCGCGCCCCCTGGGGCTGCATTACTCCACCATCGGCTTCAACCATGTCGGCAAGGCCGCGATCCTCAATGAGATCAGGGAGCAGATGGCGAGTTCCGGTCAGCGCTTCGAGCCCTCCCCGGGTTTCGAGGGCACGGTGGCGATGGGATTTACCTTCGAGGCCTGCCGTTACCACCTCAAGGTGGTCCGCGACCGGCCGACGGATGAGTACAAGTGGGGCGAGTTTCCCGGTGTCGACGCGGTGCTCGAGAAGTACCGGCTGGTCCACGATATCAACCGCACCGGCAGCATGTTGGACAACGTGATGTACTTCAACTTGCAGCTCGATCGCGCCATGTTCGATCCGCAACTGCTGGCCGACCTATGCAAGCACGCGGCCGGCAACGTGTGTGTCGAGGGAGACCTCGTGCTGATCCGGTCGCTGATCGGGCAGTTCAAGATCACGCCGTTGCCGGTTTTCCTCGAGAGCGCCAGCGAGGCCGAGACCGAAGAGGCAATGATCAATCTCGGCCACTGCGTTCGCAACAACGCCGTGGCTAACATCTTCAACCGTGATCTCGACGCGCGTAATTACGGCATTGGCTATTACGGCAAGGTGTTTCTGTTCGATTACGACGCCGTCGAGCAACTTACTGATGTCAAGGTGCGTACCAACCTGGACCGGATCGATGGCGAGGACGACCCGCCGGAGTGGTTTTTCGAAGAGGGCGTGGTCTTTCTGCCGGAAGAACTCGAGGCAGGCCTGCGCATCCACGATCGCACTGCCCGGCGCTACTTCCGCAAGCACAACGCCGATCTGCTGATGCCCAGCTACTGGTGGGACCTGCAACAACGCTTGCAGCGCGGAGAGGTGCTGAGTCTGCGCCTTTATCCGGAAAGCCGCCGTCTTCGCAACCGCCCCAAGATAGCCGAGATACAGTCCGATTAAGGTCCACCCTGGCCCACTAGTCACGTCAGCAATCGCGCATCCATCGTGATCTCGGCATTCAACACCTGCGAGACGGGGCAGCCCGCTTTGGCCTGCCTGGCGCAGTCGGCGAACTGCTCATCGCTCGCGGAGGGCACGTGCGCCTCGACTGCCAAGTGGACCGCGGTGATGGTGAAACCACCCTCGGCTTGCTCCAGACTGACGCTGGCGCGCGTGTCGATCGATTCGGGGGTCAGACCGGCCTGCCCGAGGATCATCGACAAGGCCATGCTGAAGCAGCCCGCGTGGGCGGCGCCGATCAGCTCCTCAGGATTCGTGCCACTACCGTCTTCGAAGCGGGTGTGGAACGAATAAGGCGTCTCCGATAGCACCCCGCTATCGGTGCTGAGCGTGCCTTGGCCGTTCTTGAGGTCGCCCTTCCAGAGGGCCATGCCGTTGCGTTTCATGCGTCTCTCCCGATTGGATCCCTGTCGCTAAGGGAGTGAAGTGGGCGCGGCGAGGCGTCCGATTCGGTTCGTGCCGAACGGGCGGCGGAGGATGGCCGCGCCTTATTCAATAGCTTGTCGGTCGGACATCGCCGATTTTGCTCGTTCGTTACATCGCGCGCCACATAACTCGTGGTCACGGGCGATCCCGATCGGGCGGCCCGACCCAGAAATCCGGGTTGTAGGCCACTTCCCACAAATGACCGTCCGGATCGGCGAAATATCCTGTGTAGCCGCCCCAGTCCGCGCATTGGGGCGCTTTCACCCGTTTCGCGCCGGCCGCCACGGCCTGCTCGATGATCGTGTCGACTTCGGCCTCGGAGGCAACGTTGTGGGCCAAGCAGAAGCCTGTGAAGCCCGTGCCGGTCGCGTCGACACCCGCGTCCGCCGCGAGGGACTCGCGCCCGAACAAGGCCAGCCAGCAGCCGTCGAGCACGAAGAAAGCGACCTCAGGCGGCGAATCCCGCCGTGGTAGGCCGAGGCCTTGTTCATAGAACGCGATTGCGCGTGTCAGATCCTGGACACCGAGCGTGATCATGCTGATCCGGGGCTTCATCCTTTCGGCCCTCCCGGCCCGCTTGCCTCAGGCCCCGTACTGTCGCCGATACGCCGCCACTTCGGCGCGGTCGCCGGGCTGATCGCCGCGCTCGTCGAGATAGTCGAGGATGTCGTCCAGCGTGACGATGCTGTGGACCGGCGCGCCGATCTGCTCACCGGCCTCAAGCGCTGCCGAGCGATCGCCATGCCCGCGTTCCTGCCGATCCAGCGCGGTGACGACCGCGGCGAGCTCCGCGCCGGCATCGCGGATGAGCTCGGCCGCCTGCCGGATCGCCGTGCCGGCGGTGAGGACATCGTCGACGACCAGCACCCGCCCGGCGAGTGGCGCACCGACCACATTGCCGCCCTCGCCGTGGTCCTTGGCTTCCTTGCGATCGAAAGCCCAGGGCAGGTCGCGGCCGGCTTCCTGCGCGAGCGCGATCGACGTGGCCGAGACCAGCGGGATGCCCTTGTAGGCGGGACCGAAAAGCATGTCGGCGCTGACTCCGGCGTCGACGATGGCCTGCGCGTAAGCCCGGCCGAGGCCGGCCAGTGCGCTGCCCGAGTTGAGCGCGCCGATATTGAAGAAGTAGGGGCTGCTGCGCCCCGACTTCAGCGTGAATCGACCGAAGCGCAGCGCGCCGCGCTCGACGGCCAGATGGAGGAACTCGCGCTGATAGTCGCGCATGACGCGGATGCCTCCCGGGAAAGGGTCGGCTATCATACCGGCGTTTTGTCCGGTGGAGGAACCATGCGGGTCATCAGCTTCAATGCCAACGGCATCCGTTCCGCGGGACGCAAGGGATTCTTCGAGTGGTTGGCCACGCAGGATGCGGACGCCGTCTGCATCCAGGAGACCAAGGCTCAGCGGGACGTGCTGACGGACGAATGCTGGCCCGCCGGCTTCCACTGCTACTACTGCGATGCCGAGAAGAAGGGCTACAGCGGCACGGCCCTCTATCTCAAGCATGAGCCGGACGCAGTGGTCACCGAACTCGGTTTCGATGAGTTCGACCGCGAGGGTCGCTGGTGCGAGGCCCACTACGGCAACCTCGTGATCGCCTCGCTCTATCTACCGTCGGGCTCCTCGGGCGAGGAGCGCCTGGCGGCCAAGATGCGCTTCCACGAGCTGTTTCTGCCGCATCTGCAGGCGCTGCGGGCGAGCGGCCGCGAGGTCATCATCTGCGGCGACTGGAACACCGCCCACACGCCGATCGATCTGGCCAACCCGAAGAGCAACGCCAAGAACTCGGGTTTTCTCCCCGAGGAGCGTGCCTGGCTCGATCGGGTATTCAACGACATTGGTCTGGTCGACGCCTTCCGCGTGATCCATCCCGAGACACCGAACCTCTACACCTGGTGGTCGAATCGCGGCCGGGCGCGGGAGAAGAACGTGGGATGGCGGATCGACTACCAGATCGTCACCCCAGGCCTGGGCGAGCGCATCACGGCCGCGTGGGTACACGCGACGGACCATTTCTCCGATCACGCGCCCTTGGTCCTGGACTACGACCTCACACTGCCGGCCGGGGCGCCCGCGGCCGCCGGCTGATTACGTCGGCTCTGAGGTCGCCGGTTGTGTTTCGATGCGATGGCGCACGCCCGAGTTCGCGTACCAGGCGGCGAGCGCGATCGCGGGCACGCCCATGACGGCGGCGAGTACGAAGAAGATGGAGTAGCCCTCGCTGGCGACTACGACGCCCGAGAAGCCGCCAAGGAACTTGCCCGGCAGGGTCATCAGCGAGGAGAACAGTGCGTACTGCGTTGCTGTATAGGCGCGTGACGTCAGGCTCGACAGGAAGGCGATGAAGACCGCGCTGGCGAGCCCGTTCGATAGATTGTCGGCGCTGATGGTCACGATCAGCATCGGCATGTGTGCGCCGACGGTCGCAAGCAGGGCGAACAGCAGATTGGCGATGGCGACAAAGGCCGCGCCGACGATCAGTAGCGGTGGGATCCCGTAGCGGGCGACCAGTACGCCGCCGCCGACGCCGCCGATGATGGTGACGATCACGCCGTAGACCTTGGTGACGTTGGCGATTTCGGACAGGCTGAAGCCCAGATCGATGTACAGCGGATAGGCCATGGCGGCCATCGCCAGATCGCTGATCTTGTAGATACCGACCAACACCAACAGGGTGATCGCAGCGCGCCCGTGGCGCGCGAAGAAATCCACGAATGGACACACCACGGCGCCGATGAACCAGGCACACAGGTCGCGCCACCACTGGGGCAGGTGCGCCGAGCGCAGTAGATAGCGCTCGACCCGCTCCTCGCGAGCAGCGGTCGCGGCATCGGAGCGGCGGACCGCCGGCTCCGGCCGCAGCAATACCGTGATCACGCCGATGGCCATCAGTGCGGCCATGGTCAGATAGGCGGCCGACCATGAGACGTAATCGGCGATATACAACGCGCCGGCCCCCGCGACCAGAATGCCGCCGCGATAGCCGATGACGTAGGTGGCGGCCATGGCCGCCTGGAGGTCATCGGCGGCCGATTCGATGCGGAAGGCATCGATGGCGATGTCCTGGGTGGCCGAGCCGAATGCGACGAGCAGCGCCACGAGGGCGACCGGCGCCAGGGCCACAGTCGGATCGAGTAGCGCCAGCCCCACCAGTCCGCCCCCGACCATCATTTGCCCCAACAAAATCCAGCCGCGCCGCTGACCGAAGGTCCGTGTCAGCAACGGCAAGGGCAGGCGGTCGACGATCGGCGCCCAGACGAACTTGATCGAGTAGGTGATCCCGATCCAGGAGAAGAAGCCGATGGCCGCGACGTCGACGCCGACATCGCGCAGCCAGCCCGTGAGGGTCGAGAACACCAGCAGGAAGGGTAGACCGGCGGAGAAGCCAAGGAACAGCATGGCGATGACGCTCGCGCGCAGGTAGATCGCGAGCGCGTCGGTCCAGGAGCGCTGAGCTTCGATCATCGTCCGGGAGCGTCTCTCGTTGCCGTGGATGCGGGTGGCTACGACCGCCCGCGAGCGGCGCCCATCATACGCGACGAGAGCGTGTGGAACGCGGCCGCGCTACGCAAGGCGGACGCGCCACGGGTTCGGGCGAACGGCATCGCGGTCCGGCCCGAGAGGCGCCGGGACGAGAGCGTGCGGGAGGGGCGCGCTCGGGAGAACGCGCCGGGGACGCACTGGCGCGACGCGGCGCGCGCCGCGCCAGTTGCGACTAGTGGTCGTCTTCGCCCGTATGCACGTGGCCGTGCTCGATCTCCTCCTCAGAGGCCTCGCGCACGCCCACCACGTTGACTTCGAAGTTCAGCGGGACGCCGGCCAGCGGGTGGTTGGCATCGACCGTGACCTCTTCGTCCTGGACCTCCGTGACCGTTACCACGCGGCCCTGACCCTGCTCGTCGGTCGCCTGGAAGCGCATGCCGGGCTCGATCGATTCGATGCCCTCGAAGGCCTCCTTCGGCACCTGCTGGATCAGGTTCTCGTCACGATCGCCGTAGCCCTCGGCGGGATCGACGGTGACGGAGACTGCCTCGCCCGGGGCAGAGCCTTCCAGCGCCGACTCCAGGCCCGGGATCAGATTGCCGGACCCATGCAGATAGGTCAGGGGCTCGCGACCCTCGGAGGTGTCGAGCACCTCGCCGTCGCCATCGGTCAGCTTGTAGTCGATCGAGGCGACGGTGTGCTGGGAAATCTGCATCGAACTGCTCCAGTTCGTTCGAGTGAGCCGTTCATTGTACCTTTCACGCCGGGTGCGTGCGACAGACCCCCCGGATACGGCCCAGGGTGGGGGTAGGAGGCGCTTTAGAGGCTTGCGGTCCAGTCGCGACTGGCGTCGCCGAACACCAGGAACTCGGGATTGAGCAGGGACTCGGTCTGGTTGTAACGCAGCGGGCGCCCCTCGAGGTCGGTCACCTGGCCGCCGGCGGCCTCGACGACGGCCTGCGCCGCCGCCGTGTCCCACTCCGAGGTGGGCCCGAGCCGGGGGTACAGATCCGCCGCCCCCTCGGCCACCAGGCAGGACTTGAGCGAGGACCCCATCGGCCGTAGCTCGTGCTCGCCCAGGCGGTCGAGATAGGCGGTCAGGCGTTCGTCGGAGTGCGAGCGACTGCCGGCTACGCGCACCGGGCTCTGAGTTCGGGCATTGACATGGATCGGCTCGGCCGCTTGCGCCTCGACCTGCTTCCATGCGCCCGCCTCGCGCTCGGCGGAATAAGTCACCGCGATCACCGGCGCATGCACCACGCCGAGCACAGGCACACCGTCCTCGATCAGGGCGATGTTCACCGTGAACTCGCCGTTGCGCTTGATGAACTCGCGCGTCCCGTCCAGCGGGTCCACCAGCCAGTAGCGATGCCAGGTGGTGCGCTCCGCGTACGGGATCTCGGCGGACTCCTCCGACAGCACGGGGATGTCGGGGGTGAGCTTACGCAGGCCCGCGTCGATCAGCTCGTGAGCGGCGACATCGGCGGTGGTCAGGGGCGATTCGTCCGCCTTGTTCTCGATCTCGTACTCGCCGTTGTAGACCTCGAGGATTGCCTGTCCGGCGCGCTCGGCCAGTTCGGTAACCGTCGCCAGCAGCTCACCTCGCGGATGTGCGTTCGTCATTCGTTCTCCTCGCGCGCGATCAAGTCACGCACCATGTACAGGGCTGCGATGGTTCGCGCTTCGGTGCAATCGTCCCGTGCGAACAGCGCCGGCAGGTCGTCGAGCGACCATTCCACCACCTCGAGCGGCTCGGGCTCGTCGCCGGGCAGTGAGGCAGGGTAGAGATCGCGCGCCAGGACGATATCGGTGGTGTGCCCGAGGTAGCCGGGCGAGACCGTGAAGCTGTTGATGTGTTCGAGGCGCCGGGCGCCATAGCCGATCTCTTCCTGGAGTTCGCGATTGGCTGCAGCCAGCGCATCCTCGCCCGGTTCCCCCCGTCCTTTCGGCAGGGCCAGCTCGTAGCGGCCCACGCCCGCCCCGTATTCGCGCACCAGCAGCACGCGGCGCGGCGCGATCAGCGGGACCGCCAGCACGGCGGTATGCCCCCGATTGAGCAGCTTCTCGAACCGAACCTCGGTTCCGTTGGCAAAACGCAGATCGACTTCCTGGATTTCGAACAATCGACTCTGCGCGATGGTTCGGGTTGCCAGGACTTCAGGCTCGTCGGCCATGGCGTGGGGGTACGGGGCTGAAACGGGAGCCGAGGATGGCAGGAAGCGCCGCGGGCGGCAACCGCGCTCGCCGTCGCGGCCTTCGCGGGCCTCGTGTAAACTGCGCCGAGCCTTGACAGGGAAAGAGGCAATGGCGATCACGGACTGGCCGGCGGGCGAACGCCCGCGCGAGAAGCTACTGGAGCGCGGTGCCGCCGCGCTCTCGGATGCCGAGTTGCTGGCCATCTTTCTGCGCACCGGTACCGCCGGGCGCAGCGCGGTCGATCTCGCCCGCGATTTGCTCGAGGCCTTCGGTGGTCTGCGCCCGCTGCTCGCAGCCGATCTCGACCGCTTCGCCGAGCGCCCGGGTCTGGGACCGGCCAAGTTCACCCAGCTACGCGCCGTCCTGGAGATGGGCCGACGCTACCTGGACGAAGAACTCCTGCGAGGCGAGGCCCTGACCTCCTCAGCCGCCACGCGGCGTTATCTCCAGGCGAACCTGCGCGACCGGCCCTACGAGGTCTTCGCCTGCCTGTTCCTGGATAACCGCCACCGCGTGTTGGCGTTTGAGGAACTCTTCCGCGGCACCATCGACGGCGCCAGCGTCTATCCGCGCGAGGTGGTCAAACGCGCGCTGGCGCACAATGCGGCCGCGGTGATCCTGGCGCACAACCATCCCTCCGGCGTGGCCGAGCCGAGCCGCGCGGACACCCGCCTCACCGAGCGCTTGCGCGATGCCCTGGGATTGGTCGAGATCCGCGTGCTCGATCACCTGATCGTCGGTGACGGTGATCCGGTCTCGTTCGCCGAACGCGGCTTGCTGTAGGAGCAGCCAGATCCCCTGGGCGGGTCAGGGCACTTGCGCGGTGCGGTCGTGACCCACGGCCGAGCGCGGTTGCAGACCCACGCGGGTCACGCGTCCGTCCTCGACCGCGCGCACGGTGAGATTCAGCGTGCCCAGCGTCGCTCGATCGCCCACGGCCACGCCATGGCCGAAAACGCTGCGCAGGTACTCGTCGAGCGTCAGCTCCGGGTTCACGCTACCGAGCTCGACGTCGTAGAAGGCGGCGACCTCGCCCACTTGGGCCCCACCGCGCAATGTGAACGTACCAAAGAAGCCCTGCTCCGCGGGTTGCAGCGAGACGCGCCCGAACAGTTCCTCCAACTCCTCGATCTCGCCCGAATGCGCCAGCAAGTAGACGTGGTCGTCCGCCGTCAGCGTGCGGTCCTCCACGCTGGGCAGCAGCCGGTCGCCGCGGACGATGGCCATCAGGCGCGAGTTCGGCGGCAGCGGCAGATCGCGCCCGATCATGCCGGCCGCGCGTGCGCCCTCCACCAACTGAAACACGACCAGCTCGCGCCCCTGCAGACCCGGTGCGTCGAGTTCGATCAGGCGGCGACCGATGGCGCGTCGCGGGAGCTGCACCTGGAACCGGCGCGCCGCCGGGGCGACCGTCCAGCCCTGCACGACCAGCGAGATCAGGACCACGAAGAAGGCCACGTTGAAGGTGATGCGGCTGCCCGTAGTCCCCGCCAATAACGGATAGAGGCCGAGCACGATCGGCACCGCCCCGCGTAGCCCGACCCAGGAGATGAAGGCCTGCTCGCGCCAGGGGAAGCGGAACGGCGTTAGCGACATCGCGACGGCTGCCGGCCGGGCGATGAAGATGAGCACGGCCGCTAGGCCGAGCGCCGCCGGCGCCAGCGGCAGCAGTTCCGAAGGGACGACGAGCAGCCCCAGGATCAGGAACAATCCCGCTTGGCTGAGCCAGGCCATGCCGTCGTGAAAGCGTCGGACCTCGTGGCGTGCGCGCCGCATGCGGTTACCGGCGACCACGCCACCGACGTAGGCGGCGAGGAAGCCGCTGCTGCCGATGGCACCGGCCAGGCCGAAGATGGCCAGGCCGGAGGCGAGCACCAGTACCGGGTAGAGCGATTCGGCCAGGGAGATGCGGTTGACCATCGCGGCCACGCCCGCGCCCGCGACCAAGCCGATGACGCCGCCGACCCCCATCTGCCAGACAAAGGCGCCGATCAGCGGTAGCAGGCTGGTATCGGGCGCCTGGATCAGCCCGATGAACGAGACCGTGAGGAACACCGCCATCGGGTCGTTGCTGCCCGACTCGATCTCCAGGGTTGCGCGCAGGCGCTCGTTGATCTGCAGCCCGTTGGTGTGGAGCAAGTAGAACACGGCCGCGGCGTCGGTCGAACCCACGATGGCGCCGATCAGCAGGCCCGCGAGCAGCGATACATCGAACAGCACCATCGCGGCTAGCCCGGTGATGACCGCGGTCACGATGACGCCGAAGGTGGCGAGCACCAGGGCTGGGCGGAGGCCGAGGCGAAAGATGGAATAGGGCGTGCGCAGGCCGCCGTCGAACAGGATCACGGCGAGCGCGAGGCTGGCGACGAGAAAGGCCGCGCCAGTCTGATCGAACTCGATCTGGCCGAGCCCGTCTTCGCCGAGCAGCATGCCCATCAGCAGGAACAGCAGCAGTAGGGGCGCGCCAAAGCGCTCCGAGATGCGGCTGGCGAGCACGCTGATGACGAGCAGGGCGCCTAGCCCGAGGATGAACTGGCTCGTGAATTCCATGGCCTCTCCGTTAACCGCCGTTCATCCTAGCAAGCTGCGGCGACGCACCGCGCGGGCATGCGGGGGGAATTCGCGGCTAGCGTGGCGGCAGATGCCGCTCCAGGGCCTGGAGTAACCGGTCGATCTGTGCGCAGGTGTGACTGGCGGAGAGCGTGACGCGCAGCCGGGCCGTGCCCTTCGGCACCGTGGGCGGCCGGATGGCCGTGACCAGCAGGCCATCTTGCCGAAGCCGCTCGGACACCGCGTGGGCGTCGCCTGCGTCGCCGATGACCAGTGGCTGGATCGGGGTATCGGAGTCCATCAACCGCGCGCCAAGTTGTGCCGCGCCGGCGCGAAAGCGCGCGATCAGTTCGTCCAGGTGTGCACGCCGCTCGTCGGCGGCGATTGCCAGCGCCAGGCTGGTGCGCGTGGCCTCGGCGATCGCCGGGGGCAGCGCGGTCGTGTAGATGTAGCTGCGCGCGCCCTGGATCAGGGTCTCGATCAGGTCGGTGTCGCCGGCGACGAAGGCACCGGCCGTGCCCAAGGCCTTGCCGAGCGTGCCGACGACGATGGGCACGTCGGCGCTAGTGAGACCGGCGGCGGCGGCGCTACCGCGGCCTTGCGGACCGCGCGTGCCGAAGCCGTGGGCGTCGTCGACCATCAGGCGCGCGCCATGCGTCGAGGCCGTGGCCGCCAGTGCGGGCAACGGCGCGACATCCCCGTCCATGCTGAACACGCCATCGGTCAGCACCAGTTTCTCCTCGGCATCGCTGGCGGCCAGGCGACCGGCAAGATCGGCGGTCTCGCCGTGGCGATAGCGCTGAAAGTCGATGCCGGGGCGGTAGCCGGCGTCGATCAGCGAGGCGTGATTGAGCCGATCCTCGAAGGCGGCGTCGCCGCGGCCGAGCAGCGCCGTGCCGACGCCCAGGTTGGCCATGTAGCCGGTGGAGAACAGCAGTGCCCGCTCGCGGCCGGTGAATGCCGCCAGCTCCTCCTCCAGGGCGTGGTGTGCTTCAGCGTGGCCGTTGACCAGATGGGCAGCGCCGCTCCCGGCGCCCCAGCGGCGCGCGCCCGCGGCCAGAGCCTCGCTCACCCGCGGATCGGCGGCGAGGCCCAGGTAGTCGTTGGAACAGAAGGTGAGCACGCGCGCCCCGTCGAGCACCATCTCGGGTCCCTGCGGCGATGCGGCCACACGCCGGGTGCGGTAGAGCCCGTCGCGGCGCCGCTGCTCGAGACCGCGGCGCAGATCGCGCACGGCGCCGGCCTAGGCCGTTGCCGCCGGCGCGGGGCAGCTCGACCCCTCGGCGCGTTCGCGCTCGACCGTCTCGGCCTGCAGGCCCAGTCGGGCGAACAGTTGCTCGTCGTGCTCGGTATCCGGATTGCCCGTGGTCAGCAACTTCTCGCCGTAGAAGATGGAATTGGCGCCGGCGAAGAAGCACAAGGCCTGGGTCTCGTCGCTCATCTCGGTGCGCCCGGCCGAGAGCCGTACATAGGATTGCGGCATCATGATGCGTGCGACGGCGATGGTGCGGACGAACTCGAGCGGATCGAGCTCCTCGATGCCGTGCAGCGGCGTGCCCGGCACCTGGATGAGCATGTTGATCGGCACCGATCCGGGGTGCTCGGGCTGGTTGGCCAGTTCCACCAGCAGGCCCGCGCGGTCGTTGCGCTGCTCGCCCATGCCGACGATGCCGCCGCAGCAGACGTGGATGCCGGCGTCGCGCACATTGGCCAGCGTCTCCTGGCGGTCGGCGTAGGTGCGTGTGCTGATCACCTGCTCGTAGTACTCGGGCGAGCTATCGAGGTTGTGGTTGTAGTAGTCCAACCCCGCCTCGGCGAGACGCTTGGCCTGCTCCGTCCGCAGCATGCCCAAAGTTACGCAGGTCTCCAGCCCCAGGTCGCGCACGGCCTCGACCATCTCGATCACGCGCTCGAGATTGCGGTCGGTCGGGTTGCGCCAGGCCGCGCCCATGCAGAAGCGGGTCGCGCCCTGTTCGCGCGCGTTCTTGGCCGCCTCGACCACCTCCTCGACCGGCAATAGCCGCTCGCGCTCGAGTTCGGTGTTGTGATGGATGCTCTGCGGGCAGTAGGCGCAGTCCTCGGGGCAGGCGCCGGTCTTGACCGACAGCAGCTGCGAGATCTGCACCCGATTGGCATCGAAGTGCGCGCGGTGGATCGTCTGCGCCTCGAACAGCAGATCGTTGAACGGGCGCTCGAACAGCGCCTCGACCTCCGCCCGGTTCCAATCGTGGCGGAGTGCGGCCGGCTGGGACATGGAGTTCTCCCTCGGGGTTGCATTGCGCGGGGCGGGCCCGGCCGTGACAATGCGCTGCGGTGTGTTTCGGCTTCGCCATGATAGGGAGGGTCGGCGGGGTGTCAACCACGAATATCCCCTGGAGGTTGACCGCTTGGGCTGGTTGACGCCGCTGTTCCCGCCGCGCTGCCTGCTATGCGGCGATCCCGGCGCGGCTGGGCGGGCCTTGTGCGCCGGTTGTCAGGGGGATCTGCCGGCGCTGGGGCACGCCTGCGCGCGCTGCGCCGAGCCGCTGCCGGGTACGGCGGCGGGCCGGCCCGAGCTGAGCGTCTGCGGCGCCTGCCTCTGGCGCCCGCCGCCGTATACCGCCATCGACGTCGCGTATCCCTACGCCGCGCCCATCGACTGGCTCGTGCGCCGGCTCAAGTTCCGCGGCGATTTACCCGCCGGCCGCCTCCTCGGCGAGCTCTTGAGCGAGGCGCTGGACGTGCGCATGCGCGGAATCGAAGCCATCGTGCCCGTGCCGCTGCATCCGGCGCGGCTGCGTGAGCGTGGCTTCAATCAAGTCAGCGAGATCGCCCGGCCGCTTGCGCGGTGCCTGGACGTGCCGATCGTGTCCGGCGGGCTGCGCCGGCGGCGTCCCACGGTACCGCAGATGGAATTGCCCGCGGATCGGCGCCGCGGCAACGTACGCCATGCCTTTGTCCCCGGCCGCGCGCCGATCCGCGGCCGGGTGCTGCTGGTCGACGATGTGGTGACGACCGCGAGCACGGTGCGCGAGGCGGCCCGGGCGCTGACTTCCGCCGGTGCGGAGGCGGTTCACGTGGTGGCGGTGGCGCGCGCGTGAGACGCCCACGGCCGGCTCACGCCCACGCGTAATGCAGAACCAGCCCGACGAACACGATCAGCCCCACCCAGGCGTTGTTCAGGAACGCGCGCAGGCACAGCGCGGGCTGGCGATGATGGGCGAGGAACTGTTGATAGCCGAATAGCGCGACCGCGATGCCCACGGCGGCGTAGTACCAGCCGCTGGCCTCGATGCGCGCGCCGATCAGCCCGAAGCCCACCGCGCTCATCGCCTGCAGCAACGCGACCATGTGCCGGTCCCAGTCGCCGAACAGGATGGCGATCGACTTGACCCCAAGCCGCTCGTCCTCGGGCTTGTCCGCCATCGCATAGAGGCTGTCGTAGGCGACCGTCCAGATCACGTTGACGGTAAACACCAGCCAGGCCACCGGCGGCACTTCCCCGGTCTCGGCCGCGAAGGCCATCGGTACGGCCCAGGAGAATGCCAGCCCCAGAAAGATCTGCGGCAGGTGGGTCATGCGCTTGGTAAACGGGTACAGCGCCGCCAGACCCAGGGCCACGAAGGACAGATAGATCGTCAGCCAATTGAGCGTGAGTACCAGCGCGAAGGCAACGAGCATGAGCACCGCCCCGACCGCCAGCGCCTCCCAGGCGCGAATCGCCCCGGTGGCCAGCGGTCGCCCTGAGGTGCGCGCGACATGGGCGTCGATGCCCCGGTCGGCGAAGTCGTTGATCGCGCAGCCCGCCGCGCGGGTGAGGAATACCCCGGCGACGATCACCAGCAGGACGTAGCCGTCGGGTACGCCACCGGCAGCGATCCACAGTGCCCAGAGGGCCGGCCACAGCAGCAGATAGGTGCCGACCGGGCGGTCGACCCGGGTCAGCAAGGCGTACTGCCACAGCCGGGCGCGCAGCCACTGGGTCCGCGGATGGGCGGCGAATGCGGCGAGTTGCTGGCGCGGCGACATGCGTCCTCCGTGTCGTTGTTCGATGCGCGGGTGCGGGGCGCCTGATTAAACCATAACCGCCGCCGGCAGCGGACGCGCCGCAATAGATGAGCCTAGGTCCGACAGGCTGCTAGGATGGCCGCCTTTGCGGCCCGGGCCGCGGCCCGAGTGATGGTGAGGACGATGGCGGAGCACTACGATCTACTCGTGATTGGCGGTGGCAGCGGCGGCCTCGCGGTCGCGCGCCGAGCGGCACGCCATGGTGCGCGCGTGGCTGTGATCGAGGGCGATCGGCTGGGCGGCACCTGCGTCAACCGCGGCTGCGTGCCCAAGAAGGTGATGTGGTACGCCGCCTCGATGGCGCATGCCCTTGAGGATGCCCCGGATTACGGCTTCGATAGGGAGGTCCAGGGGCATGACTGGCCCGCGCTGGTCGCGCGCCGCGAGCGCTACATCGCGCGCCTGAACGATATCTACGTGGCCAACCTCGAGCGTGACGGCGTCGCCCGCATTTCCGGCTACGCGCGTTTCACCGGCGAGCGTACGGTCGAGGTCGAAGGGCGGCAACTGAGCGCCGATCACGTCGCGATCGCCGTCGGCGGCGAGCCGATCGTGCCCGAGGTGCCGGGGGCCGAACTCGGCCTGACCTCGGATGGCTTCTTTGAGATGAGCGAGCGCCCGAATCACGTTGCCGTGATCGGCGCCGGCTACATCGCGGTCGAACTCGCCGGGGTGCTCAACGCGCTCGGCAGCGATGTCTGTCTGGTTTTGCGGCGCAGTAGTGTATTGCGCCCGTTCGATGCCGACCTGCAGGAGGTGTTGCTCGAGTCGATGCAGGCCGACGGCATCCGGGTGCTGTTCAACACGCCCACCGATGCCATTGAGGCGGGGGATAACGGCCTCGTGCTCGTCGGTGCGGACGGCACGCGCATCGAGCGCCTTGACCGGGTGATCTGGGCGGTGGGCCGCAGTCCGCGGGTGGCAGACCTGGGCCTGGAGAATGCCGGGGTCGAGCTCGACGAAGACGGCTACGTCCGCAGTGACGAGTACCAGAACACCAGCGCCGCCGGGGTCTACGCCATCGGCGACGTGATCGGTCGCTACGAGCTGACACCGGTTGCCATCGCCGCCGGCCGCAAGCTCGCGGACCGGCTGTTCGGCGGCCAGGCCGACGCCCGGCTCGAGTACGACAAGGTGCCGACGGTGGTTTTCACGCATCCGCCGCTGGGGACCGTCGGCATGTCCGAGGAGGCCGCGCGCGAGTCCTACGGGCACGACAACATCACCGTCTATCGCACGCGCTTCACGCCCATGTATCACGCGCTGACCGAGCGGCGCACGCCGGCGGTGATGAAGCTGATCTGCGCCGGGGCGAGCGAGGAGGTGGTTGGCTGTCACATCTTCGGCCACGGCGCCGATGAGATGCTGCAGGGCTTTGCCGTGGCGATCCATATGGGTGCGCGCAAGGCCGACTTCGACGCCACCGTGGCCATCCACCCGACCAGCTCCGAGGAGCTGGTCACCCTGCGCTAGTGGGCCATGCGGGTATTTCGGTAACACTCTGAGCGGACGTGGCCCACTAGCCGCGGCGCCCGCTTTCCCCGAGGCAATCGCCCCTCCCGTGCGCAATATACCGTTACTGATGCTCAGTCAGGCCGTGCTCATGACGGGCACGTCCCTGCTGGTGGCCACGTCGGGCTTGGTCGGCCGCGAGCTCGCGGACCGTGCCCTGCTGGCCACGGTCCCGCTCGGCCTGCAGTTTCTGGCGATGACGCTGACGGCCATGCCCGCTTCTCTGCTGATGCAGCGCATCGGCCGCAGCCGCGGGTTCGTACTGGGCGCCGTGCTGGCCATGGCCGGGTCCGGCGTGGCCGCTTGGTCCATTCTGCACGGGCACTTCGTCGGTTTCTGCATCGGCTCGATGTTGCTGGGCTCGTTCAACGGTTTCGGCCAGTTCTATCGCTTCGCCGCGGCCGAGACGGTCACGGCGGGCTATCGCAGTCGCGCGATCTCCTGGGTGCTCGTCGGCGGCATCGTGGCGGGCTTTCTCGGGCCCAACCTCGCTGCCTGGACACGCGAGTTGCTGCCCGCCCTGTTCGCCGGCAGCTACGCAGTGCTAGGGGTCATGTATCTGATCCCGCTGGTGGCCGCAGCCGCGATGCGTATTCCCGTGCCGAGCGCCGCCGAACGCGCGCAGCGCGGGCGTCCGTTGCGGACGATCGCCGCCCAGCCGAATTTCCTGCTTGCCGTGGCCGCGGCGACCGTGGGTTACGGCACGATGAATCTGCTGATGGCGGCCACGCCGCTGGCGATGGACTCCCACGGCTATGGCTTTGGCGAGACTGCGTTCGTGATCCAGTGGCACGTGCTGGCGATGTTCGTGCCCAGTTTCTTTACCGGGCACCTGATCGGCCGCTTCGGCGTGTACGCCATCCTCGCGATCGGCGCGCTGCTCGCGCTCGCGGCCGTGGCCATCAACCTGGCCGGCCAAGGCACCTGGGATTTCTGGACCGCCCTGGTCTGCCTGGGCGTGAGCTGGAACTTCCTGTTCATCGGCGGTACGACCCTGTTGGTCGAGACCTACGAGCCCGCCGAGCGGGCCAAGTGCCAGGGCGTCAACGACGCGGTGGTCTTCGGGACCGTCACCGTGACCGCGCTGGGGGCGGGTGCGTTGTTCGATGGCATCGGCTGGTTCTGGATGAATCTGGCCGCCGCGCTGCCCATGACACTCGTGCTGCTGGGCATCGCTGCGCTGCGCCTGCGTGCCGGGCGCGCTGGGGTGGTGACGCCGTAGACCCAGACGGTTCGCGCGCCCCAGCGGCGCCGTCACGGGATCGTCACCGTGTCGTCACTCGCGCTTCATCGCCCATTGTTGTCATGCGCGCATGCGCACGGCACGCGATCTCTTTTCGTCCCACCTCCTCCGCGAACTCGACAGTGAGACCGCGCCTGCCCCCGCCGGCCCTGGCCGCAATGCCGAAGTCGAGCCGCGCCGCGAGCGGGTACGCACCATCTGGCTGTCGGATCTGCACCTGGGAACGCGCGGCTGCCGCGCCGCCGATCTGATCGCCTTTCTCAAACGCCACGAGTGCGAGACGCTCTACCTGGTCGGCGACGTCATCGACGGCTGGCGCTTGAAGGCGGGTATCTTCTGGCCGCAGAGCCATACCGACGTGATCCGCCGTATCCTGACCCAGGCCAAGCGCGGCGCGCGCGTGGTCGTGGTCACGGGCAATCACGACGAGTTCCTGCGCCGCTATACCGAAGTCGAATTCGGCAACATCGCCATCTGCGACGAGGCCGAGCACCGCACCGCGGACGGGCGCCGCCTGCTGGTGATCCACGGCGATCAGTACGACGGCGTGGTTCAGGCCCACCGCTGGCTCGCCTTTCTCGGCGACAAGGGTTACACGCTGCTGCTGGTCGCCAACCACTGGTTCAATCGATTCCGCGAGCGTTTCGGCTATCCCTACTGGTCGCTGTCGGCGCACATCAAGGGCAAGGTCAAGAGCGCGGTCAACTTCATCTACCAGTTCGAGCATGCCGTCGCCTGGGACTGCCAGCGGCGGGGCTTCGACGGTGTGGTCTGCGGTCACATTCACCACGCCGAGATCCGAGAGGTCGACGGCGTCGCCTATCACAATTGCGGCGACTGGGTGGAGTCGTGCACGGCGCTGATCGAGCGCTATGACGGCAGCATCGAGATCTGTCCGTGGGTCACGGCTGACCACGACCGTGCCCGCGAAGCCGACGCGGCGCGCGCCGAATGCGGCTGAGTCTGGTCACCGACGCGTGGCATCCGCAGGTTAATGGCGTCGTCACCACCTTTTCGACTGTCGTCGAGGGCCTGCGCGCGCAGGGCCACGTCGTGGACGTGATCGAGCCGGGCGCCTATCGCACGGTCGCCTGTCCCGGCTATCCGGAGATCCGGCTCGCGCTCGCCGGCCGCGCGGTGGGCCGGCGCCTGCGGGCCTTCGCGCCTGAGCGGGTCCATATTGCCACCGAGGGCCCGCTGGGCTGGGCCGCGCGGCGCTACGTGCGCCGCCGCGGCTGGCGCTACACCACCTCGCTGCATACTCGCTTTCCCGAATACGTGCGGGCGCGCGTTCCGCAATTTCCATTGCGCTGGGGCTACGCCGCGTTGGCGCGTTTCCACGGCGATGCGGCGGTCACACTGGTTGCCAGTGAGGGCATGCGAGGCGAACTCGCCGCGCGTGGCTTCGACCATCTGAACGTATGGCGCCGGGGCGTGGACACGCGGCTGTTCACGCCCGGCGCCGCGTTCGACCCGGGCCTGCCGCGGCCGCTGTATCTCTACGTTGGGCGGGTCGCGCGCGAGAAGAACATCGAGGCCTTTCTGGAACTGCCGCTCGCCGGCGCCAAGGCGGTCGTGGGTGACGGGCCGGACCGCGCGCGGCTGGAACGAGCCTGGCCCCAAGTCGTATTCGCCGGTTACCGGCGCGGCCACGATCTGGCCGCCTGGTATGCCAGCGCCGATGCGCTCGTGTTTCCTTCGCGCACGGACACCTACGGCGTGGTCATGCTCGAGGCATTGGCCTGCGGCACGCCGGTCGCCGCCTACCCGGTAACCGGACCCGCCGATATCGTGCGTCCGGGCGTGACCGGTCAGCTCGACGAGGATCTGGCGCGCGCGGGCGAGGGGTGCCTGAGCCTGTCGCGCGCGGCCTGCGCCGCGTTTGCCCGCGAACACGATTGGGCCGCGGTCGTCGGCGAGTTCCTGGCCCGGACGGTTCCGGTCACGCCCGCGGCGGCGTGCGACTGAGTTCGCCGCGGCGCCAGCCGGAATAGGTGTGATTGGTACTCAGGCCGGCGAGCGTGCGCGCGAGGTCGTGGCGCAGGTGCAGACGGAAGTCGGCTGGATGGATGGCCACACGCACGGGGCCGTCCCCGCGCGCCAGGGCATTCCATGCCCGCAAGACGGTGGCGCGCAGGGCTGTGTCCGCCTCGAAGCCCACCAGTGGCAGGTATCGCGTGCGACCGTCGGCTGCGTCACGAACGCCGCTCAGCGTTTCGATGTGCGCGAACGGTTGCCCGGCCAAGGCCGCGCGGTCGATCGCGCCCAGCGCCCAGGCTGGCGGGACGTAGAGTTCGGGCGCGTCCAGGCCTTGCTCGGCGAACCAGCGGTGATTGCGCTCCAACAGCGCGAAGATGCCGCCGCGCGTGAGAGATAGGTGCTCGCCGCAAGCGCGCGACAGCAAGGCCGCGTGCAGGCGGTGATACCACCCACGCGGACGTTCGGCGCGATGCGTCCAGCCGTGACCGGCCAATTCGTGCCCCGTCTGCTGCCAGCGCTGCAGCTGCGCCAGGTCGCGGTCGCGCCATGGGTGGCCGGGGACGACCAGCAGCGTCACGGGCCCGAGGCCGTGGCCCTCGATGCGCTCGACGATGGCGCGCACGTCCGCGAGCGTCGCGGGCATGATGTCATGCACGCTAATGAGCGCCTGCATCTCAGGCGGCCCGCTCGACTGCGGGGGCCTCGCCGAGCACGGCGCGCCATTCGGCGAGCGCTCGTCCGTGCATGGCCAGGGCGGCTTCGCGTCCTTGGTATGCCGCGCGCCGGCGCTCAAGTCCGGGCAGTGCGGCCAGTCGCTCGATGGCACGGGCGGGGTGCTCGTCCTCCTCGAAGCGGTAGACGCCCGCTGCCAGCTCCGGCCAGCCATGAATGCCGCAGCCGGCCGAAGCCAGCGCGATGCGCCCGCGCGCCAGCGCCTCCAGCACAACCGTGCCGAACGCCTCGACCGCGGAGGGCAATAGCAGCAGGTCGTGGGCGTCGAGCGCGTCGCGCACACCGTCGCGGGGCAGCCAGCCGAGATACTCGAGATTGTTTAGCCGCACTGCTGCCCGCTCGACCGCGCCACGCAACGGGCCATCGCCGGCAACGCGAAATTGCCGCTGGGGGAGCCGCTCGGCTGCCTCGATGATCCGGGCGATGCGTTTTTCGGCCGCCAGGCGACCGACATAGAGGATGCGTTCCAGGCGTGGTGCGGGCGCCGTCACCGGTGCCTGGATGAAGTCCGGTGCCAGTTGGGTGCTCAGCAGCCGGCTGTCGGCGCGGCCGGCGGCCACCGCCAGCGCCTGCATGCGCGGGGAGATGGCTACCACCGCCGTTGCGCTCCGCAGTAGATGCCGATTGACTGCGCCGAGCGTCCAGCGATTGAGGCGGGCGCGCACCCCACCCCAGTAGAGCGTGCTCAGGGCGGCGTAGTCGGTGTGCAGCCCGAACACGGTGCGTGCCCCCAAGGCGCCGGCGTAACGGGCCGCCAGTAGCCCGTAAGGCCCGGGTGTGGCGATTACCACGGTATCGGGCCGGAATGTGTGCAAGCGCTGGCGGAGCGCATGGGGCGCGGGCACCGTCAGGCGTTGCGTTCGGTCGCCCGGCAGTGGCAGACGCAGCCAATGCGGCAGGGGTGCGGACCCGCTGTCCGGGGCGAGCAGGTCGACCTGCTCGCCCTCGGCCTGCAAGTGATCGGCGAGGTCGCGGTAGTAACTGCCGACGCCGTTGCGCTCGGGCTGGGCGTCGCAGACGATCGCGATACGCGTGCCCATCTCAGGCCGCCGGGGCCAGGGGCGATGCGGGTGGGCGCAGGTCGCCAACCGCCCAGGCGGGGGTCGGGGCGCGCGCGGCGAAATCGAAGCGCGCGCGTATCGCAGCGAAACGCTCGTCGAGCGCGGCCGCCGAGAGCCCGACGGCGCGCAGCCGCCGCTCCGTCGCAGGCGCGGACGGCCCCGTGCCCGGCGGGATGCGCTGGAGCGCGGCCACGAACTCCGGGTCGAGCGGCAGGGCGAGCCAGCGATAGCACTCGGCCACGCTCGCGGCCGGTGCGCGATGCAGCGCCGCGGCGGGAAGGAAGACGGCTCGCCCGGGGGCCCGCTCGGGCAGGACGTCGAGCAGGTCCCGGTAGTGGTCGGCCAGCAGCGCGAGCATACGATCGCGAATGCCCGTGCGCCGATAGCTTCCGTGCAGCGCGCGCAGCGCCGGATCGAGGGCGCTGACCTGCGAGGGCACGGCGCCGGCCGGATCGCGCAGGCAGCAGATCACGCGTGCGTCCGGAAAGGCGCGCAGCAGACTGGCGGCGGCCTGGGCGAAGGCGGCGTTCTTGGTCAGCAGGCGCCGATCGTCGCCGTGGACATAGAGATGGCGCTGCAGGCAGCTGCGATAGAACGCCATCAGCCGCTCGCGCTCGGCGGGGGGTAGCGCGTGGTCGAAGCGGGCGATGCGCCACAGGGAGCGTGCGTCCGGGAACGCCGCCACCAGCCCGAAGCAGCCGAGCACCGGCAGTAGCGTCCAGTAGTCCTCCTCGGGCAGATCGAGTCCGGTCGGATGCACGGATTGCAGGCCGCGCGCCAACCGGCGTTCAACCCGCTGCAATATCCATCCCAGCGGACGCCCGAGCCAGCGGTCGAATCGGGCGATCGCGCGCCCGCAAAGGCGCCAGGTGACCGACAGGCCGAACAGGCATTCCCAGGTGCGCATCGTGGTGAACTGCGGATCACGCGCGAGCGTGTGGTGCAGCGCGGTGGTCCCGCTGCGCGGCACACCCAGGATGAACACAGGCTGGTCGATGGAGACACGGCGGTAGCCGCGAAACAGCAGCTCGTCGAGCAGTAGCCCGAGCCAGTGATAGGCGAGGAAGAGCGTGAGCAGCGGCAGCAGCGCAAGCCCCAGCAGATAGTGTCCCGGTCCCGGTTGCCGGTAGCCATCGCGGGGTGGCCGCACCGTGACCGCGATCAACTCGCCGAAACGGCGCAAGGTATCGCGCAATAAACGTGTGGTCATGCTGAACACCCGTGATTGGCGCGGCCCAGGGCCGCGCCGTGGCAGCTCCAATGCGTTGCATCCTAGGCCATGGGTCTTTCACGGGTATGACAAAGAAGTCGCCGAGCGGCAGATGGTGGAGGCGGGCGAGAGGCCGCCCGGGTTCGCGCTCAGTCGGGGTTCGTGCGTTGGCTGTCCGGTGGGGTAGGTATCGGCGCGCGCAGCCGGTCGCGGCGGGCGGCCACCTGGCGGTACCAGGCCGTCAACGCCTCCAGGCTGAAGGCCGCATTCGCGGGACTGGGATTGGGGGTGACGCAGACGATGGTGTCGTCGAGCGTCTCCGGCTGTTCGCCCAGTGCGATCGTCGGCGGCTTGAGCCCGAGGCCGTAGCGCAGATAGCTTTGGTAGACGCCCTTGCCGTTGAACCAGGCGATGCGCGGCCGGTAGGTACGCAGGTGGCCGTCGAGCACGGGCGCCCAGGCGCGGAAATCGGCCGCGCGCAGGTCGCCCGCGCCCGGGGTGGGGGTCTTGACCACGTCGGTAAATCCGATGCGCTGGTGATCGCGCAGCCACTCGAAACCGGCGGGGTCGGGTTCGAACTCCGGCGGTGCCAGGCCGGCGGCGCGGAATGCGGGCCAGAAGCGGTTGCGCGGATTGCCGTAATAGCAGCGAGCGGCGATCGACGCCGGCGAGGGGTTCTGGCCGATCACCACGAGGTCGAGCTCGTGGTCGAGATAGTCGGGCAACGTGGCGTCGGCCGAGGGCCCGGCGGGACGGTCCATGGATCAGCTCCTGCAAGTCAGCCGGCAGTGGCCGCTCGCGCGATCATTGCTGTGGCGATACGGCCCGGGTCGAGCCCCGGCTGCCGTCCGCGCTTGACGGGGCCGGCGCCGCGCCGCGACTGTCGCAGAACGATTTCGCTTGCGCAAAGGGCTTTCCATGGCGACGCCCGAACCGCTCTCCGCCGCTGCCTTGTACCGGCTGCAGACCTGTCCGAGCTGGCATTTGAGACGACCGACGATCTTGCCGATCTCAAGCGGATGGTGGGTCAGGACCGCGCGATCGAGGCCCTGCAGTTCGGCGCGGGGATGCGTACTAGTGGGCCCCACGGCATCGGCAAGCACACGGTCATGCGCGGTTATCTGGAGGCGTGCGCGCGGCGCGTGACGGGGGCGGCCTGTGACCCTGGCGGTCGCACCGGGGGTGGATGGCCCTCGTCCGGTTGGATGCGTCCGAGCTCTTGCAATCGATCGGTCCGGCGCGCGACGTTCAGGGGGCGCCCTGGGCGATCGGGTCGATCTCGTCGTAGTCGGGCGGGATGCCGAAATGCTCGGCGGGCACGTCGGCTTCGTGTACCGCGGTCACTGACCAGCCCGCGTCCGATTGCACCGACTCCGACCGCACCGGGATGCCGTCGAGTTCGCGCATCACCTGCCTGGTCGAGCGCGGGCCGAGTTCCGCATTGCCCTCGGACATGCCTCCGGTCATCTCGGCAAAGAAGGCGAACATCTCCTCAATGGTGTGGAAGGCTGCCGGTGATAGCCCGAGGTCATGCGCCGAGGCGGCGCAGACCTCGTGACTCGGCTCGTCGTTGACGTGGACCATGGCCTCCTGGCACCCGATGCCCGCGATGGTGCCGTTTCCCAGGCGTTCGATGCGTATGGCTGAGGCGTTGTCGACGCGGGGCATCTCGGCCAGGCGCCGACGCATATGGGCACGCTGCTCCGGCGGCATCTCTTCGATACGGGCTTCGAGCGCCTCGCGCGTGCGCGTGACGTGCTCGGCGATCCGGCGCATCTCCTCGCGATCGATGCGCTGAAACCGCTGTGCACCGTGGTCGATGAACACCATCTCGTCCGCGGCGCGATCGAACAACGTGACGTTGCCCGCGCTCGCCGCATTCTCAACCCGAACCTTGGTGTCGCTGATGTACAGCACCGACGCGCGGCCGGTGCCGTCGGTTTCGATGACGGTGGCAGCATGGCCCGCTGCCGAAACGAGGAATACCCATCCTGCCAGTAGCGTGAAACCCTTTCGCTGACCGCCCATCCTCCCGCTCCTACGGCTCCATTGGTCGAACCATAGTCCGGATCGCGCGACCCGCAAGTCGGCGCTCCAAGCGCGTCAGTTTCGGCGGTTGCGTCCCGGCGCGGGGGAGCGGGCCTATCCGGTGTGTGGGTGCTGGCGGTAGAACGCGCACAACTGCGTGTAAACGCGGGGATAAGCGTCCCGCACGCGGTCGGGCGCGGTCAGAAAGACCTCGCTGGATACTGCGAAGAACTCGCCGGGGTCCGTCGCGGCGTACTCGTCGAAGGGCAGGGGGTCACCCCGGTCCGCGCGCGCGACGAAGTCGTCATAGGCGCGGGTAAACGTGGCCGTCCAATGATCGCGGGCCATGTCCGAGTGCAGCGGCGGCATGCCATTGGCCACGCCATTGATCAGGTCGAGCTTGTGGGCGAACTCATGGATGACGACGTTGATGTCGTCGGGGTCGGGCGTATCACCGGGGGTCCAGGAGAGGACGACCGGCCCTTGCGGCCAGGCCTCGCCCACGCGTTCCTCCTCGATCTCGTGGACCACGCCGCTCTCGTCGGTGAATTCGTCGCGTGCCTGGAACTCGCCGGGATAGACGATGACCGAGCGCCAGCCGTCGTACCACTCGAAGCCGAGCCCGAGGATTGGCAGACAGGCCTGCAGCGCGATCAACCGCCGCTCAGCATTGCTCAGCTCGAGCCCACCCGCCGGCTCGATCGACTTCTCGTGCAGGAACAGCGTTACCAGATCACGCAGCCGATTACGCGTGTTGGAATCATAGCGCGCCACCGCCGGGAGCCGCTGCATCAGGCCCTCCCAGTCGCGATCGCTCAGGCCGTGCCGGCGCAGAATCCAGCGCCGCCGCCATTCCCGGTACCATCCTCGCACTGCGCTCTCTCCCTCGTTAGGACCGGGCCGATGGCTGCGCCGCCGGTATCCGGCTTCGGCGGCTGTGAATTATTCGCTCGCCCAGGAGCCAAGCCTAACAAAGCCGCCTGGCCGATGGTGGACGCGGACGTCGGTGTGGGTGCCTGGCCTGCGCGTAACGGCCTCGCGGCGTAGAATGGAGGATGAGCGCACAGTGCAGCGAATCCGCGAATCAACCGCACTAGCGCTAGCAAAGACGCGTCCGTGTCGTCGCAGCCAGGAGGTTGTATCCGTGCCCACCGTTATCCGTGCGTTCGCCTTGGGTGCCGTCCTGCTGCTGCTCGCTGCCGGTTGCGCCAGCGGCCCGCTGAAAACCGAGGGTGTGGCGCGCGATCTCGATCCGGGAGAAGGCGCGTCGCCCGAGCATGTCGGAGCGACGGTCCTGTGGGGCGGCGTCGTGGTCAACTCGGAGAATCTGGCCGATCGCACCCGTTTGGAGATCGTCGGCTATCCGCTCGACGAGCACTCGCAGCGGCCGCTGACCGAGGCCGAGCCCCAGGGGCGCTTTCTCGCCTACCGCGACGGCTATCTGGAGACGGCCGAGTATGGACGCGGTCGGCGCGTCACCGTGCGGGGGGAGGTCACCGGCAGCGAAGAGGGCCGGATCGGCGAGGCGCGCTACACCTATCCGGCCGTGGCCGTCGAGCAGCTCGAGCTCTGGCAGGAGCCGCGCGAGCGCAGCAGCCGGCCGCGCTTCCATTTCGGCATCGGTGTAATCCTTGGCAACTGACGACCGCGGCCCGTCGAACCCAGAAGACAGGAGCACGAACGTGGCGCAAACCCCTTCGACGATGCTGGCGCTGGGTACCCCGGCGCCCGAGTTCAACTTGCCCGAGCCGGCCACCGAGCGCACCGTTTCGCGCAGCGATTTCGCCGGTCGGCCGTTGCTGGTGGCCTTCCTGTGCAATCACTGCCCATTCGTGTTGCACATCAAGAGCGTGTTCGCGGCGTTCGCGCAGGAATACCAGGAGCGCGGTCTTGCGGTCGTCGCCATCAACGTCAACGACGCCGCGCGTTATCCCGCCGATGGGCCTGAGGAGATGGCCGCGCTGGCGCGCAGCAGTGGCTTCTTCTTTCCCTACCTGTATGACGAATCGCAGTCCGTGGCGCACGCATTTCGGGCCGCGTGTACGCCGGATTTCTTCCTGTTCGATCGCGATCACACGCTGGTCTACCGCGGTCGTTTCGATGGCGCGACGCCCGGCAACGATGAACCCGTAACGGGCATGGACCTGCGCGCCGCGGTCGACGCGGTTCTCGAGGAGACGGAGCTGCCCCAGGAACAGCGCCCGAGCCTGGGCTGTGGCATCAAGTGGAAGCCGGGTAACGAACCCGAGTGAGGCTTTGCTAGAGAAGCGGGGGGGGGGGGGGGGGGGGGGGGGCCCCCACGCTGGCGCCGAAGCGGCGCCTCAATACTGGCGGTGGGTCTTCTCGAGCTGCTCGCGGCGCGTCTTGGCCTCGGCCGAGAGCGTGGCGGTCGGGCGCGCCAGTAGCCGGGCGATCCCGATCTGCTCCCCAGTGTCCTCGCAATAGCCGTACTCGCCTTCATCCATGCGCTGCAAGGCCTCGTCGATCTTGCGCAGCAGCTTGCCCTCGCGCTCGCTGATTCGCAGGCTCAGCCAGCGCTCCTCCTCGGCCGTTGCCCGGTCGAGTTCGTCGGGCTCGTTCGACGCAGTCGACAACTCGCTCCGCGCCCGGGCGATGTCGTTCTCAATATCCGCACGCTGCGCCAGCAGGCGCTCGCGGAAGAACGCGAGTTGGTCCTCGTTCATGTACTCCTCATCCGGAGCCTTGAGGAGGTCCTCCTCGGTCAGTTGGGTGCGGCCCAGGGCGTTTGAGTCAGCGGTTTTGGTCATTAATTGAGTCCATCCGGCCGTGCGGCGGGAATCGTCTGGCTAACGGCGGTCAGCGTGCGCGACCCCCGACGAACCGCCGGAGTATAGGGACGCCCCAGGGGGTTTGCAACGCAGTTAGCGCGGCCCATTTTGGTGCACTGTGAAGCCGTTCACCGCCCGCCCGTGGCGCGCAGGTGCGCGAGCACCGGGGTAGTCTCCGGCCGCACGCCGCGCCATACCAGGAACGACTCGGCGGCCTGCTCCACCAGCATGCCCAGTCCGTCGGCCGCCGTGGCCGCCCCGGCCGCGCGGCCCCACTCCAGGAACGGGTGCGCGGCGTCGCCGTACATCATGTCGTAGACCGCGCCGTGCGCGGCGAGCAGCGCGGGGGGCAACGGCGGCAGTTGGCCGGCCAGGCTCGCCGCGCTGGCGTTAATGACCAGGTCGAAGGGCCCGTCGACCGCGACCTCGTCGAAGGCACGCCCCGCGATCGGCCCGGCGGCCGCAAAATCCGCGGCCAGTTCGAATGCACGGGCGACCGTGCGATTGGCCACGGTGAGCTGGGCCGGCGCCTCGGCCAGCAACGGACCCACGGCCCCGCGGGCGGCGCCGCCGGCGCCCACCAGCAGTACGCGGCGGCCGGTGAGGACCAGGCCGAGATTCTCGCGCAGGTCGCGCACCAGTCCGGCACCGTCGGTGTTGTCGCCGATCGTGCGCTGGTTGTCCGCGATGCTCAGGGTGTTCACGGCGCCGGCACGCGCCGCGCGCTCACTGCGCTCGTCGCACCAGTCGAAGGCCTCGGCCTTGAACGGCACGGTGACATTGAGCCCGCGCCCGCCGGCGTCAAAGAAACCGCGGGCGGTGGCGCCGAAAGCGTCGGTGGGCGCCTCCAGGCGGCCGTACTCCATGTCCTGACCGGTTTCGGCGGCGAAGCGCGCGTGGATGAGGGGTGAAAGACTGTGGGCGACCGGATGACCGATCACGGCGTAACGATCCGCGACCATGGGCTTACCTGTGGCTGAGACGAGTCTTCGTTTGCCGGCTACGCAGGCGCGGCAGCGGGCGCTGAAGTCGCGGCATCGTTACAGGGTCGGTCCGCCGTGTCCAGATACCGATCCGAACCCGAGTACAGTCTCGCTGAGAGAGACGGTACTCGAGGTCGGATCGTGGGCAGGGCGCGTATGCGCCGGTTACACTGACCGCTGCCCCATGGGAGGACCCTGGTGAACGAGCCCAATCGATCCGAATCCGGCTTTCCCGCCACGCGCATGCGGCGCATGCGCCGCGACGCGTTTTCGCGGCGGTTGATGCGCGAGACCATGCTCACCCCCGACGACCTGATTTGGCCCGTGTTCGTGCGTGAAGGCGAGGGCGCGCGCGAGCCGGTGCCCTCGATGCCGGGGGTGGAACGCCTGAGCATCGATGCCCTGGTGGCCGATGCCCGCGAATGCGTGACGCTCGGCATCCCGGCCGTGGTGCTGTTCCCGGTGACGCCCGCACAGGTGAAATCCGAGCGTGCCGAGGCGGCCTGGGACCCGGAGGGTCTGGCCCAGCGGGCGGTGCGTGCGCTCAAGCAGGCCTGCCCGGAACTCGGTGTGATCACCGACGTGGCGCTCGACCCATTCACCTCGCATGGCCACGATGGTCTGCTTGACGAGCACGGCTATGTGGCCAATGAGCCGACGGTCGAGGCCCTGGTGCGTCAGGCCCTGTCGCACGCACGGGCAGGCGCCGATGCGGTCGGTCCCTCGGACATGATGGACGGCCGTGTCGGTGCGATCCGCCAAGCCTTCGAGACGAACGGCTTCCCCGAGACCCGCATCCTGTCCTACGCGGCCAAGTACGCCTCCTCGTTCTACGGACCCTTTCGCGACGCGGTCGGCTCGGCCGGCAATCTCGGCGGCGGGGGTAAGCACACCTACCAGATGGACCCCGCGAACGGCGATGAGGCCCTGCGCGAAGTCGAACTCGATCTCGCCGAGGGCGCCGACATGGTGATGATCAAGCCCGGCTTGCCCTACCTCGACGTCATCCGCCGAGTGCGCGAGCGCTTCGCCGTGCCGACCTTCGCCTACCAGGTCAGCGGCGAGTACGCCATGCTCGAGGCCGCGGCGGCCAATGGCTGGCTCGAACGCCGGCCCTGCGTGCTCGAGACGCTGACGGCGTTCAAGCGTGCCGGCGCCGACGGCATCCTCACCTACCACGCGCGCGCGGCGGCCCGCTGGCTCGCGGGCGGAGCTTGAACCGACCCCTCTCGGGCCCTATGTAAGGGACAGAGCGCCGCTGCCGTCCGGCAGCGCATTCCATGGTCCGTTGCTCGAAGATCCGGAGGTTCGTCGCCTTGGAGTACAAGGATTACTACGCGACGCTCGGTGTCGAGCGCGGCGCGTCGCAGGATGCAATCAAGCGCGCCTATCGCAAGCTGGCGCGCAAGTACCACCCGGATGTCAGTAGCGAGCCGGACGCGGAAGCCCAGTTCCAGGCGCTGCAGGAAGCCTACGAGGTGCTCAAGGACCCGGAGAAGCGCGCCGCGTACGATCAACTCGGCCACGGCTGGCAGCAGGGGCAGGATTTCCGTCCGCCGCCCGATTGGGAGCAGCAGTTCGATTTTCGCGGCGGTGGCTTTACCCGCGGCGACGCCAGCGCGTTCTCTGACTTTTTTGAGTCCCTCTTCGGCCGTGGGGGCGGTGGATTCGGCGGGTTCGGTCGGCGTGGCTTCGAGGACGTACAGGCCCGCGGTCCGGACCATTTCGCCCGGGTCGAGCTCACGCTGGAAGAGGCCTATCACGGCGGCAAGCGGCCGGTGACGCTCGAGTCGGCCGCGGCCGACGCCTACGGGCGGGTTCAGGCGAGCCCGCGCACGCTCAACGTGCGCATCCCGCCGGGCGTGACCGAGGGCCAGCAAATCCGCCTGCAGGGCCAGGGGGGTGCCGGCGCCGGGCGCGCTCCGCGCGGCGATCTCTATCTCGAGGTCGTGTTCCGCCCGCACTCGCTGTTCCGCGCCGACGGCCGCGACATCCACCTCGACCTGCCAATCGCCCCCTGGGAGGCGGCCCTGGGCGCCACCGTTGCGGTGCCCACGCTCGGCGGTGAGGTGGATACCAAGATCCCGGCCGGGGCGCACAGCGGTCAGCGATTGCGCCTGCGCGGACGGGGTCTGCCGGGATCGCCGCCGGGCGACCAGTATTTGCATCTGCGCATCGTCCTGCCGCAGCCCAAGGGCGAGGCCGACCGTGAATTGTTCGAGCGCATGCGTCAGCAGATGCATTTCGATCCCCGCGCCACGTTGCGTCAGGGGGTCGCGTAAAGCCGACCGACGAGCCAGCCCCTGGCCGATGCGTGGTGCGAGACGCGAACTTACGGTGGGGCCGGCCGGGGCTGCGTTGGCGCTCGATCTGAGCGAGGCGCTCGGTCACCTGCGCAACGACCTGGTTACCATCGACCCGCAGCCGTTGCGGCGTTAGCCGCGCTCGCGGTTGGCGAAGTAGCCAGGCACGCGGGCGGCGTAGGCACCCTTCTCCTGCACGGCGCCGCCGGTGAGCACGAATCCCCGCGGATCGCCGTCCGCGTCGAGAAACTCG
Organism: Halofilum sp. (in: g-proteobacteria); assembly: GCA_040880995.1. Classification (GTDB taxonomy): domain Bacteria; phylum Pseudomonadota; class Gammaproteobacteria; order XJ16; family Halofilaceae; genus Halofilum. The sequence continues at coordinate 38,404 of JBBEEB010000022.1, forward strand.
CCGCGCACCCCGTCGTCGGCCTCGGTCTCGCGCCATTCGCCCGCAACCTCGGCCGGCGGCGCGTAGAGGTGAATCGGGCAGGACGGGGTCTTGGCGATCACCGGCATCACCGGGTAGTCGACCTCCGTGCGTTCCCCGGCCAGGCTGGCACCGAGCGCCCGTGCGCAGTGATTGATCGGTAGGATGAACGGCAGCAGCACGCCATCCACCTCGGCGCAATCGCCCAGCGCGTAGATGCCGGGCGCCGAGGTCTCGAGCGCCCGGTTGGTCTGGATGCCGCGGCCGCCGATGGCCAGGCCGGCCTCGCGCGCCAGTTCCGTGTTCGGCCTCAGACCGATGGCGCGCACCGCCACGTCGGCGACATAGCTGTCGCCGGCGGAGTCGTGCACCGTCAGGCCCTCGTCACCGGACTCGACCGCGGTGGCGGTCCGCCCGCAGACGACGTTTACGCCGCTGTTGATCAGCGCGTGGCGTAGATGCGCACCCGCCATCGGCGGAAGCATGGTGCCCATGGGCCACTCGCGCGGCTCGACCATGGTCACGTCGTAGCCCGCCGCGCCCCAGTCGTTGGCGAACTCGCAGCCGATCAAACCGCCGCCGACGAGGGTCACTCGGCGCGCCTCGGACAGCGCGGCGCGCACGCGGGCATAGCTGGCGAGGTCGTTGACGGCCAGCACCTGGTCGGCAGCGTCGCCCGCCAGGCCCGGGTCGGCCTGACGGGCGCCCACGGCGAGCACGATCGCGTGCGCCTGCAGCGTCTCGCCGTCGTCCAGATGCACCGCCCGGGCCTCGGGGTCGAGCGCGATCGCCCGCTGCTCGATACGGATCTCGGCACCGAGCTGTTCGCCCATCTGCTCGGCCGTTGCCTGGGCGAGGGACTCGGGCGTCTTGCCGCGGGCGAAGGCGTTGGACAGCATCGGCTTGGAGTAGCTCGTCCCGTCGTCGGCGGTAACCAGAACCAGCGGCGTCTCCGCATCGTGTTTGCGCAGCTCGCGGGCTGTGGTGTAGCCGGCGAGGCCGGTCCCGATGATGACCACGGGCTTCATGCGTTCTCCTTGGTATCGGTGGATTCGGAGCCGTCGCCGCCCGCCAGCCAGTCGCGCGGTTGCAGGAACCTCTCCGTCAATTGCGCCTCCGGGCTGCCGGGCTCCGGCTGCCAGTCGTAGCGCCAGCGCGCCAGCGGCGGCAGGGACATCAAAATGGACTCGGTGCGTCCGCCCGACTGCAGGCCGAATAGGGTGCCGCGGTCGTGGACCAGGTTGAACTCGACGTAGCGCCCGCGCCGGTAGAGCTGGAAGTCGCGCTCGCGCTCGCCCCATTCGTGCGCCCGCCGGCGCGCGAGGATGGGCTCGTAGGCGGCGAGATAACCGTCGCCGACATCGCGCGCGAAGGCAAAACAGGTGTCGACATCGGGTGAGTTGAGATCGTCGAAGAACAGGCCGCCGATGCCCCGGGCCTCGCCGCGGTGGGGCAGATGGAAATACTCGTCGCACCAGCGCTTGTAGCGCCGCCAGGCCGCGTCGCCAAGCGCGCGGCAGGATGCGCGCGCGGTCTCATGCCAGTGCACGCAGTCTTCGGCGAAGGGGTAGTAGGGCGTCAGATCGAAACCGCCGCCGAACCACCAGGCCGCTGGCGCCTCGGGATCGCCCACGACGAAGCAGCGCAGATTGGCATGCGAGGTGGGCAGGTACGGGTTGCGCGGATGGGCCACGACCGAGACGCCGACCACCCGGAAGGGCTGGTCGGCTAATTCGGGGCGGTTGGCGCTGGCCGACGGCGGCAGGCGTTCGCCGAGCACGTCGGAGAAGTTCACGCCCGCCTGCTCGAACAGCCCACCCTCGGTGAGCACGCGCGTGCGCCCCCCGCCGCCCGACTCGCGCTGCCAGCGGTCTTCGTGGAAGCCATGACCGTCGAAGGCTTCGAAGCGCGTGCAGATGCGGTCCTGCAATTCGGTCAGCCAGCGCGCGATGGTATCGATCGGGATCGGTTCGTTCATGTGCGTCGTTGCCCGCCGGGGGGACTTAGCTGCGCAGGGTCTCGCCCGTGCGACCGTCGCGGATGGGCGTGGGGCGTTCGAGTCCGCCAACGGCGCCCTCGATTACCACGTCGAGGGCATCGCCGAATAGCGCTCGGACCGCGTTGGCATTGCGCGCGGGCTCGCCCCCGGCCAGATTGGCACTGGTCGAAACCAGCGGCCCGCCCCAGGCGCGGCATAGCGCGGCGGCGGTCGGATGTGCGGTCACGCGCACAGCTAGCGTGTCGTGGTCGCCCTTCAATAAGCGGGGTACGGCGGTAGCCGCCGGGAGTAGCCAGGTGACCGGGCCCGGCCACGTGGGCTCGATCCGCGCCCGGATCGATGCGTCCAGCGGACCGAGCCACGGCTCGAGCGCCGTGAGCTCATGCGCGATCAGAATCAGGCCCTTGCCGGCATCGCGTCCCTTGAGCGCCTGCAGCCGCGCGATCGCCTCGGCATTGGCCGGGTCGCAGCCGAGCCCGTATACGGCCTCGGTCGGATACGCGACGATGCCGCCCGCGGTGAGCGCCCGCCGCGCGTCCATGAATACCGGTTCGGCCATGGCTACTCGGTGGTGCGGCGGCGGGCCGCGGAGAGCGCGGCGCCGGACGCCTTCTTCTTGCTGGCGGCCTTCTTGCTCGCGCCCTTCTTCTTCGAAGCCGTGCCGGTCGCCGCGCCGTTGCCGCTCCCGGCGGCGCTGCTCGCGGCCTTCTTCTTGGAGGCGGACTTCTTTTTACTGGCGGCCTTTTTCTTGGCCGCGGATTTCTTTTTGCTGGTGGCCTTCTTCTTCGCGGCTGTCTTCTTGGCAGCGGTCTTCTTGGCCGCCGCTTTCTTCTTGCCGCGGCGGCGCTCCGGCGCGGCGGCGAGCAGCTCGAGGCAGCGCTCCAGCGGCAGCTCGGCGGGCTCGGCGTCCTTGGGTACTTTGGCGTTCTTGTTGCCGTCGGTAATGTAGGGGCCGAAGCGGCCGTTCAGCACCTGCACGGTGGTGCCATCCTCGGTCTCGAACGTGTTGATGATGCGGTTGGCGTCGGCGATTTTCTTCTCGGCGACCAATTCTCGCGCGCGCTCGGGTGTGACCGTGTACGGGTCATCTTCTTTTAGCGAGACGAACTTGCTGCCGTAGCGCACATAGGGCCCAAAGCGGCCGATACTGGCCTGCATGGGCT
>JBBEEB010000023.1:0-7056 GCA_040880995.1 Halofilum sp. (in: g-proteobacteria)
GGTGCAATCATCGAATTGCAGGTCGAACGTCACCGCGGCGGCCGCCGTACCTTCGCCCTCGAAAATCACCTGATCACCCGACGCGTCGAGAGTCCCGTCGACGCCCGCCCAGGAACGAAGAACCGTACCCGGGCTACTTGGATCGTCGCCGACAAAGGCGATCCAGCCCACGGACCAGTCGGTGGAGTTTCCGACGCAGGAGGTTTGATCGGTCGAGGGGCACAGCGACACGTCGGTGTTGCGCCGCACGGCCTCACTTCGCGTGTAGTTGACCGCGGTGACGAACTCGTTGGTGGTGGCCGCCAGTCGATTGGCACGGACGAAATCGGACCACGCCGGCACGGCGACGGTGGCGACGATCGCCACGATGGCCAGCGTGACCATGAGTTCGATGAGCGTGAAGCCGTGCGCGCGTTTCATGCCCTCGCTTGTACCAGAGACAAGCGAGGGGACTCCCACGTTAGCTGACGAGCGGTCGGGTTTGACCGACGAACGGTGGAACGATCTGGAGGATCGCCGTCCTGTCAGTTAGTTACTAGCCCAAATCCGTCGCGAAGCCTCACGTAGCGGGTTTGGGCCGGATTCGCCGCGAGGCGCGGGTTCGCAGGGAAGATTTTGGGTCGACAAGGGTTGTCGCGGCCGGGGGGGGGGGGGGGGGGGGGGGGGGGGGGGGCTTGCCCCCGGCCCAACCGGCTAATCGTCGATCTGGCGGTTCCAATAAACGGGGTTGCGCCGGCCCATGGTCGTACCGGGAGGCGAATGCGCCTCGGTACCGCTAATGACCGCTTCGTACTTCTGACCGTCGATCTCGACGATGACCGGCACGGGGGATGGCGGGAATCCGCCCCCCACGGCTTTCGACGAGCGCCCTTCGTTCTCCTCGTTCGCTACGGTGCCATCTTGGTAGTTGATCTCGTAGTTGCGCGCCGTGCCCAGGCTTTGGTTGCACTCATCGTCGGCGGTCTCCTCGGGAGGCGGCTCATTGGTGCTGAAGAACGTGCTCCCGCTCAGCGTGACGGCGCTCGACACGACCTTCTCGCCGGCCCCCTCGCCAGCGGCGTTGAGCAGATCGATATACCAGCCCTTACGATCCTCGAGAAGCGACTCGTCGATGCTGTCCTCATCGCCCGTCACGTCGAGTAGATCGCCGGCCTCGATGGTTTCCCAGGTCGACACATCGTCCACCGTGGTGCCGGTATGACGATCCTTGAACATGTAAAAGCGGTTGATGACCGAGCGCCGGAATGGGTGCGTGCGCGCTCCGCTACCCAGCAGGACGGCATCGTATCGGCCATTTCCATCTTCGCCGTACACGACATCGGGGGGATAAAGGAAACGCCGGTCGGCCGTGCCTGCACCGTCGCCGTCGCTCGCCAGCTTGTAGACGGACCAGTCATCGGGGTGGCCGCTGATATCCGCGCGCCACACCTGCCCGCCTAGGTCGCCGACATAGAGGCGATCGTCGTAGCCATCGCCGTCGCGGTCGATCACGCTCACATCCGAGGGAATCGGGTACTTCATATCCGGCACATCGACGCTGGAGCTGCCGCCGGTCGGTCCATTGGCGGCCTGCCAGATCAGATCTCCCGTCTCCGCGTCGAGCGCGAACAAGGCACGCCCCATGCCCGCATCGCCAATTCCATCGGCGTCGTAGCTGCCCACGTCCGCGTCGGCCGCCGGATCGTAACCGCCGCCGAACACCAGAACATCGCGTTCGACCGTCTCACTCCCCTCGTCATACGCGACCTCGACCACCTCGGGTCGGGACCACGTCTGACCGAGTTCCGAGAAGCCGGTCGTGTCCTCGTCGATCTTCCACAGATACGCCGGATTCTCCGGGTCGGTCACATCCAGGGCATACAGCAGCCGCCCGCCGCGGCGCATCGCGACGTACAGGCGGACCTCATCACCGTCACTCGCAACGATCTCGCCATCGCCATTGTCATCGTGGCGATACACCGAGATCGCTCCATCGACGAAATACTCCTTGCCTTCCTCCAGCGTTCGAAGACGGTCCAACCGATCATGGAATTCCGCCGGGATAAAGCCCCAGACTTCCTCACCGTCGCCATCTTCCTTACCACCGCGCAGGGCGTGCAGCATCCCGTCGTTGGCACCGTAGAAGGCGTAGATATCCCCTTCGCCGTCGTCACCGCTACCATAGTTGACCACGGCCGGCTGGGAATGAAGGACATCCCCGTGCACCGACGGGCGAATCCCGGCATTCGATTCGGTATCGGGATCGTTACTGTTCTCCGAGTCCACGTTGTTCTCACCATAGATCCAATCGATCAGGTCGTTGGGGTCCGACACATTCAGCGAATCGGCATCTGCAACATCCTTGAAGTCGTTCAATGAACCGCCCGAATCGGTGAAGATCGTGCGGCCGCTGGACGGGGCATTGGGGTAGTCCAGACGAAGCTGCTGATGAGCACCGCCTTTCTCGACGAATTCGCCGTCGGGGGCATCCGACGGATCGTCGGGATAGGCGAACTCCCAGTAATCGGAGTGCGCGCTCCAGAAGCTCCAGGCAGTCTCACGGATGAAACCGGTCGCCGGGCTTTGCGCGGGCTCGCCATCCTTGTCGGCGAGATGCAAAGTATTGGTCTCATCGTCGACCGCAAGCTGATAGAGCTTGAGGTTACCCTGCCAGCGCGTCCGGTTCATCTCGTCGGGCCGGAAGACACCCATGTACACCTGATTCAGGTTGGTGCCGCGGACGTTCACGCTGACCGGGAGGGTGCTCGCGGCGAACACGTCGTTGACCGCGAACAGTTCGTCCAGGATCGTATCGAGCGCCTCCTTGATATCCGATTCGTCGTGAGCGGCAAAATAGAGCCCATCGCCCCGGGTCGCGATGCTTTTCATCCACGCCCGGGCCGACTGTGCGGGCCGGTTGTTGTCATCGGGGTCGAAGACGTCGATGACATACGTTCGGACACTTTCTTCATGTCCATCGCGAGAGACAATGTCCTTGCCGGCCATGAAGCGCGCATATTCGTCCGACCAATTTGACTCGTACATATTTGGATCTATGCTGATCGGATCGCCGGAAAGTAGGCCACCATGCTCGCCGAGTTCTTCCTCTGCCGTATTGTCCTCGCCGCTATCCGGAGATCCGTTCCCCATCAGGATCACGTAGTTTTTGCCACAGTTTCCGGCAGCTGGGCTGTTGTAACTACCATCTTCGTCTATTGCAGCAGGGTCATACCCTTCGGGGTTCTCATCGGTCCGTTTATCGTCCTCCGTCCCCGCGACAGGATTGTTGCCCGCGAAATAGGCAATTGCCTCGTTGAACGACATCGCGTAGGGCGCATTGTTCGTCTTGAGCGGATCGTTGCTCGCATTGATGTGCTCAAACAGCGGGGCGAGTGTATCGGTCTGATAGCCCTCGGTGACGCCTTCAACGGCCTGCCACACCTTGCCACCTCGGCCGCTCGAGAACAGCCCAAACCCCAAGCGGAGATTGACCGAATCGTCCGAATCTTCCGCTAGCTCGCTATCGAGGAAGACGCTTCGCAGCGCCTCATACTCCATCTCGCGCTTGCTGGTACCGCTGATATTCGCATTCCAGTTAGCGGAGTTATCGACCATGACATACACATTCGGCGCGTACTGCTCGCCCGAGTTGGCGAGGAATAGATCGATGTCCTCGGCCAAAGCCGGATCGGACGGCATCATGGCGGCCATGAGGGCGGCCGAGGCCATGGCACTCGTGGTGGCAATGCGCAGATTTCTCGGGCTCATCTTGAAGTTGTTCATGGCTCGGACTCCCTAGGCGGGGTCGGGACAGCTACCTTGCGGCATCCGGATCTCGACGCCAAAGACAATCGAGACATCGGCGCTCCCGCCATGCTCGAGCGTGGCACGTGACTGCCAGGTGGTATCCCGCGGGATCACGGTGTCTTCGACCGCGGTGTATCCCTCTGCGGGGCGCGTAGCGACGCATTCCGGGTCCTTAATCGTCACCGTGTAGTCCCCTTTGCTGATTTCCCCGCCCGATGGCGGATCGAAGTTGGTTGGATCGCTAAAAAACTCGTTGACGGCAAGCTCGGCCACGGCTTCCGCCTCCTGTTTGGCGCGCGTGTTCTCGAGAATGCGCATGTTCAAGTTGCCCGTATTGATCGCCGAGAGCACCAGCAGCGTCATCACCGTCAGCAACAGCAGGCTAACGACGAGAACCGCGCCACTTTGAAGTCGGGGCCGCTGCATCAACCTCACTCCCGTCGCATGCTCGGGTTGGTTGCCCGCATGGAGTTGCTGTACACACGCCGACGATGGCCGTCATCCGGAGGATCGTATGTGCCTTCGAGACCCACGTCATAGGTCTTGGTATCGGTATATCCTTCTGACGCATCACGCGTGCGAACGACAAGATGGACCCGAAGCGCGATCACGTCAGCCCAGTCTCCGACTGTCCCCGGGTCGGTCTCATAATCGTGCGCGGTGCCGTTGCCATCGCTATCGACGCCGTATTCGATCTGCATATTCTCGACGCCGGTCGCGAGCGGTTCTTCGCGCCAGGTGAGATCGCCACCGTCGTCCACCAGGCTTAAGCGTTTCAAAGTCGGCACGTCATTTCCGTCCGGACCGATGAAATAGATGTCCGTGCGAAGCTTGCGGATATTGGCCCGGGTGTTGTCGAGCTTTTCCAGATCGAAGGTCGACTCATTGTCCGAGCCGCCGGCAATCTCAATGATCTTGTTGATCGACAAGCTCTGAATATAAAGCTCGCCGGACGTCAGATCCGCGACATCGGTCTTCGATGTCGACGCACGCCGCAGCACGAGGATATCCGTTCCGTCGCGATGGTCGTCATCACTGAGGCAACTGGGATCGGGGTCGCCGTTCACGCTGTCGTAACCCTGGATCGGCAGGCCAATGTCTTCTTCGATCTGATCCGGATCTGTGGTACACGGATCCGGCGGCGGATCGGACGAGTTCGATGGCGCGCGCACGTCGTAATACTCGCCATAGTATCCGGCATGCTGTACTTCCCGACGCAACAAATCCAGCGCGTAGCGGCCATTCTCTATTTGCTCGCCTACTTGCTCGACATGCCGCTGGGTGCGGCTGCTGTTGGTGACGAGCGCGATGACCGCCGCAAGCAATATCAGACCGATGGTCATGGCGATCATCAGCTCGATCAGTGAGAAACCTCGCTGTCGGTTATTGGAGTGCATCCGCGATTCCTGCCTCATTCTATGTCCTAGTCGAGATCCGGAATCGTGAGCTGCGTCGAGACCGCGCGGCGCAGACCGTCGTCGCCATACTCTCCCGCGGCACAGCCGCTGGCAGGTTCTTCCGTCACCACCTCGCCCTGCCACACGACCGTAACGGTGAAATCCTCTTCAGTCGGGTCATAAGTGACGCATCCGCGCGCCTGGGTCATGGCGCCTACGGAATCGCCGTCCAGCATCTCGGCCTGGCCCTCTAGCAGGGCATCCCAATCATCCATGTCGCGGTCGGCCAACGCGCGCGTTGCACTCGTGCCCCATCCCGCGCAGTCGTCAGGGTCCGCCCCGTGGCCAACGTAGCTATCAGTCTCGTAGCAGTGCGCCGTCGTTCGATTGGCGCGGATACGGCTAGCGATATCCTCGAGCAGGAGGAGCGCCTGCGTTCGCTGGTAGGACTCGATCTCCGCCTTCTGCGCCTGGAGCTGCGCACCCGCCAAACCGAGCAGGCCCACCGCAATAATGACAAGCGCGACGAGGACCTCGATCATCCCGACGCCGCGCGCGAGCCGGCGCACGAACGTCATGAGCAATCACCCTCGTAAACGATGCTCGGACGGCCCGACAAATCGGTGGATACCACGCGTTGCTGAATACTCGGGTTGCCCGATACGCAAAAGCCGAACTCGGTGCTCTCCGCCACACGCCCGTTGCCGCGATAAATCACCTGAGCGTGGTCACTAGCTACACTAAGGCCGTCCAACGATTGCTGGATACGGAGGCAACCCGACTCACCGTCTTGGCACTCGTCAAAGGTTCGATCTTCTTCCTGCGTCACGATCCAACCTTCGCTCCAGTCGTCCGCATCCGCTGGAATCATGTACACGCGGGCGTCGCGTTTGACCGCCTCACTGCGTGCGTACAACAGCGACGTGAACATATCCTGTGCCGCCGTCTTCACACGGTTCTGGAGCATGTAGCCCTGCAGGTTCGGGATAGCGACAGTCACAACCACGCCGAGCACGATGAGCGAGATCATCAGTTCGATGAGGGTGAAGCCCGTGTGCCGCGATGGCATACCCGGTCACCACGCGTCGCTGGGTGACTTGTTGCCGGCGGCATCGAGCGTCAGGGTATCCATGCCGTCTTGCGAAGTGCCGTCGCGCGGGTCAGCGCTTACCGTGTACGTGGGCGGTGATGCACTGTTATCCGCGTCAAGGGTTATGTCGTAATACTTCTTTACGCGATCCGGAACCGCGATGTCGAGATCTCCGTCATCCGCGGAGAAGCCGTCTGGAAAATCGCGCGCATCCATGCGGTACTGCTCGGCGCGACTGGCCACCTCGACCATGAACTGCTGAGCGGAAGACTGGTTCGAACGCTGGACGTATTGCGTGTAGCTGGGGATCGCGATGGCGGTAAGCACCCCAACCACGATGACCGTGATCATCAGTTCGATGAGGGTGAAGCCTGTCTGCCGTCGCATTGAACGCGCCTCCCGATTCGCCGCGGCCCCGGAAGTCGCCGACGCCGCGCATTGAAGTTCGAGACTTTTCTATCAGGAGACGAAAGACAATGTGCGGACTTGATGCACGAGCGGCAGGGCGCAGCCGACGAACGGGCCGAGCGTACCTCAGAGGCCACCCGCCTGGCGGGCATATTGGCCGGGTTCGGCCACCTTCATTTTGATTGGCTCAGTGCGCTTCGGCCCAGTTTCGACCGACGCCCGTCTCGACCAACAGGGGGACGGATAGTTGAGCCGCGGCGCTCATCAGCTCGCGGACCCGCGCGCACACGTCTTCGACGGAGTGCTCGGCGACCTCGAGGATCAACTCGTCGTGGACCTGCATGATCAGGCGCGCGTCGATCTCAGTGCTTTGTA
>JBBEEB010000024.1:0-1244 GCA_040880995.1 Halofilum sp. (in: g-proteobacteria)
GAAGTCGCCCGGACGCTGTCGTCCGAGCTGCACCCGCGTGCACTCGATGACCGCAGCTTTACTGCGGCGCTGAAGTGGCTGGGCTGGCGGACGTGGGAACGGACCGGCCTGGAGGTGCGAGTCGAGGCGAACGAAAGCGTCGACCCCGGCTCGTCGGGGATGCGGGCATTTGTCTTCCAGGCGATCCGAGAACTGCTCATGAACGTGGTCAAGCACGCCAACACGGATGTCGCATGGGTGCGATTACGGCGGGAGCACGGCTGGCTCGTGTTCGAGGTGGAGGACTACGGGTAGGGGATGCGATCCAGAGGAGTTCGCTCGCCTGTCACACGACGGACGCAGTCAGGGTGCGGCTGCGTTGCGCCAGCGGGCGGAGCTGCTCGGCGGCCGTTTCGAAATCTCGGCCGAGCGCGGCTGCCGCGTGAAGCTGAGCCTGCCGACCTTTGAACTCCCCTCCGGGCCATGAAACCGGCTGCCCGGCTATTTGGGCGGTCAGCCACGCGGGGCCACGGACAGACTGCATCCGCGGCCATCTTTTCTAGTTGGGCGGCGGAGAGGGTGGGATAGACTCGGGCCATCCTTGGCCCTCGCCCTTCGGGCGCCTCCGCTTCGCTCCGGCGTCCCGATCGGCAGTCCTGCCGATCGGTCGAACCCGGGTGGGTTCGTCCACGCACCCTGCACCGATTCAACGAAAAAGGGCCCCGCTTGAGGCGGGGCCCTTTTTCGTTGAATGGCGGAGAGGGTGGGATTCGAACCCACGTGGGGCGCAATGCCCCCAACCGATTTCGAGTCGGTGCCGTTATGACCGCTTCGGTACCTCTCCAGATTGACTTGCCTACCTAATCCGGGCCCAACGTGGAACGTGGGCCGGACGGTATCACGGCGCGCGAGCTTAGCAGCCATCCGCCAGGCTCCGCTCGCGCCAGTTCGCTATTGGCGGGCTGGTCGAACCCACGTGGGGCGCAATGCCCCCAACCGATCTACTCCGGACCTCCTGTCCTCCGCCCTTCGGGCCGCGCTAGCGCGCGTTCAAGATCGCTCCCGGCGATCTTGTCGAGTCGGTGCCGTTATGACCGCTTAGGTACCTCTCCGGGGGACCTACTTTTGACGCGACCGGTTGCGGAATCGCTGGCCGATGCTGGCACCATGATAGCTTAGATGAGCCACGCTGCCCATCCGCCGGGACCGACTGTTGGGAGCACATAGACTGTCCGGGGTTGTAGCACACGATCTGTCCGGTTCTG
>JBBEEB010000025.1:0-1228 GCA_040880995.1 Halofilum sp. (in: g-proteobacteria)
GCATCGGCTGCCGACGCCTCGCGCCTACCGCCTACCGCCCCAACCCCGGCTCGCGCCATCGCGAACGAAGTGAAGCGATCCAGTCGCTCCGCGGGTATGGAGCAGGACTGCCCAACATCCCGTCATCGCGAGCGGAGCGAAGCGATCCATTCGTTCCACGACTACGGTGCAGCTGCGTGGTTGGCGCTTGACACTGGATCGCTTCGTCGCCTAACGGCTCCTCGCAAAGACCGCGGTGTGGGTCGTGGCGGGGCATGCTGGGCGGTGCGCGGCCGGAGCGCCCGTTCGGACTTTACAAATGAATCCCTAACTCTCCAGCGGCGAGTTGTGCCGGGCCTTGCCGTATGCCGGTATGCGGTATATCATGATCTACATGATTCGGAGCTTTTCTGATCGAGAGACGGAGCGGCTCTGGTCGCGCGAAAGGGTCAGGCGCTTCGAGTCAGTTGAGAGGGCCGCGCGCAAGACGCTGCGTCGACTTAACGCGGCAGTCCAGCTGGATGACCTGAGAAACCCACCCGGTAATCGGCTCGAGCCGCTGCACGGGGAGTCGAGCGGGTCAACACAGCATCCGAGTCAATGATCAATGGCGCGTCTGCTTCCGCTGGCAGGATGGCACGCTTACGACGTCGAGATCGTCGATTATCATCGCTGAGGTAAGCCATGAGCGAGAAGCTCGACCCGATCCATCCCGGTGAAATACTCCGGACCGAGTACATGGAGCCGGCGGAATTGTCCGCCAACAAGTTGGCGAACGCGCTGGACGTGACGCCCGGCCGCATCAACGACGTTGTGCGTGGACGGCGCGGTATCAGCGCCGATACAGCCCTGCGGCTGGCGCGATATTTCGGAACGACCGCGCAGTTCTGGCTCAATCTCCAGAATGACTACGAACTTGAGGTCGCCGAGGATCGCGCGGGCTACGAGATCGAAAAGCGCGTTGAGCCGCGGTATGTGGCTTGATCTCGTCCCACCGCCCTCGGTCAAACCGCGGCGAGACCTCCAACATGGCTGGGATGGGGAGCACGACTCCTCCCCGGTTGCCGACGCGTAGCACCTACCCGCCAACCCCGGCCCAAAGTCATCGCGAACGAAGTGAAGCGATCCATTCGTTCCACGGGTACGGTGCAGTTGCGTGGTTGGCGCTTGACGCTGGATTGCTTCGTCGCCTAACGGCTCCTCGCAAAGACCTCGGTGGGGCGCGTAGCGCGTTGTAGGTCGGGCTTTA
>JBBEEB010000026.1:0-23500 GCA_040880995.1 Halofilum sp. (in: g-proteobacteria)
TCCTTATGGGGAATGTCTTTGCGAGCGAAGCGAAGCAATCCATTGCTTGCTTGCCCCAGGCACGGTGCAGAACCAAGCGGCCGAGTTCGACGCTGGATCGTTTCGTCGCCTGACGGCTCCTCGCGATGACCTCCTTATGGGGAATGTCTTTGCGAGCGAAGCGAAGCAATCCATTGCTTGCTTGCCGCAGGCACGGGGCAGAACCAAGCGGGCGAGTTCCACGCTGGATCGTTCCATCGCCTCCGCCTTCTTGCGATGACATCTTTACGGGGAGGCTCGCAAGTGGCAGCACGTAGCCTCTGCCCGACGGCTCAATGAGGCCCTGCGGGCCCCACCTGGCTCTCGCGAATACGCCACGCGTGTCCTCCCTACCAGGCCCGGCAGCGCCCCACGGTTACCGCGTATCTGCGACAAAAACCTCGCGGCTGCACGTCCGGGCCGGTTACCATTGACATAATCACTCCGGGCCTATCCTTGCGGGCGACCGAGCCATGCTATTTCCCCTTTCTCGATGGGCCGCAGGTCTCGCCACGGCGACGCTGCTATCTGCCATTGCACAAGCCGCCGACATCGTTCCCAGCGACGTCGCGCCGTCGACCGACGACACAACCGTTCTGACCCTGCTCCACGATGGGAACCGCTCCGAGTTGTCGCGGGCCCAGCTTGAGCGGCTGCCGCTATACGATACCGAACTGCAGCACTTCGAGGGTTTGAACGGGCGATTCACGGGGATTCGGCTCACGCGGTTCATCGAGGCCTACGGCATCGACGAGGCCCGTCGTCTGCGCTTCATCGCCGCCGACGATTACACGGTCTTCCTCACCCCCTCAGACGTACGCGCCAAGGATTATCTGCTCGTGACGCGCTTCGAGGGCGAGCCGCTGCCCCGCACGAACCTCGGGCCGCTGATGCTCGTCGTCCCCGAAGACGCTGAAGCGGTGCGCTCCGGCAGCACGTCGATGACCAACTGGATTTGGGCCGTGGTGGAGCTCCGCGCGCAATGAACGCCCGACAGCGCTGGCGCCTGATCGTCGGGGCTGCCTACGTGGCGCTCGCCGCGATCACGATCGCCGCCATCATCGTATTCGCGCTCCGCAGCGACGACCACATCGGGGCCGACTACACCTCGGCGGCGAGCAACATCGTGCGCGGTCAGCACGAGGCGAGCATCCTGCGCCACGCGAGCGAATCGTTCCTGCGGCATCCCGATGCCTTCCACCAGCAGCGGGTACTGCGCGTGCTCGATACAGTCGAAAGTCGGGAAGGCACTACCCGGAACAGTTTCGCCCGGCTGAATTTGACCGACGCCGATGAGGCGGAAGCGGTCGCCGAATTCGAGCGCGTACTCGAGCAGCTACCGCGACTACGCAGGCTGGCCGAGGCCGTGCCGGCCGCCCCCGAACGGCGTGACGAGTTCCGCGAGCTTGCCGGCGAGGTCGAGAACGCGCTTGCCTTCACCTACAGCACCTTGCACCGACTGAATCACGTAGCCGCCAACGAGCGGCAGCAGCTCGTGCGCCAGCTGGCTACCATGGTCCTTGGCCTCGGTGCTTTGCTGCTGCTGATCGTGAGCGCGCTGCTGTGGAGTGTGGATCGCGTGCTGTTCCAGCGTGAGGCGCTGCAAACGCTCACCGTCACCGACACGCTCACCGGACTGCCCAACCGCCGCGCGTTGCTGCAAAAAGCGGAATGGGAGCTGGCGCAGCAGCAACGCAGCGGCAAGGCCGTCAGCCTCGCGCTGCTCGACATCGATCACTTCAAGCGCGTCAATGATCGCGAGGGCCATCCCGCCGGCGACCGGATACTCGAAGAAGTCGGGAAATGCCTTGCCGCTCTGGTGCGGGGCACGGATGTCGTCGCCCGGCTTGGCGGCGAGGAATTCGGATTGCTCATGCCCGACACCGGGGCGGAAGGTGCGCACGCGCTTTGCGAACGCATCCGCTTGGACGTCCGGGACCACCTACGGGCTCGCACGCCCGAGTCGGGGCCGCTCACGGTCAGCCTGGGCATAACCACGAGTCGCGAAGAGGAGGCGGCGCGCTTCGATACGCTGTACGCGCGCGCCGACAAGGCACTGTACGAAGCCAAGCGCAGCGGCCGCGACCGGGTGGCGACGATCCCGTAACGCTCCGACGGCCGGCCGGGACCTCGAATCCGCCGCGCGCTAGTGCACGTCCAGCGCGTAGCGTCGCAAATCCTCGAACGGGACGATCTCCAGCGTGCCCTCGTGCGTCGCGGCGAGGAGGATGCGGGGGGCGCAGCCGGCACGACGCGCCTCCTGCCAGCGTGCGGCGCATAGGCACCAGCGATCGCCCGGCTTCAGGCCGGGAAAGCCCGCGGCCGGGTTGGACGCTCGCAGGTCGTTGCCTTGTGAGGCGGTGAATTCCAGAAACTCCTCGGACAGCTCGGCGCAGACGGTATGCGCGCCGAGATCCTCGGGCCCCGTGTTGCAGCAGCCGTCGCGGTAGAAACCGGTGACCGGATCCCCGCCGCAGGTAGCCAGCGGCTCACCGAGGACGTTGCGCGATGCGACCTGGGCCACGTTGAACCTCCCATGCGCGAGTCAGGCGACGTAGCGATGGTAACGCGCTCGGTCGCGGCGCGGGACCTGGGAGATCAGGTAATCCATCTGGTCGGCCAGGATGCGCCGGTTCTCGAGGATCATGGCCTCGGCCCGGGAGGGCGTGTACGGGATGTAGAGCATGTCCAGGCCGCATTCCTCGATCAGTCGATCATCCTTGCGCTGGTTACAGGCGCGGCAACTGGTGACGACGTTGTCCCAGCGGTCGCTGCCGCCGCGGGAGATCGGCATGACGTGATCGCGCGTGAGCAGGGCGCTGCGGCCGGTGAACAGTTCGCCGCAGTAGCAGCACAGGTGGCGGTCGCGCAGGAATAGCGCTTGGTTGGTCAGGCGCGGGACGGTGGCATCGTAGTACTGCGCGCGGGCGCCGGCGACGGCGAGGATGGAGGGGATGTCGATGCGGCTGCGCGAGCCGGTGCGGGCGCAGATGCCGCCGTGCAGCCGCACGGCGGTGGCCTCCGAGGTCCAGGCCACCTCATCGCGCAGCATGTAGCCCGCGGCGAGACGCACGTCGATCCAGCGGATGGGGCGTCCGCCCGGATCGGTTTTCAAGATCATCGGTGCCCAGCTCATTGCGCTCGGTCCTTCCGATCGCCGGCCGAGATGAGCGGTTTCGTCCCGCCGCGTGGCTCGGCGCCCCCGCATCATGCCATAGAACCACAGCGGGCGCGCGCATCGCGCGGGCCCCGGGGCGCTCGCGTGCGTACGCTGCAAAAACGCGTATTACTATGAATATCGCCCGTATACGGCCTTGTTCGCGGTGTAATTTCAGACCCGTGCAGTGCCAGCTAATCCGTCCGCCGTCTTCAAGGGAAAACCATGGTTTATTGAGCGCGCCTGCGGTCACGGCCGCGGCGCGTGCGCGCAGCGATCGCTCGCGGCCGTCCCGGTCGGACAAGCCACGTCGGGCGGCACGGCACGAGCGATATTTGGTGAATACAATCCGGGACAGGCTGACTGACGCGCGGAGACGCCCGTGACCAACACCCCGCATCGAATCGTCATCGTCGGCGGCGGCTCCGGCGGCCTCAAGCTGGCCACTTGGCTGGGCGATCGCTACCGGGACGACGCCACCATCGAGATCACGCTCATCGACGGCACCCTGACCCACGTCTGGAAGCCGCTGCTACACGAGATCGCCGCCGGCACCCTCGACGTGCACGACGACGAGCGCGAGTACATGGCGCACGGGCGCGCACACCACTTCCGCTTCACCTGGGGCCGGATGGAGGGACTCGACCGCTCGGCACGACAGGTCTGGCTGGAGCCGCTGCGCGAGGACAGCGGCAACGACGCGCTGCCGCGCCGGGCCGTCCCCTACGACACGCTGGTGATTGCCGTGGGCAGCGTCAGCAATGACTTCGGCGTACCCGGGGTGGCTGAGCATTGCTACACGCTCGATTCGGTCGCCGAGGCCGAACGTTTCCGGCGACAGCTACTCGAGGCCTATCTACGCGCCGAGCAGCGCGCCGGCGCGCTCGACCCCGGCGAACTCGATGTGGCCGTGGTCGGCGCGGGTGCGACCGGCGTCGAGCTGGCGGCAGAGCTCGACCGCATGCGGCGCCAGCTGACCGCCTATGGCGTGCGCAAGCTCGACCCGGAGCGCGACTCGCGACTGGTGCTGGTCGAGCAGGCGCCACGCGTGCTGCCCGGTCTGGCCGACGACCTGGCCGCGGCCACGCGCGCCCAGCTCGAGCGACTCGGCGTCGAGCTGCACACGGGGGAGGCGGTATCGCAGGCGCGCGCGGATGGCCTGCGGTTGTCCAGCGACACCTTCATCCCGGCGCGCTTCCTGGTCTGGGCCGCGGGCGTGAAGGCGCCCGCCTTTCTGCAACAGATCGACGGCCTCGAGACGGACCGCGGCAATCGCCTGATGGTCGGCTCCACACTGCAGACCACGCGCGACGAGCGCATCTTCGCCCTCGGCGACTGCGCGGCCTGCCCGCCGAAGCCCGGCAGCGAGCGGACGGTCCCTCCACGGGCACAGGCGGCCGATCAGCAGGCAGCCTTCTTGGCGCGATCGCTGGCTTGCCGACGGGCAGGCAAGCCGTTGCCTCGCTTCGAATATCATGACCGCGGCGCCCTGGTGAACGTACACGACAGCGCCTTCGGTACGCTCATGGGATCACTGCTGGGCCAGGTCACGATCAAAGGCTGGTTCGCGCGGCTCGGCTACCGTTCGCTGTACCGAGCGCACCAGCGGGCGCTGCATGGCAGCCTCCGCGCAGCACTGCTGTGGCTTACGGATATCCTCACCCGCCGCACCCGACCGCGGCTCAAGCTGCACTGATTTGCGCCTGAACCGCTCGAGCGCATTCGGCGCATGGCGCATCCAATCGGCACGCTCTTGCGTACGCGCAATGGGCAATGGATGATCGACACGAAGGCCGCTCATTGCGCCGCGGTCATTCCCCTGACAGGTTCCACACGGACTGCGCTTCAAGTCACCCATGGTGACGGGTGGCAGGCTCTGGCTGGGCCGTGCGCGAGCGTGAGGCTCGCGGCAACGGAGAATCAATGCGATGAAACGCAAGGCGGCGATCGCCGCGCTGCTGCTCGCGGTGGCGGTGGCCGGTCTGGCGCTATGGCGCGGATCGGACGACCTGGCGCCGACGGCCACGGCCGACGAGGGCGATCCGCGCGTGGCGGTCGAGGCGTCGCCGGTCACGAGGGGTGCGGTGGCGGACATGCGCGAGTTTACCGGCACGATCGAGGCCGGCCAGGCGTTCACCGTCGCGCCCAAAACCGGTGGCCAGATCGAGCGCGTCCATGTCGACATCGGCGATCGCGTGTCGCGCGGCCAGTTACTGGTGGAACTCGACGACGACGAGCCGGCCCAGGCCGTCGCCGAAGCCGATGCGGAGCTCGCCGTGGCGCAGGCCGAACTCGAGCAGTCCCGTGCCGACGCGCGCCTGGCCCAGCGCGAGCTGGAGCGCACCGAGACCCTGGCCCAACGTAACCTGACTTCCCAGTCCGAGCTGGATACCGCGCGAGCGGAAGCGGTCGCCCGGGAGACGGCGATCGCGGTGGCGAGCGCCCGCGTGCGCCAACGCGAGGCAGCCGTCGCGCGGGCCCGCGTTCAACTCGGCTACACCGATATTCGCGCAGCCTGGCCGGGCAGCGACAACGAGCGACTGGTCGGTGAGCGGCTGGTCAATGCGGGAGACACCGTGGGCGCCAACACGGCCCTGCTGACGGTTCTCTCCATCGCCCCGATCACGGCGGCCATCACCGTGCCCGAAGCCGACTATGCACCGTTGCGCGTCGACCAGACCGCTCGGGTGTCCACCGACGCATTCCCTGACCGCGCGTTCCGCGGGCGCGTCAGCCGGATCGCGCCACAGTTCGCCCGCGACTCGCGCCAGGCGCGGGTCGAGATCCGGGTGCCCAACGAGGAGCGCGCGCTCAAGCCCGGAATGTTTGCCACCGTGCGGATCACCGTGGACCAGGTCGAAGACGCAGTCCTGATTCCACGAGAGGCCCTGGTGCGGGTCGGTGACGAGGAGGGGGTTTACCGCGTTATCGGAGAAGATTCGACGCGGGTGCGCTTCCAGCCGGTCCAGGTCGGCATTCAGGGCGACGATCACCTGCAGGTGGTCGCGCCGAGCGACCTTGATGGCCACGTGGTCACCCTCGGCCAGCAGCTTCTCGAGGATGGCTCGCCGGTCGTGGTCTCGGGGCTTCCAAGCTCTTGAATCTCCCCGCCTTTAGCGTCCGCCGGCCCGTGCTGACGGGCATGGTGACCCTGATCGCGGTCGTGATCGGGACGATGTCGCTGTCGCGCCTGCCGATCGACCTGCTGCCCGACATCGAGTACCCGTACATCTCGATCCGAGTGGACTATCCCAATGCCAGCCCTCAGGCGATGGAGGAGCTGGTGGCCAAGCCCATCGAGAATGCCGTCGCCACGGTCCAGGGCATCGAGGAGATCACCGCGGAAACCGAGGAGGGCGAGGCCCAGGTCAACCTGCGCTTCGCCTGGGGCACGGACCTCGACATCGCGGCCATGGATGTGCGCGATGCCCTCGAGGAGGAGTACGAAGACCCGCCCGAGGGGGCCGACCGGCCGTCCATCCGCAAGTACGACACCGCCGGTTCGCCCATCATGCTGATCGGCGTGTTCAGCGGCATCGAGCCGATCGCACTGCGCCAGGTCATCGATAACCGTCTCAGTTACCGGATCCAGCAGATCCCCGGCGTGGCGCAGACCGATCTTTGGGGCGGACCCGAGCGCGAGGTTCAGGTCCGCTTGCGGCCGGAACGCGTCCAGGCGCTGGACCTGCCGCTGAGTGACGTGGTCGATGCCCTGCGCGAGTCCAACCTCAACCGGCCCGGCGGCTCGATCGAGCGCGGCAACACCGAGTTCACGGTGCGGGTGCCCGGGCGCTACCGAAGCCTGGATGACATTCGCGACACCGTCCTGGCCGTGCGCGATGGCGCGCCGGTCAAGCTCGGCCAGGTCGCCGAGGTGCGCGATACCCACAAGCGCATCACGCGCATCGTGCGCATCAACGGCGAGCCCGGCATCCGCATGGCCATCCGCAAGCAGTCGGGCGCGAATACGGTCGAGGTGGCGCAGGCACTACACAACGAGATCGACCGCATCAACGCCGACTTTCCCCAGCTCGAGCTACGGCCGCTGTTCGATTCCTCCGAATACATTCAGCGCTCGATCCGCAATGCCACCGCCTCGATGATCGCCGGCGGACTACTGGCCGTGGGCGTGCTGCTGGTATTCCTGCGCAACCTTCGCGCGACGCTGGTCGTCGCCACGGCGATCCCGGTGTCGGTGATCGCGACGTTCGCGCTGATCTATTTCGGCGGGTTCTCGCTCAACCTGATGACCCTGGGCGGGCTCGCCCTCGGCGTCGGCCTGATGGTGGACAGCGCGATCGTCGTGCTGGAGAACATCGTCCGTCGTCACGACGAGGACGGCGGCGACGCGAACGCCTCGGCGACCCACGGTGCCACCGAGGTCGCGGCCGCCGTGGTCGCCGGCACCCTGACCACGCTGGCGATCTTCATCCCCATGTTCTTCGCCCAAGAGCTGACCGGACAGCTCTTCCGTCAGCTCGCCTTCGTGGTGGCCTTCGCTCTCGCTTGCGCCCTGCTGGTGTCCCTGACCGTCGTCCCCATGCTGGGTGCGCGGTTGCTGCGCGCACGCAAGTTCTCCACGCCCGGCCCCGTGCACCGCCTCGGCGATGCGGTCGGACGTGGGCTCGAGAGACTGGAACGAGCCTATGCGAACCTACTGACTCGCACGCTGGGCCACACCGTGATCGTCGTGACCGTGGCGGCGTCGCTGCTCGCGGGAGCCGTGACGATGGTGCCATTGCTCGGGCGCGAGTTCATGCCGGCGACCGACGAGGGCGAGGTCGAAGTCGACATCGACATGCCGCCCGGCACCCGGCTGAGCACGCTCGAGCGGGCCACCGAGCAAGCCATCAAGGTCGTGCGTGTGGAGGTGCCCGAGCGCATCAACATGGTCACCAGCATCGGCGAGGGCGAAGGCGAGATCCGTATCTCGCTCCCGCCTCGCGGCGAACGCGAACGCTCGTCGGAACAGGTTGCGGCCGATCTGCGCAGCGCCGTCGGCCCGGTCGCCGGCGCCGAGGTGCAGGTGCGCACGCGGCGGCCCTTCTTCATGCGCGCGCTTTCCGGCGGCGAGACGGCGCTCACCATCGAGGTGTATGGCTACGCCTTCGAAACGCTCGATGCGCTGGCCGCCGAGGTGCAGCGTCGCATCCAAGACATCGACGGCATCACCTACACCACCACCTCGCGCGAGGGCGGCGCGCCCCAGCAACTCGTACGAGTCGACCGCGGCCGCGCGGCCGACCAGGGGGTTCGGCTGGCCGACGTGGCCAACACCGTCGAGACTGGGCTGGCCGGCCGCGTGGCTTCGCGGCTGCTCGACGAGGGCGACGAGACCGACATCCGCGTCCAGCTGCAAGGCAGCGAGACCCTGTCTCCAGCGGCCCTGCTCGGGCTGCGCGTGCCGGCGGCCGACGGCACCCAGGTGCGCCTGGGCAACATCGCGCAACTGGTCCGGGACGAGGGACCTTCGGTCATCGAGCGCAAGAATCAGACGCGCTTCGTCGAGATCGAGGCGAATCTGGCCGACCGCGACATGGGCTCGGTCATCGCGGATATCGAGGCGGCGCTCGCGGACATGCCGATACCCGATAACTACGACGTTGCCCTGGGCGGCGATTACGAGGATCAGCAGGCGGCGTTCTCGGAACTATTCTTGAGCCTGATCTTGGCGATCGCGCTGGTCTACATGGTAATGGCCAGCCTGTACGAGTCATTCCGCGACCCGCTGATCATCATGGGCGCGGTGCCATTGGCGCTGATCGGTGTGGTGCTCGCGCTCTACGTCACCGGCACCACGCTCAACGCGCAGTCGCTGATTGGCTGCGTAATCCTCGTCGGCATCGTGGTCAACAACGCCATCCTGATCGTGGATCAGGCCAATCGACTCCGGGGACAGGGCGTCGACCTGCGCCCGGCACTGCACGAGGCCGGCCGCCGCCGCCTGCGTCCGATCCTCATGACCGCCCTCACGACGACGCTGGCCCTGCTCCCACTCGCGCTCGGCCTGGGCGAAGGCGGCGAGACCCAGGCGCCCATGGGCCGCGCCGTCATCGGCGGCCTCCTCGCCTCGACCCTCATCACCCTCGTCCTCATCCCCGTCATCTACGAACGCGTCCACCGCAACGACCCAACGCCGATGCCCGTGCGTTAAGGCAAAAGAACCACGGATGAACACCGATCAACACGGATGTGCTGCCGCCCGCGGGGGTCGGCTCGTCAGTGCTTCGCTTTGGCGCGTACAGGTAGGGCGATTGAGGAACCACGAAATGAACACTGAATCAACACGATATGCTGCCGCGTGCTCCGCTGAGCGCCTTGGACCGTACCAGCAGCCGTCGTCGATAGCTGGGCCGGCGAGCCGGGTCGCCCCTGCGCTGCGGCCGGACAGCTTCGCTCTGACACCGCGCCCGAACGTTCGCGGCAGCAATCCGTGTTCATCTGTGTTCATCCGTGGTTCGTCGCAGCACCCGCGTGTGCAGTCCGCGGCCAGCGTAAGCTCCGACACGCCCCGCAGCATCTTGTGTTTATTTCGTGTTGATCTGGTGGTTCTTCAGCCGCATTACGCCACGGCGCGGGTGCATTCGGTGGGGAGGCGGATTTCGAGCGCGACGGGGAGGTGGTCGGTCTGGCTGGTCTCGAGGACGCTGAGCGATTCGACCTCGAGGGCGGGGGTGACGAGGATGTGGTCGAAGTTGCGCAGGGGTTTCCAGGCAGGCCAGGTGTTGACCCGCTCGACCGGCTCGACCAGGTGCGTGCGCTCGAAGAAACGCCGCATCTCCGGCGCGCCGTGGGGGGCATTGAAGTCGCCCATCACCACGGCGTGGCGCATGTCGCCGATCAGGTCGGCCACGAAGTCCAGCTGGCGCCTCCGCGTGTTGCGCCCCAGCGCCAGGTGAAGCGCGACCACTACTAAGGCCGACGGATCTTGGCCGTAGCGCAGCATGAGCGCGCCGCGGCCCGGCACCCGACCCGGTAGCGCCAGTGGTGTCGCGGCGGTCGGAGTGGCCTGCGATAGCGCGCCGATGGCGTGCTGTGCGATCACGCCGAGGTTGCGGTTGGTCCGCTCGGTCCACCACGGATAGCCGGCGCGGCGCGCCAGGTATTCGGTCTGGCCCAGGAATCCGGTACGCAGGCTGCCGGAATCGGCCTCCTGCACGGCCACGAAGTCGTAGCCGCGAATCTGATCGGCGATCGCCGCCAACGTGCGCAGGCGGTCGCCATGGGGGAGGAGGTGCTTCCACCCACCGGTGACATAGTGGCGAAAGGTGGACGTGCGGATTCCGCACTGGATGTTGTACGACAGCAGCCGGAAGCGCCCGGCGCTGTCCGCGTGCGGATCTACCGGATCAGTTACTTCCACCGCGCGCAGCCGCCACTCGCTCGTCGATGACCTCGATCATTCGGTCGAAGCCGCCGGCCATGCCGCCCGAGGTGACGAACCGTCCGTCGATGACGACCGAGGGCGTGCCCTCGATGCCGTAGGTCTCCTGTAGATCGCGGGCACGGCGCATGTTCGCGTCCACCGCGAACGACTGCATGGTCGCCACGAACTTGTCGCCGTCGAGGCCGAGCTCTTCGACGAACTCGCCGATCGCCTCCTCGCTGTCGAGCTGGCGCCCCTGCTCGTGCAAGGCCTCGAACATGGCCGGGTGGAATTGTTCCAGTACGTCCATGGCCTTGGCCGCATAGAACGCGCGGCCATGGATCTCCCAGGAGGGGGCGAATACCGCCGGCATGTGGCGGAACTCGACGTCCTCGGGGATATCGGCCGACCAGCGCTCGATGTAAGGCGCGAAGCGATGACAATGCGGGCAGCCATACCAGAAGAACTCGGTCACCTCGACGGTATCGGGATCGCCGGCGCCTCGGGAGTCGAGGGTGCGGTAGGCCTGGTCGCCGAACGCGGCGGTCGAGACCGCGAGCGCGAACACCATGAGGACGAAAAGGCGCGACACTCGAGACATGATTTTCTTCCAGCGGAATGAATGTCGTGCGTGGGCTGACGCCTCACGCGCGCTGCCAGTATAGCGAAGCCCGGCGCGCGGGCGCGAGACGGTGCCCGCGCGCCGGGAGAAGTCCGACTAGGCCGGCTCAGCGGCTCCCGCGTCCAATCTGCGGGGTCTAATGACCTGCGCGATGGGCCTCTGGCCTCTAATTGAGCCCACCCATGTACTCGGAGACGGCGCGAATCTCCTCGTCGGTCATCTCTGCGGCGAGTGCGCGCATGACCTCGTTCTCGTCGTTGGCGCGCTCGCCCGAGCGGAAGGCTTCGAGCTGCGTCACGAGGTACTCGCCCCATTGGCCGCCCACGGCGGGGTAGTCGGCCGCCGGATTGCCGCGGCCGCGCGGACCGTGGCAGGCCACACAAGAGGCTACGTCCTTGTCAGGGATGCCGCCGAGATAGATTTCGCGGCCGCGCGCGACGCGCTCCTCGTCGGAGGCGCCCATGATCTTGATCGGCTGCTCGCTGTAGAAGGCCGCCAGATCGCGCATTTCCTGCTCGGACAGATCGGCCACGATGCCCGCCATCTGCGCGTTGCTGCGCGCCTCCCCGGCCTTGAACGCCTGCAGCTGCTCGAACGTGTAGCCGGCGTGCTGGCCCGCGATGTTGGGCCACTCGGCCTGCGGGCTATTGCCGTCGGAGCCATGGCATGCGGCACAGGTTTGCGCGAGTTCTTCGCCAGCGGCCGGGTCGCCACCCGCCTTCAGTGCCGGACCGTCTTCCGCTGCCACCGCGGCGGTCCCGGTCAACGCCAAGAATGCGATTGCCGCCATTGCCTTCTTCATCGTCATCGGACTCCGTAGAATGCCCGCTTGCCCGGCGCCGGGAAGGGCCCACACACAAAGGGCGGCAGTCTACCAGAGCGTCCGGCGCGATCACACTGCTCGGCGGCGGCGTGCGAACATGCCTGTCGCTCGGCGTCCGCGACTGGGCGCACGCTGCCCACCTTCATCTGGAAGCCCCCATGTCCAAAGTCGCCCAGCGTTACGGCCGCGCCGCCTTCGGCGACAGCGTGGCCCGCTTGAACCAGCTCCCGCCCGACGACGGCCGCGAAGTTGCGTTCGCCGGGCGGTCCAATGCGGGCAAGTCGAGCGCACTCAATGCGATTACCGGGCGTACCAGCCTGGCGCGCACCAGCAAGACGCCGGGACGCACGCAGCTGATCAACCTGTTCGAGCTGGGCGGCGACCGGCGCTTGGTCGACCTGCCGGGTTACGGCTTCGCCCGTGCGCCCGAGGCCACGCGGCGGCGCTGGGAAGGCCTGATCGGTGACTATCTGGCCGCGCGCTCCAGTCTCACCGGCATCATGCTAATGCTCGACATCCGGCGCGGAGTGACCGACCTGGACTGGCGCCTGATCGCCATGGCGACACCCGCCGGGATTCCGCTGCACGCGCTGCTGACCAAGTCCGACAAGCTCAAGCGTGGGCAGGCCATGCGCACGCTCGAGGCGGTGCGTCAGGAACTGGAAAACGAAGGCGTGGAGGCGACGCTGCAACTGTTCTCGGCCTTGCGCGGGGTGGGCATCGATGACGCCCATGGCATTCTCGACGAGTGGCTGCAGCTCGGCGACGACACACGGGCCGAGTGAGCTGAAGCGATCCGAAAAAAGAAAGCCCCGGCGCCGCGGACGGCGTCGGGGCAACTGACCCGGCAGTAGATGCCGGGCGACCCGCTGAGGGAGGGAAGCGGGTCGGTGCCTGGACTTGCACCACTATATGGGACTCGTGCTGGTGCCCCAAGTTCCCGGACTTTCCGTTCCGCGATCGAATTCGTTGCCACGAACGCGGCGACCGGTCAGTGGCACCTACCGCTCATCCATGGCAGGCTGCGGCGCGCCGACGCGGGCCGGCCCCGCACCGCGCCCGTCGGTCGCGTCCATTGGGCGCGTACTTTTCCGGTCCACGCCGGACCCGGTGGCAGCACGGGAGGCTCAATGAAGCCCACGGATCCCCGGACGATGCCCGGCCAGGGACGGCTGGAGAATCCGCACCAACTCGCGGACGACGCGATCGCTCTCATGGACGTCGCGGGCTGGCTCACGGCATTGCGCCCGACGTGGACGTCCACGCCCGCGCCACGCGCGCTGCACGACCTGGTCGTACCGGCCGACCACACGGCCGTCGACCACGCGCTGCAGCGGGCGCGAACGGCCGCCCGCGTGTGGTTCAGCGCGCGGCCACGCGCCGGCGGAGCCATGCTGCAGTGGCAACTCGCGCGTGCCGACCCGGAGGGCTTTCAAGTTCGCGTGTCCACCCTCGCGGCGAGCAGCCCAGCTCGCGATGGCTCCGACGACAGCGCCCCGCATCCGCACGAGGACGCCGCGCTCGCTTCGGACGATGCGGGCTTTCGCCAGGTCTATCAGCGCACCCCGATCATGCTCCAGTCGCTCGACCGCGACGGCAATCTGATTGCCGTGAGCGATTGCTGGCTCGACCGCCTCGGCTACCGGCGCACGGAGGTCATCGGGCGCCACAGATCGGAGTTTTTGCCCCGCGCCCGTCGGTCCGAGCGCGATGAGGTGCTCGCCGCCTTGATGCGTCACGGCCGCTGCAAGGACGTGCCCGGTCAGCTGGTGCGCAAGGACGGCGAGATGATCGACGTGCTGGTGTCGGCCGATGCCGAACTCGACGCCCACGGCCGGCTGTCACGGGCACGCTGCGTGCTCATCGAGGTCACCGAGCAACGCCGCGCCGAGGCCAGTTATCGCGACATCTTCGAGAACGCCACCGAGGGCGTGTATCGATCGACCGAGGATGGCCGCCTGCTCCGCGCCAACCCGGCACTGGCCCGGATGCATGGCTTTGCGCGCGAGGAGGAGCTCCTGGCCTCGGTCCGCGATCTCGCGGTGGACTGGTACGCCGACCCCGCCAGCTACCAGAGATTGCGCCAGGCGTTGGCATCCGACGGCCGCGTCGAGGACTTCGAGGCCGAGGTCTACCGCCGGGCGACCGTTGAGCGCATCTGGACCAGTGAGAACGCGCGCGCGGTCTACGACCATACCGGCGGCATTGCCTACGTCGAGGGCACGGTGCGCGACATCACCGCCCAATACAAGGCGCGCCTGCTCGCTCGACGGCGTGGCGAGATCCTGGAGATGATCGCCCGCGACGCCCCGCTGATCGCCACGCTGTACGAGGTCGTCAAGGCCATCGAGCAGCACTGGGGGTATCTGACGGCGGCTGTGTTCCGCCTGCATGAAGGTCGCCTCCACGCCACCGCGGCACCCGGTCTGTCCAACGCCTGCATCCGCGCCGTGGATGGCGCCTACCCATCCGAGCTCGACGCAGCACTGGAGGCTGCGCTGGCCAACGGCGAGCACGCCCACATCGACGTGACCACGGGCGCGACCACCACCTTCACCCATGCGCTGTCGGCAACCGGCTACGGCGAGGTCACGCTGGTCCCCGTACGCGACCAGCGCGGTGCGGCGCTCGGCATTCTCGCCACCTTTGCCCGCCAAGCGCCAGCCGATGCGCGCGCCCTGGGGGGATTCCTGCATGAGATGGGGCAGATCGTCTCCATCGCGATGGAGCAGCACCGGCTCGCGCAGCAGCTCCTGCACCAGGCGCAGTACGACGCGCTGACGGAGCTGCCCAACCGGCTGCTGCTGACCGACCGCCTCGACCTGGCGATCGGCGAGGCGCGCCGCGCGAACCGGGCGGTAGCGGTGCTATTGCTCGACCTGGACGAATTCAAGCTGGTCAACGACACGCTCGGTCATAGCGCCGGCGATGAACTGCTGCGCGTGGTCTCGGAGCGGCTGCGCCGTTGCATGCGTCCCTGGGACACGGTCGGGCGACTCGGCGGTGACGAGTTCGTCCTCATTCTGCCGGTCAACCATCAGATCGAGGCGACAGACGTGGCCCAGACCGTCCTGGACAGCTTGCAGGAGAGCGTCTGGGTGGGCGATCGCGACGTCAGCGCCCACCCGAGCATCGGCATCGGCGTGTACCCGCAGAACGGCGACGGTCCGGAGGCCTTGCTGCAGGCGGCCGACACTGCGATGTACGCAGCCAAACACGCCGGCAAGAACCAGGTGCGCTACTTCACCGAGGCCATGAACGCGGCCATGAACGAACGCCTACGCGTGGAGAGCGATCTACGCACGGCCCTGCGCCGCGACGAGCTGCTGCTCTACTACCAGCCCCGGGTGGCGCTGACGGACGGCCACCCGGTCGGGGCCGAGGCGCTGTTGCGCTGGCGCCATCCGCAACGCGGCTTGATCGGCCCGACGGAGTTCCTCGCCGTAGCCGAACGCGGGCGCCTGATCGGCGACATCGATCGCTGTGTGATCCGCCAAGCGGTCGCCTACGCCGCCGACTGGCAGGCCGCCGGCCGCCACCTCGTGCTCTCGGTCAACCTGTCCACGCACGAACTGCACGCCGAAGGCTTCGGCGCCGAACTGGCGCGCATTCTGCTCGAAGCCGGCATCGACCCGGCGGGGCTGGAGCTGGAGATCACCGAGAGCATGCTCATGCACGACTTCGAGCGCGCCAGCCGGCAACTCGCCTTGCTCAAGGAACGGGCACCCGGCGTACGGGTCGCGCTCGATGATTTCGGCAGCGGCTACTCCTCGCTCAACTACCTGCGCCACCTGCCGCTGGATACGCTCAAGATCGACCGCTCGTTCGTGGCCGACCTCGATCACGCCGATGCGGCCGCGACCGCGGGAGCCATCGCCAAGACCGTGGTCGAACTGGGCGCTAATCTGGGGCTGACCGTGGTGGGCGAGGGCGTGGAGAACGCGCGTCAGGCCGAACTCTTACGCGGGTTCGGCTGCCACGAGGCGCAAGGCTTCTGGTTCGATGCCGCACTCACGCCCGAGGCCCTCGAGCATCGCCTCCGCCAATGACGCGCCCGCCGTCGCTCGGCAAGCGCGAGGCGGGCCGCGGGCGCCTGGACCGCGACCGCTAACCGGCACCCCGGCCCAAACGCTTAGCTGCAGGGCCTTCTACCTTTGCGGATTTTGAGTCAGCGGCGTGTGGTCGCGCCGGCGCTCCGGCAGCGATTCGACCGCTCCGGCCGCAAGCACCAGGACCATGCCCGCCGCCATCAACGCTCCGAATGGCTCGTCGGTGAGCAATGCCGCCGACAGTGCGCCAACGAGCGCTTCGCTGAGCAGCAGAATGCCGACGCGCGCCGGCTCCAACTGCTGGGTCGCCCCCACAAAGAGCGTGAGCAGCACGGCCCACCAGACCAGCCCGATCAGGACGACCCAGCCCGCGGTGGCCACGTACACGTCGGGCGCGAGCACTGGCCATTCGCCCCAACCGAGTAGCAGCGCGAGCACGAGCGCGCCAACCACCGCACCGGCGCAGAACACGAAGTTCGTCTCCAGCGGCGCCGTGCGCGAGTGCAGGTGAATCCCCGTTGATGCGATCGACCAGGCGAGGCCCGAGGCCAGGCCGAGCCAGTCGCCCAACCGGTACGGCAAGGGCAATTCGCCGCTACTCGCCCGCAGCACCAGCGCGATCCCGCCGAGCCCCAGTACCAGCGCGGCGTAGCGCCACCAGGAGATGCGCCAGCCGAGCCAGAAGCGCGCGATCAGCGTGCTCCAGACGGGGGTGAGATAGAACAGCAGGATGACGACGGCCACATGGCCGTAGAGCAGGCCATTGGAGTAGAGCACGAACGACGCGCCGCCGAGCGCTACGCTGGCCAGCCCGGGGCGCCCGGCGGCGCGCAGGTGATCGCGCCGCAGCCAGGCAACGGGGGCGAGCGCCACGGCCGCGACCAGGGTCACCGCCAAGGTAGCCCAGGGCCCGATCGCGGCCACGGCCTCGAGTTCGCGCAGCGGTAGCCAGTACAGCCCCCACGAACTGCCCACCGCGACCACGGCGACACTGGCATAGGGCATGACATTCATGGACGGCGCCGCGTACTCGAGCCAAACGGTCCGGCGCGCGCGATCGAACGATCCCGGCGGGCCGTGTACGGTTGGGAAGGATGGTGCCGGCGAGAGGAGTCGAACCTCCGACCTATCGATTACGAATCGATTGCTCTACCTGCTGAGCTACACCGGCATAGGCGCGCGTCCGGCGACCGCGTGCTGACGGACAGCAGCCGCAACCAGCAAAGACTTGAGCTGGCGCATCGGCGCGAACGCAAGACTCGGGACCCGGACAAACGCCCAAGGGGCGCAAGAATAACGGAGCGGGAACAGCGCTGTACAGGGGCGCCGCTCGCGGCGGCGCCTACTCCGCCGGCCAGCCGTAGGGCGCTGCATCGAGCGGCGCTGCATCGCCGGCGATCAGCGCGGCGGCGAGCTCCGCTGAAGCCGGGGCGGTGACGATGCCGTTGCGGAAATGGCCGGCGTTCACCCATAGGCCGGCGATCCGCGGATGAGCGGCGATCGTGGGCACGCCGTCGTCCGAGCCGGGCCTCAAGCCAGCCCAATGATCGGTAATCGGCGCATCGGCCAGGGCCGGCAATAATTCCGCGGCCGCCGCGGCCAGCTCGCCTCGGGCGCTGTCGGTGGCGCGTGCGTCAAAACCGACGTCCTCGAGCGTGCTGCCAGCGACGATCGTTCCGCCGTGCCGCGGAATCAGGTAATGCCCGTCGCTCAGCACGATGCGGCGCAGCCATCCGGGTTCGCCCGCGAAGGCGAGCATCTGCCCGCGGATCGGCCGAATGCCCGGAGGTCGCGCGCCCAGCCCATCCAACAGCGCCGGGCTCCAGGCACCGGCGCAAACCACCACCTGTTCGGCCGCGATGCGGCCCTCCGACGTCTCGACGCCGATCGTCCGATCCGCTTCGGTTACGAGACCGGTCACCGAGGTGTTCTCGCGGAGGGTGATTCCCTCGCGGGCGGCAAGCGTCGCCACGCCTCGAAGCACGGCCGGCGGGTTCACGCTGGCGACCTCGGGCAACAACCAGGCATGTCCGCGGGCCGCCCCGAGGCCTGGCTCGGCCGTGACCAACTGCGCGGGGGACACCGATTCGAGCGCGACTCCATGGCGCTCAGCCCAGGCGCTCACCTCGCGCGGATCGTCGGCATCGCCCACCACGAGCATGCCACCCGAGCGGTGTTCGGGATCGGTGGTCCGCGCCAGCTCGGCCACGAGTGCGGGCCAACGCGCCTGCGCGCGAACGGCGAGTGCGGTCACCGCGTCCGGAAAGCGCCAGGGATGCAGCGGCGAGAGAATGCCGCCACCGGCCACCGAGGCCTCATTTCCGAGCACGCCCCGCTCGAGCACGGTCACCGCGTAGCCACGCGCCCGCAAGGCGCGTGCAGTCAGCAGGCCGATGAGCCCGCCGCCGACGATCAGGGCGTGGGACATGGGGACGAGGCGACCGAAATCGGGAAAGATGGAGCGGCCGACCGGGATCGAACCGGCATCACAACCTTGGGAGGGTTGGGTTCTACCATTGAACTACGGCCGCGTAGTCCAGACATACTACTACTCCAGGGCTGGGCACGACCACCGATGTGAGCGGCCGCTGGCCCGCCCTCGCGCACGCGTTCGGTGCGGCGACACAGCTGTAGTAGAATGCGGCATCCGCAACCGGCCGGAGCAGGCATGCGCGTGACCGTCAACAGCGAGGACTACGAGCTGCCGGAGGCCGTCACGGTCGCCGAGCTGGTCGAGCGTGTCGGTCTAGCCGACCAGCGCATCGCGCTCGAGGTCAATCGCGAGATCGTACCGCGCGGCGAATACGCGGGCACCAAGCTAGCCGACGGTGACCGCGTGGAGATCGTGCGCGCCATCGGCGGCGGCTGACCGCCCTTCCGGCCTCCGGCCCCACGAGACGAGGTAGATCATGGCGACCCCGGCGCAATCCGTGACCCACGACGGCGCCCACGAGGACGGGCTGCAAGTCGCCGGCCGCGAATACGGCTCGCGGCTGCTGATCGGCACGGGCAAGTACGCGACCATGGAGCAGGCACGCGACGCGATCGAGGCGTCCGGCGCCGAGATCGTGACCGTCGCGATCCGCCGCAGCAACATCGGCCAGAATCCCGACGAGCCGAACCTGCTCGACTATCTGCCACCGGATCGCTTCACCATCTTGCCGAATACCGCCGGCTGCTACACGGTCGACGACGCCGTGCGCACCTGCCGGCTGGCACGCGAGCTGCTCGGCGGCCATTCGCTGGTCAAGCTCGAGGTGCTCGGCGACGAAAGGACACTCTACCCGGACGTGCCGGCCACGCTGCAAGCGACCGAGCAGCTCGTCGCCGACGGCTTCGACGTGATGGTGTACACCAGCGACGATCCGATCATGGCGCGGCGGCTGCAGGACGCTGGCGCGGCCGCGGTCATGCCCCTGGCGGCGCCGATCGGCTCCGGGCTCGGCATCCAGAACCGCTACAACGTGCTCGAGATCGTCGACCACGCCAGCGTACCCATCCTGGTTGACGCCGGCGTGGGCACGGCCAGCGATTGCGCGATCGCGATGGAGCTCGGCTGCGATGGCGTCCTGCTCAATACCGCCGTCGCCCAGGCTCAGGATCCGATCCTGATGGCACAGGCGATGCGCGATGGCGTGCGCGCCGGGCGCGCCGCCTTCCGCGCGGGGCGCATGCCGCGGCGGCGTTACGCCTCGGCGTCATCGCCGACCGAGGGCTCGTTCTTGTAGCGCCTGCCCCGCCCGGCGGCGTCCGCCCCGCCCGACCCAATCGGGGATTTCAGTGCCTGATTCGAGCGACACCGCCGAGCCTCGGGTTCGCCCCTTGCGCAGTTTCGTGCTGCGCGAAGGGCGGCTCACGTCGGCGCAACAGCGCGCGCTGACCGAACTGTGGCCACGCTACGGCCTCACACCCAACGGCACGCTCGATTTTTCCGCGATCTTCGGCCGCCAGGCGCCGGTGTGGCTGGAAATCGGCTTTGGCAACGGTGAGGCCCTGCACCACATGGCGGGCCTCTACCCCGAGATTGATTTTGTCGGCATCGAGGTCCATCGCCCCGGGGTCGGGCGACTGCTCAATGCGCTCGAGCGGGACGGCCTGACCAACGTGCGGGTGATCTGCGCTGACGCGTCCGAGGTGATTCGCGGGCACATCGCGCGCGGGGCGCTCGAGCGGGTGTTGGTGTTCTTCCCCGATCCGTGGCCCAAGAAGCGCCATCACAAACGGCGGCTGATCCAGCCAGACTTCACCGCCGAGCTGGTGCGGGTGTTGCCCTCCGGGGGTATGCTGCATCTGGCCACGGACTGGGCCGACTACGCGGAGCACATGCAGGCGGTGCTGACCGCCGAGCCGGGCCTCGAAAACACGGCAGACGGCGGCGCACGGCGGCCGGAGTACCGGCCGCAAACCCGGTTCGAGCTACGCGGTGTGAACAAGGGACATGCGGTGGTCGATCTGCTCTACCGCGCTACGGCCTGAGGGGGACACCGATGTCGCAGAAACATCCCATCGTCGCGGTCACCGGCTCCTCGGGCGCCGGCACCTCGACGGTGCGCAGGGCCTTCGAGAGCATCTTCCGGCATCACCGCATCACGCCGGTGTACGTCGCCGGCGATGGCTTCCATCGCTACTCGCGCGCGAACATGGAGCGCGCTGCCGCCCAGGCTCAGGCCGAGGGGCGGACGCTCAGCCACTTCGGGCCCGAGGGCAATCTGTTCACCGAGCTCGAGGCGCTATTCCGTGAGTACGGCGAATCGGGCGCGGGCTGGCGCCGCTACTACTTGCACAACGCCGAGGAGGTCGCCGAGTACGGCGGCGATCTGGGCGAGGGCGAACTGACCCCCTGGGAGCGCGTGCCCGACGACTCCGAGATCCTGTTCTACGAGGGGCTGCATGGCGGGGTCGTGACCGAAAAGGTGGACGTCGCGCGCCACGTCGACCTCCTGGTCGGCGTGACACCGATCGTCAATCTCGAATGGATTCAGAAAATCCACCGCGACGGAGATTCGCGCGGCTATCGCAGGGACGACTCGGTCGAGACGATCAAGCGGCGCATGGATGACTACGTCGAGTACATCACCCCGCAGTTCTCCCGCACCGACATCAACTTCCAGCGGGTACCACTGGTCGACACCTCCAACCCCTTCGTCGCCCGCGAGGTCCCGTCTTCGGACGAGAGCCTGATCGTCATCCGCTTCAGCGACGCACTCTGCGCCCAGGTGGATTTTCCCAAGCTGCTGGCGATGCTCTCGGGTTCCTGGATGTCCCGCCCCAACACGCTCGTCATCCCCGGCGGCAAGCTCGGCTTCGCCATGGAGCTGATCGTCACCCCCTTCGTCCAACGCCTCATCCGCGGCGAGCGCATCCGCGAGTGATTCATCACAGATGACACGATGGAGCCGGATGCTGCCGCTCGCAAGGTTCGCTGCGTCGGAGCTTCGCTGAGGGCGCATTGCCAGTGAGGGCAACAAGACCATCACAGATGAACACAGATATACACGGATGCTGCCGCCCGCCATTCGCAGCAAGACGGAGCTTCGCTGGTAGGGTGCCCGAACCGATTGCTTGGCAGCGAAGCTCTGATCGGCTTAACACGGCGCGCGCCCCATCTGTGTTCATCTGTGATGGGTTTTTAGAACCAGGGTACGAATCAGCTGATCTGCAGCATGCGGGACTCGATCCATTCGCGGGCTTCGGTGTTGATCTGGTCGGCTTTCTTGCCGGTGGTTTCGATGGGCGGGCCGATGGCGACGGTGATCTCGCCGGGCCATTTGAGGAAGGAGTGCCGTGGCCAGAGCTCGCCGGCGTTGTGGGCGAGGGGGACGACTTTCGCCCCGGTCTCGGCGGCCAGTACCGCCCCGCCCATGCGGTAGCGGACGCTGTGGCCCGGCAGCACGCGCGTGCCCTCGGGGAAGACCATGACGCAGCGGCCCGACGCCAGACGCTGACGCCCCTGACCCACGAGCTGCTCGACGGCGGCGTGGCCGCCGCTGCGGTCGATGGCGATAGGGCGGATCGCCGCCAGGCCCCAGCCGAAGAACGGAATCCACAGCAACTCGCGCTTGAGCACATGCACCTGCGGCGGCAGCAGCATGACCAGCGCCAGCGTTTCCCAGGTCGACTGGTGCTTGGAGAAGAAGATCACCGGCTCGTCGGGCAGATGCTCGCGGCCTTCGACGCGCCAACGCACACCGCAGATGAGCCGCAGCGCCCAGATGCTCACGGCGCACCAGCTGCGCGCCATCTGGTAGCGCCAGGCCGGCGGGAACAGCCAGCCCACGGTGCCGATCAGCACACCCCAGACGATCGTTGCGGCAGCGAAGACCACCCAGAAGGCGGCCGCGCGCAGATACAGCCAAGGAGTCGCGCGCCGCTGACTCACGACACCTCCGCGGACTGCGACAGCCACGCATCGGCAAACGCCGCGAGGTCGTCGTGGACCGAGACCCCCGTCAGGTCGTGTTCGGCCTCGGTGCGCGCGCCGTGGCCGGTGCGCACCAGCACCGGCGTGGCGCCGGCCGCGCGCGCGGCCTGCACATCGCGCCAGGAGTCGCCCACGTAGGGCACACCGGCGAGCGATACGCCGAGCTCTTCGGCGATCTCCAACAGCATCCCCGGCGCGGGCTTGCGTCGCGGATCATCGGAATCAGGTCCGGCGGTGCAGTAGCCCGCCGGATCGAGGCGGCCGCCGAGGTTCGCGAGCGCCGCCTCGATGTGGGCATGGATGGCGCGCAGGTCGGCCTCACTCAGCAGGCCGCGGGCGACGCCGGATTGATTGCTGGCCAAGGCGGTGCGCACGCCGGCGCGGTTCAGTCGGGCGATCGCCTCGAGACTGCCGGGCAGCGGATGCCACTCGGCGACGGACTTGATGAAGGCATCCGACTCGGCGTTGATGACGCCGTCCCGGTCGAGAATGACCAACGGAGTCATGCGTCCGACTGCAGCAGCGACAGGTCCGCCACACGCAGGAACAATCCGCGCGCCCGTTCGAGCAGGGCCAGCCGGTTGGCGCGCAGCGCCGGATCCTCGGCCATGACCATGACGTCCTCGAAGAAGCGGTCGAGCGGCGCACTCAGGTTCGCCAGCGTGCGCAGGGCGGCAGGGTAGTCGCGCTCGGAGAGCAGCGGCTCGATCTCATGCTCCAGCGCCTCGACGCCCGCGGCGAGCGCGCGCTCCGCTTCATCGGCCAGCTGGCGTGGATCGAGCTCGGCGCCCGAACCGGCCTCGGACTTGCGCAGGATGTTGCGAATGCGTTTGTTGGCCTCGACCAGGGAGGCGAATCCTTCCTGATTCCGGAACGCCCGCACCGCGGCGATGCGCGCGGCGAAGTCGAGCGGCCGCGTCGGGCGGCGCGCGAGCACCGCCTCGAATTCGTCGGGGCCGTAACCCGCCGCACTGTAATAGGTGCGCAGGCGCTCCATCGCGAAGTCGAATACGGTCGTGACGGCTTCATGCGCGCCGACGGACG
>JBBEEB010000026.1:23600-39661 GCA_040880995.1 Halofilum sp. (in: g-proteobacteria)
CGCTCCATCGCGAAGTCGAATACGGTCGTGACGGCTTCATGCGCGCCGACGGACGCCTCGTAGCCGGCCGCCGCATCGGTCAACGCCCGCACGAGATCGAGGTCGAGCTCGCATTCGATCAGGATACGCAGCGCGCCCAGGGCGGCCCGGCGCGAGGCGAAGGGATCCTTGTCGCCACTCGGCCCCTGGCCCACGGCGAAGATGCCGACCAGCGCGTCGAGCCGGTCGGCCAGCGCGAGGGCGCGGCCCTCGGTCGTGCGCGGCAGCGCGTCGCCAGCAAAAGCGGGGCGGTACTGATCGGCAATGGCGAGCGCGACGGATTCGGGCTCACCGTCGGCCGCGGCGTAGTAGCCACCCATCAGCCCCTGTAGCTCGGGGAACTCGCCCACCATCTCGGTGAGCAGATCGCATTTGGCCAGCCGGCCGGCGCGCTCGGCGGCGCCGGCGTCCGCGCCCAGTTGCCCGGCGAGCTGACGAGCCAGGGCCGCGATGCGCTCGCCGCGGTCATGCAGCGAGCCGAGATCCCGCTGGAACACCATCGCCCGCAGCCCTTCGCGGCGCGCCTCCAGCGGCTGGCGGCGGTCCTGCCGCCAGAAGAACTCGGCATCCGCCAGTCGCGGCGCGATCACGCGCTCGTTGCCGGCGCGCACGGTCTCGGGTTCCTCGCTGGCGATGTTGCTGACGGTGATGAAGGCCGGCAGCAGCGCGCCCTCACTGTCGCGCACGGGGAAATAGCGCTGGTGGTCCTTCATCACCGCGACCAGCGCCTCGGGCGGCACTTCGAGGAAACGCGGGTCAAAGCGGCCCGCCAGCGCGACCGGCCACTCGACCAGGGACGTAACCTCGTCGAGCAGCTCGGCGTCGAGTTCGGCCGTGCCGCCGACTTCGGCGGCGACCCGCTCCACCTGCGTGCGGATCGCCTCGCGCCGCTGACTCACGTCGGCCATCACCCAGCCCGTCTGTTCGAGCTGCCCGGCATAGTCTTCCGGCACGGCGAGCGCAATCGGACCGGGATGATGGAAGCGGTGGCCGAACGTCTGGCGGCCAGCCGGAATGCCCAGGATCTCGGCCTCGAGCGCCTCCTCGCCGTAGAGCAGCACGGCCCAATGCACGGGGCGCGGGAACGACACGCCGGGCACGCCCCAGCGCATGCGCTTCTTCGCCGGGATCGCGCGGGCGGCGCCGGCGACCAGCTCGGGCAGCAGCTCGGCCGTCGCGCGACCGGGCTTGTGTTCCTCGAAGAAGAGGTACTCGGCCTTGCCCTGGGTTCGGTGTTCCAGGTCCTCCACGCGCACGCCGTGGCGCCGGGCAAAGCCCTCGGCGGCCTTGGTCGGCCCGCCCGCCGCGTCAAAGGCCGCCGAGACCGGCGGGCCACGATGGGTCTCGGTGCTGTCGGTCTGGCCGGCCGCGAGCGCGTCCACCCGCACGGTGAGGCGTCGCGGGGTTGCGAACCAGGCGATCTCGCCATGCGCGAGCCCCGCCTCGCTCAGGCGGACTTCGACGGCCTCGGCGAAGCCGGCGCCCAGCGCGAGCAATTCGCTCGAAGGCAGCTCCTCGGTGCCGATCTCGACCAGCAGGTCGCGCGCCTCACTCATGGGACGCCCCCTCGGAACCGGCCGCATCGACGCCGCCGAGCGGAAAGCCGAGCGCTTCGCGGGCAGCGTAATAGCGCTGGGCCACGCCCCGGGCCAGGTCGCGGATGCGCAGGATGTAACGCTGGCGCTCGGTAACCGAGATCGCCGCGCGCGCATCGAGCAGGTTGAACGTATGCGAGGCCTTGAGCGTCTGTTCGTAGGCCGGCAGCGGCAGGTCGGCCTCGATCATTCGATGACCTTCGCGTTCGCAGGCGTCGAACCAGGCGAACAGCGCATCGGTGTCGGCCAGCTCGAAGTTGTATTTCGACTGCTCGACCTCGTTCTGATGGAACACGTCGCCATAGCGCACGACGCCCTGCGGGCCTTCGGTCCAGATCAGGTCGTAGACACTCTCGACGCCCTGCAGGTACATCGCGATGCGCTCGAGGCCGTAGGCGATCTCGCCGGAGACAGCCTCGACGTCGAGCCCGCCGACCTGCTGGAAATAGGTGAACTGCGTGATCTCCATGCCGTTGAGCCAGACTTCCCAGCCCAGCCCCCAGGCGCCGAGCGTGGGCGACTCCCAGTCGTCCTCGACGAAGCGGATGTCGTGCACCAGCGGATCGATGCCGAGCGCCTCCAGCGAACCCAGATAGATGTCCTGGATATCGGCCGGCGCGGGCTTGAGCAGCGCCTGGAATTGATAGTAATGCTGCAGCCGGTTGGGGTTGTCGCCGTAGCGCCCGTCGGTCGGACGGCGGGAGGCCTGCACGTAAGCGGCGCGCCAAGGCTCGGGACCGATCGCGCGCAGGAAGGTCGCCGGATGGAAGGTCCCGGCGCCCACCTCCATGTCGTACGGCTGCATGAGCACGCAGCCCTGGCCGGTCCAGTATTGCTGGAGGGCGAGGATCAGACCCTGGAAAGTGGACACGTTGGGGCTCGACTGCGCAGACACGGCAGTGCTTCTCGAAGGCCGGGGAAAGGCGCGAGTATATCGATCAGGCCGCGCCGATGCAGCCGGGGGCGTGTGAGACGACCATACCGTCTGGGGCGCTTGGGGTATTATGGAGACAGACCCTCACAGGAGCGATTGGCGCGAGCCCGGGAATCAACGAGGGGACTGTGATGCCACGACTCAAGAGCGAACCCACCGCCATCGCCGAATGGCACACGCTGGTTCAGTCCGCCGGCGCGGATTGCGGCACTCGGCTGGACGAACCGCTCGAGGCCTACCTGGTGTTCATGCTGATGCGCTTCTCCACACGCACCCATCTCGGCCGGCGGGCGATGGCCCTGGATTACCTGGCCGCCGTGCAGCAGCCCGGCGGCCGCCCCGAACACCTGCGCGACACGGGCGACGAATGCCTGATCGTCTGCGGGCTTTTCCCCCAGCGTGCGCGACGCAAACGCGTGCCTTTCAGCTATTTCGTGGACCTGGGCCGCGGCGCCTACGGCACACTGGCCGACCGCGGCGCGGCCAGCGAGGTCGAGCCCTTCGACGCACTGGCGGCACGCTTCATCACGCTGATGGAGATCCTGCAGGCCATGCGCCCGGTCGATCACGCGCAATCCCTGTCGCCGCTCGATGCGGCCGAGCTCGCCGAGCAGACCGGCAGCCGCCGCGCCTGGGAACGCCTGAGCCCGACCGATGCCACGCTCGCGCCCGCCGAATCCAAGCATCGGCGCCACTAACCGGCGACGCGGGCCGCTGCCCTGACATCCCCGCTGGGCGGGCGTAGAATGGCCGGCTCCCCGCGGACCACCCGTTCTCGCATGGCTGACTCCTCGCATGACGCGCGCCGCGCTTCGCGCCCGGCCCATGAGCCGCCGCGGGTGCGCCCCCGGATTGTTGGCCGCCACGGCCCGATGCACGCCGTGGAGGCGCCCTGCGTGCGACACCG
This sequence comes from Halofilum sp. (in: g-proteobacteria), assembly GCA_040880995.1. GTDB lineage: Bacteria > Pseudomonadota > Gammaproteobacteria > XJ16 > Halofilaceae > Halofilum. Next base: position 27,076 of record JBBEEB010000026.1, read on the forward strand.
CCCATTGCATCCGTGTGTCGAACCCCTGCGATGACCACCGAGACTTCCACCAGCCGCACCGAAGGCAGTCCGGTCGCCGCTGGGGGCGCACACGACCACGACGCCCGCTTTCGCCAGATCAGCTGGGTCACCTGGATCGGCGTCGCGGCCAATCTTCTGCTCGCGCTGGTCAAAATCATCGTCGGCGTGGTCGGCCAGTCACAGGCGCTCGTCGCCGACGGCGTCCACTCCCTCTCGGATCTTTTTTCGGATGGCGTGGTCCTGCTGGCCGCGCGCCAGGCCGCCCGCGATCCCGACGCGGACCACCCTTACGGGCATGGCCGCATCGAGACGGCGGCGACGATCGTCGTGGGCATCTCCCTGCTCGGGACGGCGGCGTTGCTCGGTCACAACGCCATCGAATCGCTGGGCGCCGGCAACTTGGGAAGCCCGGAACTGGCCGCACTGGTCGTCGCGCTCGGCTCGGTCGCGGCCAAGGAGACGCTGTTCCGCTATACGCGCGCGGTGGGCAAACGCGTGCGCTCGCGCCTGCTGGAGGCCAACGCCTGGCATCATCGCTCGGACGCGCTTTCATCCATTGTGGTGGCGATGGGGATTGGCGGCACCCTGGCCGGGTGGGCGACCTTCGACGCGATCGCCGCGATCGTGGTCGCCGCCATGGTGGCCAAGGTGGGCATCGACCTCATCTGGCAGAGCTTGCGCGAACTGGTCGATACGGGCCTCGACGACCGAACGTGCGAGCATCTGCGGGAACAGGCCGCGGCCGTCGATGGCGTGCGCCACGTCCATACGGTGCGCTCCCGCTGGATGGGCCACTACGCCCTGGTCGACCTGCACGTCCGCGTGGGCCCGCGCGTGAGTGTCTCCGAGGGGCACCGCGTGGCCGAGGCCGTGCGCCTGGCGCTGCTCGACCATGGGACCCGACTGGCCGACGTGATGGTCCATGTCGACCCCGAAGAGGATACGGACGGCGGACCTTCGAATGAGCTGCCGTTGCGCGGCGAGCTGGTCGAACGGCTGCAAGCGCGCTGGGCCGGGTTGCCGGGCGCGGAGCGCGTCGAAGGCGTTACGCTGCACTACCTCGGCGGCCAGGTCCACGTGCAGATCTCGCTCGCGCCGTACACCGATGGCGGCGGGCCCGCCAATGCGGAGGCCATGCGGGCCGCCGCCGCGGCGGAACCGTTCGTGGGTTCGGTCACCGTTTTTCAGCGAGTTGCTCCATAATGGTGCAACTACCGTTTTAGCTGCACCATGCGTGTGCAAGTCACGCCGACGATGACGCTCGGAGTCGCCGATTTGCGGCCTTTTGCGAGACATCGAGGGCATGGCATGGTTTCTGCGTCCCCCGAGGCGCTCAGGCTTTACATCACTACCGGATAGGAGCAAATCAATGTCCGCCAGCGACCTGGTCAAGACCATCAAAGACGAGAACGTGCGCTTCGTGGATCTACGATTCACCGATACGCGCGGCAAAGAAATGCACATGACGCTGCCCGCCTCGAAACTCGATGAGGACGATATCGAGGGCGGTCAGATGTTTGACGGGTCCTCGGTGAACGGCTGGAAGGGCATCCAAGAGTCCGACATGATGCTGCAGTTGGACACCTCCACTGCCGTCCTGGACCCCTTCACCGACGAGCCGACACTCAACATCCGTTGCGACATCGTCGAGCCGTCGACCATGCAGGGCTACGAGCGCTGCCCGCGTTCCGTCGCGACGCGCGCCCAGGCCTATCTGCAGTCGACCGGCATCGCCGACACTGCGTTCTTCGGCCCCGAGCCCGAGTTCTTCGTGCTCGACGACGTTCGCTGGGGCTCGGACATCAGCGGCGCCTTCTACAAGGTCGACTCGGAGGAGTCCACCTGGAATTCGGAGCGTCTCTACGAAGACGGCAACATCGGTCACCGGCCCTCGGTCAAGGGCGGCTACTTCCCGGTGCCGCCGGTCGACTCGCTGCACGACCTGCGCGCCCAGATGTGCCTGACCATGGAAGAGATGGGCCTGACCCCGGAGGTGCATCACCACGAGGTCGCCACGGGCGGTCAGTGCGAGATCGGTACCGAGTTCAACACCCTGGTGCGCAAGGCCGACGAGCTGCAGATCCTGAAGTACGTGGTGCTGAACGTCGCCCACGCCTTTGGCAAGACGGCCACGTTCATGCCCAAGCCCCTGGTTGGCGATAACGGTAGCGGCATGCACGTCCACATGTCGCTGTCCAAGGACGGCCAGAACATCTTCTCCGGCGACGGCTACGGTGGTCTGTCCGAGGAGGCGCTGTATTACATCGGCGGCGTCATCAAGCACGCCAAGGCCCTGAACGCCTTCACCAACGCCTCGACCAACAGCTACAAGCGGCTGGTGCCGGGCTTCGAGGCGCCGGTGTTGCTGGCCTACTCGGCGCGCAACCGTTCGGCCTCGATCCGCGTGCCGCACGACTCCTCGCCGAAGGCCAAGCGCATCGAGGTGCGCTTCCCGGACGCGACGGCCAACCCATACCTGGCGTTCTCCGCGCTGATGATGGCCGGCCTCGACGGCATCCAGAACCGGATCCACCCGGGCGACGCGATGGACAAGGACCTGTACGACCTGCCGCCCGAGGAGGAGAAGGAGATTCCGCACGTGGCGGCCTCGCTGGAAGAGGCACTCGACGCGCTCGACAAGGACCGCGAGTTCCTCACGGCCGGTGGCGTGTTCACCGACGACTCCATCGACGCCTACATCGACCTGAAGATGGAAGACGTCACGCGCCTGCGCATGACGACCCATCCGGTCGAGTTCGACATGTACTACAGCGTGTAAGGCGATACCAGGCCGCCGGTCCCCGACCCTTCCGCCCGCGTGCGGACAGGATTCCGGGGCCGGCGTTCCTGCCGGGCAAGGGGGAGCCGGAACTGCTAGGATTCGCGGCATGCGCGCCGGATACGCCATCACCATCCTGCTGCTCTTTCCCGCACTCACTGCGGGAGAAGAGATCTATCGCTCCACGGACGATCAGGGCAATCCGCTGTTCACCGATCAAGCACCATCGGACAGCGCGGACCCGGTCACCCTCGAGCCGCTGACGACGGTGGCTCCGGACGAGGCACCGCCCCAGTTCCAGGCGCCTGCCGAGGAGGAATCCGACGAAAGCGAGCAGGTGGGAGGTTACTCCGGGATCGAAGTGGCCTATCCGCCGGCTGATCAGGCGGTGCGCCACAATGGCGGCATGGTCCCATTCCGCGTCGCGCTACAGCCGGATGGCAAGTCACTGGATCAGGGCCATCGCATCGAGATCCTGCTCGATGGCGACGTCCGCGGAGCGGGCGCCAACGAGCAGATCAGCGTGAGTCCGGTCGATCGCGGCACGCACACGGTCGTCGCACGCGTGGTCGACGCCTCGGGCACACCCCTGGTGGCCTCGAGTCCAATCGACTTCCATCTTTTAAGGGCCAGCCTCGGCAATAACTGAGCCGCGGCGACAACTCGGCTTCACATGCCACAAGGAACGTGACATGGATGTGGTTCGCGTCATCCTGGCCATCCTCCTCCCCCCGCTCGGGGTGTTTCTGCAGGTGGGCATTGGGCTGCATTTCTGGCTCAACATCCTGCTGACCCTCCTCGGCTATATCCCCGGCATCGTGCATGCGATCTGGATCATCGCTCGGCGCTAGAACGCCCCCGACGGTCCGGCGGTAGCGCCTTCGGCATAACCCGATAAGCTACTGATTCAAAAATAAAAATATTCATTCTCCACGGAGCTTTGCACTATAATAGTGCAATGAGCAAAGAACCGATGGACTTCAAACGCGCCGACTCGGAGCTGGCTGACGGGCTGGCGGTCGCCGTGCTGGTGGCCGACGCCGCCGGCGTGGTGCATTTCGTCAATGCCGCGGCCGAGGACCTGTTCGGCGTGAGCCGCAAGCGTGCCGTGGGCGCCACGCTGTCCGAACTGATCGTGACCGAACCGGATCGCTTGCAGCACGCACGCGAGGCGGTCCAGAGCGAAGAGGCCTTCACCGCGCGCGAGATCGAGATCACGCCCCTGCCCAACGGTCCGGCTCAACCGCTGCACGCCGACGTCGCGGTCACGCCCTGGCACTCACGCCAGTGGGGCGCGGTGGCGATCATCGAGGTGAGCCCGCTGGACCGCCATCTACGCATCGTCCGCGAGGAGGCGCTGCGGGCGCAGGAAGAGGCCAACCGAACACTGCTGCGCGGACTGGCGCACGAGGTGCGCAACCCGTTGGCGGGACTGCGCGGCGCCGCCCAATTGCTCGAGCGCGAGGTCGACGCCGGGCTCGTCGAGTACACCCAGGTCATCGTGCGTGAGGCCGACCGCCTGCGGGCGCTGATCGACCGCATGATGGCCCCGGATCAGCGGCCGAATCGCGGCGAGACCAACATCCACGAAGTCACCGAGCACGTGATGCAGCTCCTGCGAGCCGAAGCCGGCCCTGGGGTCGCGCTCACGACCGCGTACGACCCCAGCATTCCGGAGTTGCAGATCGATCGGGATCAGATCATCCAGGCGCTACTGAACCTGGCGCGCAACGCGCTGCAGGCGATCGGCGATGACGGCGCCATCACCATGCGTACGCGGGCGCTGCGCCAGTACACGATTGGGCAGACCCTGCATCGCCTGGTGGCCACGATCGAGCTCATCGACAACGGCCCCGGTATCCCGGAAGAACTGCAGGATCACCTGTTCCAGCCCATGGTTACCGGCCGCCCGGACGGCACCGGCCTGGGGCTGACGATCGCGCAATCACTAGTGGGCCGCCACGACGGGCTGATCGAATGCGAGAGCTCTACCGCCGGCACCACCTTCCGCATCCTGCTGCCTCTGGAGCAGAACCATGGCTGAGACGGCCGTCACGCCCGCCCCGCTGATCTGGTTGATCGACGATGACCCCTCCATGCTGTGGGTGCTGGAACGCGCGCTCGGGCAGGCGGGATTCGCCGTCGAGTCTTTTGCCAACGGCGATGAAGCACTCGGCGCGCTCGAGCGGCGCACGCCGACCGTCATGGTCACCGACGTACGCATGCCGGGCACGGACGGGATTTCGGTCGCCGAACGCGTGCGACAGGACCGGCCGGAGCTGCCCGTCATCGTGATGACGGCTCACTCGGACCTGGATACCACGGTCGCGGCCTTCGAAGGCGGTGCGTTCGACTACCTGGCCAAGCCGTTCGACCTCGACGAGGCCGTCGAGCTCATCCGGCGGGCGGCCAACGCCAACGTGCAGGCACTCGACTCCGGCGCGGGCCCAACCAGCGGGGACGAACCCGCCATGCTCGGCGGCGGTGTGGTCGGGCAAGCCCCGGCCATGCAGGAGCTTTTTCGCGCCATCGGCCGCTTGGCGCGCGCGCCGGTCACCGTGCTCATCACGGGCGAATCAGGCACCGGTAAGGAACTGGTCGCGCGCGCGCTACACCGCCACAGCCCGCGGGCGCAGAAGCCGTTCGTCGCCATCAACACCGCGGCGATCCCGCGCGAATTACTCGAATCCGAGCTGTTCGGCCATGAGAAAGGGGCGTTCACTGGCGCCGACAGCGCGCGCCAGGGCCGGTTCGAACAGGCCGACGGCGGCACGCTGTTCCTCGACGAGATCGGCGACATGCCGGTGGAGCTGCAGACGCGGCTATTGCGGGTGCTCTCCGAGGGCATGATCCATCGCCTGGGCGGCTCGACCGGGCATCAGGTGGATGTACGCATCATCGCCGCCACGCATCAGGACCTTGAGGCGCGGGTGGCCAAGGGCGAGTTTCGCGAGGATCTGTTCCATCGCTTGAACGTGGTTCGCCTGCCCGTCCCCGCGCTGCGGGAACGCCACGAGGACATCCCCCTGCTCGCACGCCACTTCATGGCGCAAGCGGCCCAGGAGTTGGGCGTCCCCCGCAAGCAACTGAGCGACGAGGTCGAACGGCGCTTAAGCGGCCTCGACTGGCCGGGCAACGTGCGTGAGCTGGAAAATCTCTGCCGCTGGCTGACCGTCATGGCAGCCGGCAACGAGATCCATACGGAAGACCTGCCGCGCGAGCTACGCGAGGTGGCGCCCGCGGACACTACCGATTGGGAGGCCCAACTGCGCCGCTGGGCCCAGGCGCGCCTGGACGAAGGCGATTCGGGGTTGGTCGGCACCGCCACCGAGCGCCTCGAGCGCGTGTTGATCGACATCGCCTTGAGCCGCACCGCCGGCCACCGCCAGGAAGCCGCTTACCTGCTCGGCTGGGGCCGCAACACACTCACCCGCAAGATCCAGGAACTCGGCATCGAGGCCGATTGAGGGCGTCGCGCTTCGCGCGACATACCATCTCGGAGCCGTACACCACCTGCGGCCCAGCCTAGGTTTCGGCTACGTCTCTGTCGCGGACCTGTAGGCGCGGCAATCAGCCGCGAACGAACCCTGCAACCACGTCCGACGCCGACAGTTCGCGGGCGATGCCCGCTCCTACCGGTCACGATTGGCCGAGGAGCGGTAGGAAAGCGCAGCCGCGAAAGAAACGGCAACGTGCACGAATCCATGTACCGTAGCCTCGATGCAGCGAAGCGGAATCGAGGTTCCACGCTCGGCATGCATCGATGCCAGGAACAGCCGGCAGGAACGCCCTGGATTGCTCGGCGCATCCTGCGCCGAGTCCTTCGGGCTTCGCGCGCCAGTCCGTTCCTACGGATTGATCCGGCTCCGCCTTCATCCGACTTACAACAGCTTCGTCTTTGCGAGGAGCCGATAGGCGACGAAGCAATCCAGCGTCGAGGGCAAAGCGCGACTCCAGGCCATACCCGCAGCACGCACTGGATCGCTTCACTTGGTTCGCGATGACATCGAAGGTGATGAGACGTTTACTGGAGGGATGAGCGGGGAACCGTGGAGCCGATGGTCTCTCGCGCTCCTGGATTACGGCTACGCCTCCATCCAGGCTACACGGTTGCTCGGAAATGGTAGGAGCGGCTACCAGCCGCGAACGAATCGGGCAGCGCAACTTTGTCGAAGCGCGTGACCTTCAGCTCGCAACCCGATCCACACCACCGACACATTCGACAAACACGGCTTCAAGGTCGTCGACCCGATATCGCGCCTTCAATTCGTCCGGTGAACCATCCGCAACGATGCGCCCGTCGTGTAGCACGGCCACGCGGTCGGCCAATGCTTCGGCGTCAGCGAGAAGATGGGTGGTAAAGAGAATCGTCCCGCCGTTGTCACGATGCGCGCGTAACGCCCGTTGCAGGCGTACACGAGCCGTCGGATCCAGACCACTCATGGGCTCGTCAAGCACGAGAATGGGGCGGCCGGACAGCAGGCAGGCCGCCAGACCCAGCATCTGAGACATGCCCTTGGAGTACGTCTGCACGGACTTGTCGAGCGCATCCGGCACAAGCCCTAGGTATCCACACTGACATTCGATCTCGTCAGCGCCCGGGTTCGCACCATAGAGCGCAAGCATGTACGCGATGAACTCGCGCCCGTGCATGAAATAGGCGGGCTGGAAGCGCTCGGGCAGATAGGCGATGCGATCGCGCGCGCGCGGTTCCGTATGCGGCTGCCCTTCGATAGCGATCAAGCCAGCGTCTAGCGCGCGCAGGTCGAGCAAAGTCCGAATCAGCGTGGATTTACCCGCGCCATTGGCGCCGACGAGTGCGACCATCTCCCCTGACGCGATGGCCACATCGATTGCTCGAAGGACCACATTCAAGCCGAGACTTCGTTTGACACCCCGCAGATTAAGTGTGGAGACGATCACGCCTTTGGCGGACTAGAATAGGAACGTTGGGTTGCAGTCCTGAGAATTCGTTTCGATATCCCAAATGGCCGGATCGGAGCCGGTAGTGCACTCTTCATTGTCCGCCTGATAGGCGCGAGCGCCCTGGGCCGCGTTACGCAAGATGCCAGTCTCTGGCTCCCCGTCATCAACCTTCACATCAAGCTCTCGGGCAATATCCGCAGGTACTTGGCGTCCCATATGGAGAACCAAGCGCTCCGGGGCATTACCGACGTACTCGCCGTGACGTGCCAGAATGAGATTCCCGTTGAAAACGTTGACTGGGCCATCGTCGGCAGTGGGCTCGGCGTTGCCGTTGTCGCCGTTATAGCTTCCTTTGATGAATCCGGCCTTTGACAGTTGCTCCCACACTCCGTTCAGTTCCGCCCATTCCGCACCGTTTTCACCAACAGGGGCGAGCAGTCGACCATTTCCGTCACCGCCAAGAAAGACTTCTTGTCCAATCGCCTCGCTCGCATCAACCTCATCCATATCGCCCGCCACAGCCCGGTAACGATCCTGGAAGCCGTAAAAAGCCGCTTGAACGCCGGCCTGCTGATCGGAGATCGCGCGCACACGCGAACTATTTATAAGCTCTTGCCCCTTGAGCACCCCACCCAGCAAGAGCCCGATAACCACCAGCACAATGGCGATCTCGACGAGGGTGAATCCGCGCTGACGTTGTTGCATGGTAATCCCTTCTCCTGCCTCAGCCGGCTCGGGTGTGTCTGATCCTCGACAGACCGACCGGATTGTGTCGATGTGTGGACACCTCGGCTCGGCCGGGGCCCCGTAGTTATTTTCCCGAATGTTCTTCTTGCCGGCGCTCCAGCGCCGTGAGCTTACGTTCGAGGAAGCGGATCTCGTTCGAATCGTCGATCTCGCCGCTCGCCAGCAGTCCGCCGATGAGTACGCGCGCCGCCTCGAGTTCGCCCATGTCTTCTAGAATGAAGATCTGCAAATCCCGTGCCCAATGCGGAATCTCGCCCGCGCGCGTGCGCTCGGTAAGCAACCGGGCGTACTCCAGGGCAAGCGGCAGATCGTCTAGGCGATGGCGCGCGGTGATCGCGGCCTCTGCCAACCAGCGCCAGCGTTCGCGCGGGCGCTGCTCGAACGAGGCGCGCACGAAATCGAGCATGATCCGCTGGCGCGCGGGATCGGCCACCTGGCCGTAGATGCGCACCGCGAGCATCTGCGGGTAGTCGCTGTTCGGCACGAGCGCCTGCCAGCGCTCCAGCCAGGCGCGAAGGGTCGAATAATCCAGATCCCTCCACGAGATGTCCAGCCCGGGCTGTTCGTCGTGGAATTGCAGCCAGAGAAGGCCGGACGCGGCGAGGGTGCTCGGCTCGCCGAGCGCCGCAAGGCGCAACACGGCATCGGGCGGCGCCGGCGGCATCGCCTCACGCCGGGGACTTGGCGGCGGCTCGACCGCATGCCAGAGGAGTTGCGCGACGAGTGCGACCACCAACGCCAGCCGCACCGGACGGGGTACCGACCGCAGGGGACGCGTGGGCGTCCCCCAGCCACGGAGTGCGCGGAGCGCTCGTTCAAGCGGCCGCGAAAGGGCGCGCATGGGTTTCATCGTTCCGCGGGCGCCGGGATGCCGAACGAGTCATCGAGCCGGAGATGAACCCAAGCTCCGCCCATGTAGGAGCGGGCTCCGCCCGCGAACGAACGAGGGCAACCAACCGAAGGGACTGCAATCTGGATTCGCGAGCCGGAGTAGCCTGGATCGAATCGAAGGCAGAATCCAAGTCCCATCCCGGATTCCGCCTCCGGCTCCATCCGGGCTACGGGGCCGTTCCGCGGAATACGCACCCCCACCGTCTTTGGAGTTCCACACGGAGGCGGCGGGGCGATCCAGCGTCGAGACCGCCGGCCGAATTCGGCCCCGCACCCGCGGAACGACTGGATTGCTTCGCTTCGCTCGCAATGACGAGTCGTGTGGGGAACGGCGCGCAATGCGGAGCACCCGTTCCGCGGAATGAGCATTGCCACCGCCTTTGGAGTTCCACGCGGAGGCGGCGCGGCGATCCATCGTCGAGGTTGCCGGCCGTATTCGGCCCTGTACCCGTGGAACGACTGGATTGCTTCGCTTCGCTCGCAATGACCGCTCATACGACGGATGCGGCGCGAGGCGGCCTCGATCCCGGCCCCCGTAGCCCGGATGGAGCCGAAGGCGGAATCCGGGGCAACTCGACACGGCGCCGATCCGCTGCGGTCGCGCTGCGCATCGCAGCCAACCCGCGCATGCGCCTTGGCTTCCGCCGGGACGCGCATTGGTCCGTGCGCATGATCGCTCAACTTGCGCATGGTCCTCAGAACTCGCGCCGATAGAGGTCGAAGGCCGCGGCGGCGGCGATCAGCGGCACATAGACCACCGTCTGCCCGATGACGGCCGCCAGATCGCTCCAGGTGCCGGCGCCGTAGGCGAGCCAGGCGGCGTCGGTGAAGCGGTACAGCGACGGCAGCAACCAGGCGAGCGCATGGATGAAGGCGTCGGCGAAGCTGTGGAATCCGCCCGCGGCCGCGTATTGCGGCTCGCCCAGGATGAGCAGCAACGCGCCCGTTGCGCGCGCCAGCCCATAGATGGCGGCCAATGTCGCGAGGGCGGCCACCGGCTGGCGGAACGTGAAAGCCAACAACAGCCCGAGACCAGCCACCAGCCACAGCTCGCAGGCGAGCGAGACGCCCCAGCGCAGCACCTCGGCCGCGGGGGCATACAGCAAGGCCAAGCCGGAGCAGGCCGTCGCCAGCACCAAGGCGAGTACGAGGTAAGCGCAAAGCTTGCCGAGGACGTACTGGGCGCGATGGCGCGCCAGCGACAGGATCCACTCCAGCGCCCGGTCTTCCTGCTCGCGCAGCAGGCTGCTGACGACGAATAGCGCCAGCACGAGCACGGCCCCAAGACGCAGCACGCTGCCGAGCAAAGTGGCCTGGATCGCGCGGTGCTCGGCCAGCGCCACGGCGCCGACGAACTCCGCCAGGAAGAAGGTCGCCAGCAGCAGCAACAGCGCGAGCCCCGCCATGCGGTTCTGCGCGGCCTCGCGCAAGCTGTAGCGGGCGATCGTCAGGACCATGTTCGCACTCCGGTTGGACGAGCCTCATTGGTGCAGGAAGCGTACCACTCGGCCCTGGGAGCAAGCCGAAGGGTTGCCGCGGACGCGTGTTGTCACGATGATGGAGCCATTCTCTCCTGGCTGCCGCTGGCGTCGCGATGCACGACCAAACCGCCGTACGAAGTGCCATTCGGCCGGGTATTACGCGGTGGGCGGGGCTGGGCCGGCATCGGCACCGGTTCCTGGCGCTCGCGTTGCTGGCCCTATACGGCGCGCTGACGCACGTGCCGGCTTCCGCCCTGCACGCGCCCTTCATCATGGCGCATTTTGCCGCGATCCTGCTGTGGCAGCCGTTCTATCGCGGCTCGACGCGGGTCGGTGCGCGTGCGGCGGCGTTCGCACTGGTCGCGGGTACGCTCGCGGCGCTATGGATGACCTGGCTGCTGCTCGCCGGCTGGATACTGGCGCTGATCGGAGTCGTGGGCGGCGAACACGCGCGCCGCCGGCACGACCAGATCGCCCAGTGGCTGGTGATCGGATTCCTGTTCGTGGCGCTACTGGGCCGCGTGACCCCGCCGGTGTTCGACTTCGAGACCGCCGAACCCGCCCTGGCGGCGCTATTCACCGCGAGCGCGCTGTTGCCGTGCGCGATGCTTTTCCTGCACTCGGAAGGCGTGACCCGAGTGCAACCGCGGTTCGATTATCTGCGCAGCCTGACGCTGACCCTTTTCGCCTTGTTACTGGCGGCCGGTTCGGCGCTGTGGACTTATCGCAGCGGCGAGCCGTACACGCAGGCTTTGATCCACGTCCTGCTGTTCGTGGGTGTGCTGATCCTCATCACGGACTGGCTCTGGCGGCGCAAATCCGGTCACACGATGTTTCGGGTGCTACTGGACCGCTATCTGCTCAACCTGGGTTCACCGTTCGAGCATTTCCTGCTGCGGCTGTCCGGGCCGGAGGCACGCGGCCTCGATCCCGAGGGCTATCTCAATCGCGCGATGGAAGCACTGCACGAGCTCGACTGGGTCCACGGCGTCGAGGCCATCGCGCCCGATGGCAACCATCGCCTGGTGGGCGAGCGGACCGTGCACGTAACCGAGGCGCCGGACGACGGCACGGCCTTGTGGGTCTACACCGACCGCGATCCCGGTCCGGCGCTGCGCATGCACGTCCAGCTGCTGACGCGGCTGGTACAGCAGCTCTACGCCTCGCGCCACTTCGAGGCAGAACTGCGCGAGCAGGAGAAGGCGCGCGCCATCTACGACACCGGCGCGCGCTTGACGCACGACATCAAGAACCTGTTGCAGTCGCTGCAGTCGCTTTCCGCGGCCGTCAGCGACGGGCACGCGCGCGATCCGGGCGAGGCGCTGGCACTCGTCCAACGTCAGTTGCCCTACATCAACCGCCGCCTTCAGGCCACGGTGGAAAAGCTGCGCGACCCGGCGGAGGTCGGTTCGGCCGAACGCGTGGCCGCGGCCGTATGGTGGGAGGAGCTGCAGAATCGCTACGGCGACGGGTCGATCGAATTCTCGGGGCACTGTATCGCGGGCGGCGAGCTGCCCCGCGAGTTGTTCGACACGGTGGCGGAGAACCTGCTGGAGAACGCGCGCTACAAGCAATCGATCGATCGGCGTGTGCACATCCGGGCCGAGCTGAGCGCCGACGAGGCGGGCTGCCAGCTGCGCATCTGCGACTCGGGCGCACCGGTGCCCGAGCCCATTGCAGCCAAACTATTCGGCGGGGCGGTCGCTTCGGCGCAGGGGCTTGGGATCGGCCTGCATCAGTG